>NZ_JAJCNG010000002.1:0-234537 GCF_020561005.1 Mediterraneibacter sp. 210702-DFI.3.120 | reverse complement strand
CATTGATGGCGATAAGGCGAACGCCACGCTGACGCAGGATTTCCATAATCTGACCTACTTTTAGATAGTCACGACCCATGCGGCTCATGTCCTTGATACACAGATACTCCACATTTCCGGCTTCAACCTCTTTCATCATTGCCAGAAATCCGGGACGGTCAAAGCAAGTGCCGCTAATGCCATCGTCCGTGAAATGGACAATGTTCGTAAACCCCTGCCGTGCGGCGAACTCCTCCAACATTGCTTTTTGGTTGGAAATGGAATTGCTCTCACGCTGCTGGTCATCATCTTTGCCAAAGTCATCACGGCTCAATCGTTCATACAGAGCAGTGATTTTCTCGTTTTTTCTCATAACTTGCGCTCCTTTCTTCGGTTTTAGGTTGTGTGTTCTAAGAGACTTCCCAACCGCTTGATTAAGAAGTCTTTTAGAGCGTACAACACCCGCTGCCTGCTTGTAAATCTGATACTGTTTCACCGCAATGCTATCCGGCTTTCTCATTTCTAACCTTTCAAACAAGATATCCAGAGGAGACTGATATTCCTCATCCTCTTCCTTAACCTGGGCACTGCCTAACATCTCCATGATCATAGGGAAATTCTGCTCTTCCGGCGGTGCCTCATGTAACAGGTACAGCATCAGAGCCTGCAACAGCGCGGTTTCGCTCTTCTCCCAAAATGGATCCGATGCCTGTGAACCTTTCGGTGTGGTATTGCGGATCAGGTTGTTGATGAGTTTTAACACATCCTTGTCATCATGGACATAACAAAATGGGTTATAACAAAAGGAGGTATCTGGGTTGATCAGATCAAACACCCGAACCTCATATCCCATCCGTTCCAACAGTCCACCCGTTTTTCGGAGCAGTTCCGCTTTAGGATCTGTAATAACCATAGAACATCCCCTGACACTTTCCCCTTGTGACAGGCAGCACTGCATGATATTAGGGATTGCATAGGTTCTTGATTTTCCGGCTCCAGAACCTCCCACTACCAATACATTCAAATTCCGCTTATGTTTATAGCAGTCAAGACTCATGCGGAAATTCTGTGTCAGTAACAGATTCTGGACATAGTCTTTGTCACGGTATTTCCGGCAGATCTGATGGACATCTCCCCACTTTGCCGAACCATGTTCCACACCTCTTCTATAATTTTTCTGCTGGGCATAATAGATACAGATACCTGTGATATATGCAAATGATAGAATCAAGAAACACTTTCCCGTATATACGGTATAGTGCAAAGAAAAAGGCTGACGAAGAATCTGACTCAGCCTGTCTAAAATTTCAAATATATTTTTCCCTGGTTGAATCGCACAGGCAAGGGAAGCCCCCATCCACCAGACAATCGGAAGAAAAATCCCCCAGACAATAAGGTCTGTTTTTCTAAATGTTACCTCTGCATGCCATGCTCCTTTCTCTTATGCGGCTCTCCTATTTTATGGAACGAATCCACTTCTGGCAATACCGCAAGGGAACTACCATTTTCCCAGTTCACATGGATCTGTCCGGCATCATCTACGTAACATACTTTTCCTTTTAATCCAGAGGGCATATTCCTTTCACCCTCCATCTCATCTAAGCAAATCTGCGTTCCTTCTGGATACATCTTTCGTATGCGTTCTACCTGTTTTCGATCTAATATCTGAATGATCACCCCTCCTTTTACCACGGGAAGTGCTTGGTCCTATGGGGTTTCATAACCTCCATGATAGCTGCTTCCACACCATCAGTATATTTTCCTTCTTCTAAACGCTGATTGCGGAGATCGTTTAAGGCATGGCGAAGAACCCTCTGTTCATCAGAAGTGATTTCCATCCTCTTTTCTTTCAGATCAAAATCCCAGAGTTTTAAACCCATTTGTCTTGCCTCTTCTGATTCAGGTCCTTTTTTCCGGTAAAGACTCAGCAATGCATCTGACATCATATTTCTTTTGGTTTCTTTCATTTCGATATAATATTTTGTCATATACGACACCTGCCTTTCTTACACCAACCATATCACACACGTTCCGCAATAGCTATCACAAATCCAACTTTTACTGCGCTTTATCGCTCTGGTTCATTTTTACTCTTTTTCCCTTTGTCCGGAGATTTTTTCTCGCTTTCTCCTACTGTAAAGGTATCCTCTGTCACAAACTGCTGTTCCGGCTCCCGTAAATTCCGTTCGATATGACCACGGATTCCATAAGCTGCTGTCCGGACATCATTTAAGAATAACCTTAACTCCTGTGGATCTTTCTGACCATGCTCCTGAATTCCTGCCACTTTCTCAAGATCAAAACCGAAGACATCCACACCATATCTTTTTCCTAATATATATGTGGCACAAAATGCCTGTGCATTAACTCTGTTTCTGGCGTAGTTTCCATCATGCTGGTCTAGTGCTGCACAGGCAAGTTCTCGGTTAATAGCATGAAAAGTAGTAATCTCTGACATTCCGTTTCGTATGTAAATCGTCCTTTGATTTGGAATATATTGTGCCTGAATCTTATCCGGAAGATTATCCGCAATCTGCAGACGGATATTCTGATTTTTCAACACTGCTTCCAATAATGTGTGGATATCTTTCTGAGGACGTTCCTCTAACGGCCTTCCTTTGGTCTGCGTAATATCATAACCCTTGCTGATCGCATAACCGGAACGCATTTCTCCATCCTTCTCATACTTCGTATCAATAATATAAGTATAGCCATGTACTCCTGTTCTTAAGGAACGTCTGTCATGCTTCCACTCATCAAAAGATTTTACCAGCTTTACTTCAGGATTCTGCGAATATAAAAGCAAAAGGTTCGGAACCTTTGGCATATTATACTGCCCTGCCATAAAATCCAGAAACTTCTGCAAGGACGCTCCATCCCGGAACACCGACTGTGCCTGTCCATCGATCTGCATCCACGTTTCTTCCCGCTCCTGTTTCTTTAAAGCTGCATACTCTTCTTTCGATAACTTTTGCTCCGAGTTCTGATCCTCCACAGGATTCTGAATCATCCCTGTTAAATCCATATAGCATTACCTCCCTTTTCCCTTTTTCTTGTATTTTCGCCCTTTCGTCTTTTGACGCTGTCTGCTTTGTTTCTGCCGATTCTTCTGTGCCTGCTCCTTTTTTATCTCTTTGATCTCTGCACGCACAGAAGGCTTTACTCCATGTTCCCTATTTTTCTGACCGGAAGAAAAATCTCTGCTGGGCGAGGAAGTCCCGGACGGAAGCTTTTCTTCCTTCCCCTGCGTAAAATTTCCTTCTTCAAAGAACATATCCCCGAAATCAAACTTCTGATCCGATTCATCAATTTCAAATTCAATAGTTCCCTCTGGCATGGATACGGTCTGAACTTTTTTCTCCTGACCTTGCTTTGATGTTCCTCCCAGATCTATATCTTTTGTTTCTTCTCTCTTAGGATCTCCTGTATCAAATTCCACTTTCCCGGATTCTGCTTTTACATAGTCAATATCCATGCGATCCAATACCCGGTTCATTTTGGCAGCGTCTTCTGCAAATACCATAATCTCGTTGTTGATCGGTTTCTTTTTATCCTTAATGACGACATATAAAAGACCTCTTGCTTTTGCTTCTCTGGCAAATTCTTTCATACGGTCATCCGGCACGGTAAAAAATTTGGTCGGCCTTCGTTCTTTGATCATACGTACCATCTGTGTCTTTCCATAAGTCTTTTTCTGGTCTTTTAACACTGCTACGATGAAAACTGCCAGATTTTTTGCGATACTCCCGGAAATCCGAAGCGTATGTTCCATCCCTTCCATCGAATAACGAACAATTTGATCTGCCGCATCACCACCGTAATTCATACCGCTCACCTCCTCGATTTTTTACTTCACATAGGATTCCTTTAACTGCCCCTTCCTTCGTTGCATATTCTTCTCTGCCTGTTCCATCCTCTCCTTTGCCCGTTTCATCCGCTGCTCCATTTCTACGGAATACTGCTCAATCCGCAGCGACATCCGAATATCCTTGCGGATCTGTTTCATCTCTTCTGTAATCTTTCCAATCCGTTCACATCCGGGCTGGCTGCGATACAGTTGCCGGCGTTCCAATAGCAACTGTGCCATTTTTTCTTCCAGCGGGTGCCGGAATTCCTGCAGCTGTTCTATGGTGGAAATGTCCTGTTTCTGAAGAAATTCTATCTGCGCAATCCGCTGATCCAGCCTGCGGATATCTTCCCGCACTTCATAAGGAATGCGCTTGGGTTTCTTTTGAAAAACACCCATCTGATACAAATAGGAATAATACAATGCCTGTAGTCCGGTCCGTTTCTTTCTTTGTTTTGACCATTGCAGATATACTTTTTCTGTCTCCCGAATCTTTGGTCTTAAAATCCACTCCCGGATTTCCATTTCTCCATATCCTTTTCCCAAAGATCGTAAGCGTACATATCGTTCCATTCCAGGAGCCTTTAGAGCAAGATATTTCCTATCTGTCCGCCATACATAACCTCTTGTTTCCATTTCTTTTACAAACTGAGTCCAGCTGTAGCTTGCTTTCACTGCCTCACGAATATCCGAACGGATGGCTGTCCGCCAGGTTGGTTTTCCCTCTTTCTCCGCTTTCCATTGTACATAATGTATCCCTTTTTTCTGATTTGTCTGGATTACGGACAACCCATATTTTCGGCAAAGTTCATCAGAAATCTTTCGAATCTCCATATAATAACTTTGTTCATTACTATGATACTTATGCCCATCTTCCATAGACACGGAATTCCAGACCAGATGGTTATGGAAATGACTGGTATTTAAGTGAGTGGTGATAACCACTTCAAACTGTCCTCTCAGCAGACGCTCTGCCAGCTCCACTCCTATCAAATGTGCCAGTTCCGGACTAACCTCTCCCTCTGCGAAACTTTGTACCAGATGGAAGCCCTGCACCTTGTCTGTTTTATGAAATCTTTTTTTTGTAGCAATCATATCCTGATATGCCTGTTCTATGGTACAGCCAATGGCATCTTCAAAAAACACTTGCTCTGTTTTATCCCGGTTCAATGCATAGTCGATTGCTTCTTCCAGAGAACCGGCAGTATTCCCTTTCTTTTGAGTCTTTTCTTTATCCCGGATATAGTCTACAGAACGGTCCAGGCGGTGAACGGGAATAATACTTGTATATGCAATAAGTCATCACCACATTTCCCTTACTTCTTCCCAGACTTTTCTGGATATCCTCAGCATTTCGTTGACACTCTCCTGGCTGGCAGTTCCTGTTGCATTGGCAACGTGTGCCAGCTGATTCGCATTATTACACAATCCTGCAACTTTCCGTAGCAAATCTGCATGATGGGTACAAGGCTTTGCACGCACTTCCGCCCCTAAGATCAGGGTACGGAGATATTCTTCCCTGTTTAGCCCACTGACTGCAACCTGTGTCTCCAGATGTTTCATTTCTTTTGTATTCAGCCTTATAGGAATCACATGATTGCGTTTCCTCATTCAGACACCTTCCCCTCTAATGCTGATGTTTCTTTCTTCTTTTCAATATGTTCCATATCCTCATCTGCTCGTTTTCCTATCACCGTAAGGCACACAATTCCAACTCCACACATACCGCCAAACATTGCACCTATGATAAAATTCCACATATTTGATCTCCTCTCATGCTCTGTCACGGGGGATTGGGGTTCTCCCCAAAGGGCGTTTGGATATCCAAACGCTATGCTTGCAAAACGAGTCGCACCGCAAGTCTGTTTCCTTTCCCCCTTTTCCCTTATTTTGTTTCTTTGATCTGAATCAGCCCTTCTAAAGTCGTACAGATAATATGCAGTCGATCCGCTGTACTGATTTCTGTATTCATGTTATCTGTCACTTCACTTCCACAGACTACTACCATGCGGCATCGTTTTAAGAGAAGCATGGACATCTGTGCAAGCCCCTGCTGGTCTTCTGCATTACTCTCATCCAAAAATGGGACAAATCCAAATCTGGGACAGATTGGAATATACCCCAGTTCATAAATCTTTCTGCAGTATTTCTGCACCTTTACTCTGCTGTCCTCTTCGGAGCAGCTCACATACGCAAACGCTCGATCCATATCTCATCTCCTTTCGCCAGGCATCCTTATGGATGCCCTAAATTTCTATCACGAAAAAATGGACATCCTATTGGACATCCACTTCTTCTTTCAATGCTTCTCTCACTCTTTCCGTTCCCAATTGGAAATAGGCATCTGTCACTTCAATTCCCACTGCCTGGTATCCCTGCTGGGCAGCCGCAAGAATCGTAGTACCTGCTCCGGCAAAAGGATCTAATATTCTTCCGCCTGGTTCGCATATCTGCACCACGTCCTTCATCAACTGCAGCGGTTTCTCTGTCACATGCACCCGGTTCTGGGGATTCCCATATCGGAACACACCTGGAAGACAGGAAACCGGACGGCTGATCGGCATAGGTCCGTTACTTCCCCATATGATAAACTCTGTCTGCTGGCGGAACCTTCCCTTCTGTGGCCGGCTGTTTGTCTTATCCCAGACCGCTGTTCCTCTCCAGATCCACCCTGCCCATTGAAGAGCATCCGTCATCGATGGATACTGTCTCCAATCAATAAAAAGGCAAATCGGAGCACCACTTTTACATGCTTTTCTCACATCATACAGCCATTCTGCCATCCAATGGGTCCAGGAACGCTGATCTTTCTGGTCGCCGTCAAAATCTGGCAAGGCTTTTTCCGGTGACATGCTGCTATATTTCTGATTGGTTGTACGGTTCCTTTCATTCTGCTTTGTACCGCCCGATGCGTAGGGCGGATCTGTGATCACTGCATCAAAAGTTCCCGGTTGAAACGCTTTTACTAATTTCAGTGTATCTCCGTGTAAGATCCTCCAGTTATCTCCTCCTTCAGACTCCACAGGATACATTCCATCTTTCAATATTTCCCCTAACTGCAGGGTATGTTCCATAGGCATCATCCTTTCTCTTCAACGATTTAACCGTTTTTTCGAGTTTACTTTTCTCTTATCGCTCCCGATTTTTTTTCTTTTCATCGAGACAACGTTTCAATTTTTTATCTCTTCCACTATACTCATAGACATGATCACTTAACATCTGCTGGATACCCATTTCACGGTTTCTTTGTTTCAACGCCTCTCTAAGATATTTTATCGGCGCATTCTCGGTTTTTCCTACAATCAAAACTTCATGGATATTGGCTGGAATCACATAATAATCCATACCTGCCATTTTCCTTAACTGTTCTAACATTCCCGGATAAGTGATGGCAGTCGCTCCATTTCGCCCATCTTTGTTAGACAGGATAAAGTAAGGAAACCTGTCATTGGTATCCACTGGCATCACCACAGGAGGATTTATTTTTATAGTATTTTCCATGGCCTGCTTCATCATGGTACTTTGACTCACGCCACAAACTTCCAATACATCCCTTCCCAGTCTTGCCATAACCAGCTGGTTCTTCTGTTCCAACCTAAGGTACAGAACCAATGCCCCAATAGGCTGCTTTTCAAAAATTCCATGAGATAAATGTTCTCCGTTGAACTCTGAACGTTCCAATTCTACCACCAGCAGATCTTTTATGTAATCATAATCTCTAAAATCAATTCCATGCGTACCATCTATTTCTGGAATCATCGTAAATGCAGTATTTACTGTATCTTGTATAGTTTCTATAACTTCTTCTATACTTTTTTTGTTCTGTGAAAAATCCTGATACATCTCCTCCATAGAGATGCCTGGTACAACTTCCTTGTCAGACTTATTGATGATCAACATCTTGCCAAGCCCATACTCTGTTTGATCCACAATAGTGATTACATAACCTTCTTCTTGTGGCAGAATCCTTTTTGCCTGTTCCATAATCTGTTGTTTAAATACAGCATATTCCATAGGTTTACCTTTCCCTTTCTGTTTTCTTTTTTCCTTGTTTCTCTGGCTTTGGTTGATCCGTATCCCTACTCAGTTCCGTTTCCACGTATTCGCTGATGATCGCAAGTGCCTGCTCATAACTTTTGGAAGACGTGACTCTGTCAAACATCTCTTTTGCGGCTTCTGGCTGTCCATTCTGTTTTAAAAGCCTGCTGGCATCACCTAAAATAGAAAAAACATTTCCATTATGTCCAAGCAGTTTTAACTTTGGTTTTACTGCACATTCCGGTTTTATCTGCTCCGGAATCTTGTGCAGGATATCCATCCGGAAATAGTCACTATTCCAGAAATGAACATTTAAAACACCATCTTCTACCGGAATATCCTGCTGTTCAAATCCTTCTCCCCAGCCATCGGAATATTGCCCAGTCAGATAAGTTTCCAGTCGATTCATTTCCCATCGATCTAAGGGCGCTTGGATGGTAACTTCCGCACATCCCATAAGTTCTCCATCCTTTAAGACAACCGACAGCTCCAGATTTGTAACTTTTTCTTTGACGGAATCCTTTTCATCGTAATATTCCATCAAATCTTCTCCTACATGATCCGCTCTCTCCTGCATCTTCTGTAGAATGTCTGCTCCATATACTGCCAGTGCACGGCCATCCATCACGTCATCTGGGTACATCCGGTCACTCTCGTTTTCATAAAATTCTGCCTGTAATGGTGATAATAAATATAGTTTTCGTTCCATAGAGACTCCTACCTTTCCATTCGATTTTTTTCTTTCTTTTCCCATGCTTCCTTTGACAGGTCTGCATAGTCTGCCCCTTCACGCTCCGGTAAGTTTATCAAAATCTCATATCTATCCCGATATGTTCTTTTCATAGTTTCACACGCATATCTGCCTGGTCCGTCATTATTGGTACAGATTTCAATCTGCGTAACCTCCGGATGGTTCTCCAGAAAATGTTCCAATGCCAGTGGCGGTTTTTCCTCTTTTTTTCGCCTGCCATCTTTTGGAGCATAAATCCCTCCAACGGACAAGCGATATTTATCTGTACGATTTCCCTCCAGCGTCATGTGTGCTAAGGTTTCGATTGCCGCTTCATATACCGCCACTCTGCAACACTTCCCACTTGGTGGAACACAAAAACTATATGCTTTGTCACTTCCTGACTGTTCCATCTTAAAGGGTTTCCCCCGGTCATAGATTCCCCGCAGGAAAGCATACCGGGCTTGTCCTTTTTCATCCCTGCCAACAAAAACAGCATTATGATATGGCAAGCTTTCATAGAGAATTCCTTGGTTCACACAGTACACAAAAGTTTCCCTGCTGATTCCCCTGTGTTTCAGATAATCCCAGATACGGTTTACATCCTTCGCACGTTCTGGAAGAGCAAATGGCTTCTTTGCCATTTCACGTTCCTGTATGTTAGGCGGTATATAGGATGGGTTCTGCTCCAGTAAAAAACCAACTGCATCCAGAAAAGACATCCCATTCACATGAACCAGGAAATTCAATGCGCTGATTCCTCCGATATCCCTGGATTTCCAATGCCACTGGCTGGTGATCTCATTGATCTTGAAGCTGTCATGATCAATCAGTTCATATTCATGCCGAAGACCTCTGCAGGGTTTGAGCCGCTGTGGTTCATATTGTTTTAAGTATTCAATCGCTGTCATTTCTCTGGCCTTTTCCAAATCTTCCTTTTCGTACCACGGCATTACAATAGTGCTGACCGTAGTGCTTCTACCTTATCGGTACGTTCCCACGGAAACTCCTTTCTTCCAAAATGTCCAAACACCGCTGTTTGGCCATAGATTGGGCGTTGCAGCTTAAAATGGTCTATGATCTGTTTTGGCGTCAAACCAAACACCAGCGGAATGGCTGCAGCCAGACAGTCATCCGCACACACAGTTCCAGTACCAAAAGTATCTACCTGCACCATCACAGGTTCTGCCACACCAATTGCATAAGCAAGCGAAACCAAACACTTTTCAGCCAATCCGGCAGCCACCATGTTTTTGGCAATATACCTTGCCATATATGCCCCTGACCGATCCACTTTTGTTGCGTCTTTTCCAGAAAAGGCACCGCCTCCATGTGGTGCTATGCTTCCATAACAGTCCACCATTAATTTCCTTCCTGTCAGCCCCGTGTCTGCATCCAGACCGCCCACCACAAATTTTCCTGACGGATTGATCAAAATCCTGGTATCCTCATCTGGTGGAAGCATCCGCAGTGCCGGGCGCAACACTTTCTGTCGAATCTCCCGTTCCAGATCTTTTTTGGACTTTTCTTCAACATGCTGGCAGGACACAATGACCGTATCCAGACGGACAGGTTTCCCATCTTCATATTCCACGGTTACCTGTGCTTTCCCATCTGGCAGTAATCCCTGGATATATTCACTGATCCTGCAAGCCGACAATTCCCGGACAATCCGGTGTGCTAGTACCACGGGAAGGGGCAAAAATTGTTTCGTTTCACTGCATGCATATCCCGTCATGACTCCCTGGTCTCCGGCGCCCATTTTCCATTCCTCGCCAGCTGCATGTTGCTTTCTGGATTCCATGGAGTTTTGAACACCCTGTGCGATATCCGGGCTTTGCTGATGGATCAAGGCATCAAAGAGGATTTCTCCTGCCTGGTATCCCACTTTTTCTACTACATCTTCAGCAACCGCCAAAACATCTGGCTCATACTTACTTGTAATTTCCCCGGCCAGAAGTACCGTTCCCTTTGTTGCAAGTACCTCGCAGGCTACTCTTGCTTCTGGATCCCCTTTTAAACACTCATCCAAGATACTGTCTGCAATCAGATCAGAGAGTTTATCCGGATGCCCTTCTGTTACGGATTCCGCTGTATAAAATCGTTTCATATCTTTTTTCTCCTTTCAGACAAAAACAGCAGGAACACGATAATTTCATTACCGTACTCCTGCTGTTTAAAATTGTTTTTTCACAAATAAACTCTAGATTTTATCCCACATTGTTAAATTCTTTACTGTTTGAAAAATCCCCAACTTCTCATCAAAAATATACTCTGGCAATTCCACTCTAAAAATATAATCTAAATATGTATTTCCTTCGACTTTTTCTTCATTTTTAACTGCCTCTCTACATATTCCTAATTTTGCTAATGTTTTTGATTCTGAAAGATTTAATATATTTTCCAAATAATCAATGTTCTCGATATAATATGCTAACTCCATAATATTGGAAAACGTATCGTCTAAACGTTCTAATAATCGAGATATTATAAACAATGTATCTGGTTCTATATAAGTTGTTGCATGTTCATCTTCAATCATTCCATGACATTTTTCACTTCTTATTTTTCTAGTTTTGCTTTTTTCTCTGTATTCCTTCTGCAACTCATGTACGTCCTTACTCTTCCAATTATCTTCTTGTAAAACTGCTACCATTAAGTCACTTAATATATCAATGAGAATTTCATGGTGATATTGTAAGGCAAACGACATTTCTTTTCGCTTTTTCTTTTCTGGTATTACTGTAATAATATAGTGAAAAATATAACTAGCAACAATGGAATAGCTAAGAGTGCTTGATAATATTCCTAACTTGTATATCAGATCATTATAAGCAGGAATTCTTGTCCACCATATTTCGTATAAAAATATATACACTATCGCAATAATAAATCCAATAACATGACATGCCCTATTTCTTGCCTTTTTTTCTGCAATCAAGCGATCTAATTTACTTCTATTTATCATAGCTATACCTAATTCCTTCTATTTTTGTTGCTTTAATAAGATTATATTTTATGCTAATATTAGTATTATAACAAGAAAATTCACCAATATATAGGGGGAAAACTGTAGAAGCATGAATGCCTTAGTGACAACTACTAGAACTGTAACAAAAACACCTATAGATAAGACAGCTTTGGAACAATTTATTGGGATGTTACCACTACTACTTATAATTCTTGGCATGTTTATAATTCTTCTAGTAGTAGTTAAAATGACTTTAAAAGATGAGTCCACTTCACCAATGATGGATTGTGATTTGTCAAATAATATTAGTAATCAACTAATGAGACAAATTGTAAAAGAATCTGAGTTTTATTACAAAAATAATAGGCGCCAAATGATTGCAATATTTATTTGCGCTCTTATATCTTGTTTTGCAGGACTTGCATTACTGATTTTTTCCGCATTGTATTTTGCAGATGAGGCAAAAACTATGGGAATTATTGGTGGTATTATTATTAATTTTATATCCAGTATAATATTTTGGATATATAAGCAATGCAGCAAACAAGTTCAGTGTGATTTTAATACCCTTATTCATTTACAAAACATATGTTTAGCCATAGAACTAATAAATGATTGTGATGATGAAATTCAAAATAGAAAAAAAGAAGCTTTAATCGATAAACTATTAGAATCCTCTAGGTTTCTTTATTCTGGGAAAGAGGAGTAATCTCCTCTTCCCTTTTCTTTTTCTCTTATAGATTTCAATCTCTATATAACACTATTAATCATTCTTTATCATTTTTGCAATTCTTTTTCTTTCTGTAAACACAACACCCAATCAATATACCTGCACAAACCGCACAAATACCAAGAAGCACTATTGGTGATACCGTATCATCTCCTGTTTTGGGAACATCTGTTGGAATCTTATGATTTGTCACATCCAGCTCCACTAAAATCTCCCCATCCTTTTCTCCTTCTAAATCAAAGGTAACCGGATGTGGCGTGGAATCCAGCTGGTATCCCTCTGGAGCCTTTGTCTCCACAACTTCATACTGGAATAGTTCTTTGATTCCCTTCTCATTATAACTTCCGATCAGCAGTTCCACACTTTCTGCCTGCCCGTTCTGGTCTGTCTTAAGAACTCCGGCCACTTCATTGGTCGTTTTATTCCGGATTTCAAATTCTGCACCTGCAAGGGCATCCCCGCTTTGAAGGTCTGTTTTTCTTAAAAAGATTTTTCCATAGACAAATTCATTTTTCATGGATACCTTCTGTACTTCACCCGTATCCTCTAAAGTAAACTTCACATCCTCCGCCAGCGTGTATCCAGAAATTGTCTGGGTTTCACGAAGCGTCAGTTCTTCTCCCACTGGCAGATATTCAATCCGATGTTCTGTTCCATCGGAAATCCATTCATCCAGCACTTCTTCTTTGCTGTTTAATACCTGAAGTTTCACACCTACAAGCTCGGTATCTCCAGTAATATCCGTTTTGCTGATATCCACTTTTGAAAAATCATCCTTCATTTCCACTTTTGTGATCGTTCCATCTTCTTTAACCTCAAAAGACACATCCTCTGCACTTACATATCCATCCTCTAACGGTGGAAGTTCTTCATGAAGGATATAGTTTCCCGCCAGAAGTGCATATTCCAGATGTTCTTCCTTGGTTGTGATCCATTCACGGACAACGGTTCCTTCTTCATCCAGAATCTGCAGTTTGGCACCTTCTACCGGTTCACCGGTTACAATATCTGTTTTTGTAAAATAGCTTTCTGTCGGCTGGTTCTCTACTTCCTTTTCCAGAAAGATGGCCGGAAGATTCTGGTCTTCATATGTTGCATCAATTTCCCAGATTTCATCATTTGGCAGATATCCCGGCAGATGCTGCTCTTCTTTTACATAATAATGTCCATGCCACAGGTCACTGTCAAAGGTAAGTTTTCCTTCCGGATCGGTTGCTTTCGTTTCAAGCAGCGTATCTTTTTCTACTACAACCTTACCCTGCATATTTTTGATATCTTCCCCGGCATATAAACCAAACACCACACCCTCCAGTGCTTCTTTGGATACGGAATCTTTTTTCTCTACAGAAATTTGGATTTTCTGTCGCTCATTCTTATAAGTAACACCTTCATAAACAACGGATACTGTGTCATCTTCTGCAGAAAGTGTGAACTCCTTCTGTTCAGGATTTAAGACAAAATGGTCACCAGCTGTCGTTTCTTTTAAATAATAACTTCCTAATGGCAGCTCTCCTATTTCCGCTTTCCCATCTTCATCTGTAGTCAGCGTTGCCACAAGTGCATCTTTTTCATACCGGATGATGCGGTCTCCATTCTCATCTACAGCTCCGTCTGGCGTATAGATGGTCTCTTTTGCATGAAGTTCAAAGACAGCTCCTTCCACACCGGATTCCTCATAGATAAACTTCTTTTCCAGTCCAGATTCAACTGAAACTTCCCCCATGACCATATCTTTCAATGTTACAAAGAATTTTTTTGCTTTTTCCAGCAGGTTCTCATCTTTGACTGTTTTTAGCTGTTCTCCTACTTTTTGCAAAGTAAGATGACCTGTCTGCGCCTCATTATACTGTACGACTTCCACAATATAAGCGCCTGTATCCGGATCGATCTGATGAGGCGTGTCGGAATTAATCACAATTTCAATAGCCTTTGTTTGTTCTTCCTCATACCCTTGTCTCACATATCCATCCGGTGCCTGGATTTCTTCAATCCGATAATGCCCTGCCTTTAATTCTTCTGGCAGGATCAGATATCCGTCTGCATTAGTGGAAAACTCAGAGATTTTCTCTTTCTCTGGATAATATACCATTTGTTCCACATATGCTTTTTTCTCAAAATCCCAAATCTTATAAGTTGCAGAATTATTTAATACATTATGGTCTGTTTCCGCATCTTTCTTTATGATCTTCAGCATGAATTCAAATGGGCGGTCATCAAAGACTCTCCATTCCTGCGGATCTCTGCTGTCTTCGTTTACAGTTACCAAAAACGGATGGACTTGTTTCAGATTTTCCGGTGTTTTGGTCTCTGCAACCACATACTGTCCATATGGAAGTTCCACGCTCTTGGCATATCCTTTTTTATCTGTTACAAGGACAGGTACTTCTATTTCTTTCCCATCCTCATATGTGACTGCCACTTCTTCGTCTGTAAAATCATAACCAATAAAATCTTCCGGGGTAAATTCAGAACCATTTCCCGGTTTTAAGGTACCGTCTTTTACTTTGGAGAGATTGCTGACCAGATATATGGTAAATTCTGCTCCCTCCACTAAATCTGTCTCTGTCTGATCTCCATCCTCTGAAATCTTAATGATCTGAAACGCCTGTTTCTTAACTTTTTCCTTGACAGTCAGCGCCTTTACTACAATCGGTTTTTCCTGTCCTTCATAAATAAGCGTTGCATCATATTCCGTTTCGTCCAGAAGGTATCCTTCTGGTGCAGCGATTTCTTTCACATACATTGCTCCAAGGTATACATTCTCAAATACGATTTCTCCGCTCTTTCCAAAGGTTTTTTCCTGAATCAGGCTTCCTGCTTTGTATAAAACTCCAGTTCCATCTGGTTTCTGGATATCTTCTTTCGCATACAGCCCGTAAACAGCACCGTCCAGTTTTGCATCTCCCTGCGGAAGGAAATCTCCCGTATCCACGTCCTGTTTCTTCACCGTGATCTTGCCTTTTACCGAGGTATTTACTGCTTCTACCTCTACACTTGATCCAGCGGACACATGAACCGGATATACAGTCTTATTGATTGCATATCCATTAGGCGCTGTGATCTCTTTTACATAAACAGTTTCTAATGCTGCATCAAAATAGTCACTGTAACTGATACCGTCTTCACCTGTCATAGCAATGGTCAACAGCTGGTCCGTACAGGTACTGTTTTTATAAACGCCATAGACTGCACCATCTAACGGGTTCCCTGTCTCCGCATCCTTTTTCAGAATCTTAACTCTGGCAAGATTTAGCCACTGGATATCAAAAGATACCGGAGCTGCTTTTTCAGAGATAAATGCTCCGATATCCTGATTGTTTCCTCCGGTGGAAGTTAAAACCAATGTTTTCCAGCTCTCACGGACAGAACCATAAAGCTGCCCGCTTTCCCATTTCCCAGTTACCGTAAGAGGTGCCTGCAGATAGAACGTATCTCCCCCATAAACTTCCAGATTTCCGCCGCTTACATTTGTTCCTTTTGACTTGTTATATCCGGTTACACCCTGTGGAACAGGAATGGTAATCTTATTCCGATGGTCACCGTTCAATGTAATATCTGGTGTTTTCTGGATATCACCTTCTCTTACTGCAGTCACATTTGCATTGGAAAAAGACAGCTCACCTTTTGGCGGCTCTTCCATGCCAAATAAGTGATTGATATAAGCAATCACACCTGCATTGACCAGGTTTTCATACGGGCATCCTGTAAATGCCAGATCCCCACAATAGGCATAAGATGCTGCAAGATGGGTATAAACATACTTTTCGTCATCACTTTTCCCGGACAGGTAACTGCCTGTGATATCTCCAGCTCCACCATATCCATAATAAAGAACTTTCTGAAGATTCTTATTACTTTCCAGAATATCCGCAACATAGTCACCAGTAGGCGGTGATGCACGGTGGGATTCCAGACAGTACGCCAGTTTTCCATTCACCGTAAATAAGCATGTCAGATAATTACCTAAATAATCCGGATAGTAAATGGTCCGTCCTTTATTCAGATGGACTGTTTCACTTTTTCCCATACCATCTGCAGCAGAAAACATCATCACATTTCCCTCTTCAATATCTCTTTCCAGTTCTGCAAGGACATCCGGGGTATCTTCCGGCTGGGAACTGGTAATCTCTACAGGAAGAGGCTGCTCCGACTCTTCTTCAGAAGACGTATCTTCCTTCTGTTTCTCCCCGCCATTGGATTCCGAGTGTGCCAGCCCTTCCGTATCGGTCAATGTGATGGTCCGTCCAATCATATATGGCTCACTTCCATCTTTTGGGGTAACCAGATACTGTGCGTAATAAACACCTGGGTTTTCCGGCTGGAAAGAGCCTCCATCCTGATCTTTGATTTCAGACAGCAGGACACTCTCCCGCTCCGGGTCATAAGAAATCCCTTCCATAGAAGTTTCTACCCGGAACTCTTTATCTGAGACATCTTTTACAATATCTTCTGCTCTTACCTTCTCTTCTGTCTGTTCCTCAAATACCTGCGTTTCCGTTTCTACTTTTGTCTCCGGCTGTTCCGCCGCAGCATAAACGGATGAAGAAATCATCGAACTCATTCCCATACTAAAAGCCATGACAAATGCCATGGCTCTGGTTTTCCATTTTCCTTTCATAATCATTCTTTCTCCTTTATCCTTATCGTCCCACTTCCCGACCATGAGACTCTTTTTTCTTCTCTTGCTTCTTCATTTCTTTTCTGGTCGTATGGACAGCTTTTTGGATCTCATTTTCCGATAATCCATTCTGCCTGCATCCTTCCAGAATCCCTTCCAGATATAATTTGCCCGGAAGTGACGGCTGGCTCTGGTAGGGTTCATTCATAATATATACAGCTGCATAAAGTTCCTGCCCATCTTCACACTGCACAAGAATATCCTGTTTTCCATATAGATATGGATATCCTTCATAGTAATCCAGGCTTTTTTCGCATTTTTCTGTAATACTCCATAACACACCCGATACCTGTTCCCCTTGCTCCGGCAGGATACTGGCTACTCCATTTCCCCTGCTATTCCCCCGGAATACCAAGCGGTAATCTTTCACCACTACATTTCCTATTACTTCTGCATCCGGGCATCGAAATTCCATTTGATCCAGATTCATGTTGCTTCCATACGCAAAATACAAACGTTCTTTGATAACTTTCCCTCCTTTATCGCTCTTCCTGCTTTCTCTTCAGACATTCATAGGTGTTCTTGTCATATCTCCATGCTTTGTCCCCTTCCAGATGATCCAATAAGTGTTTCCGCACATTCTTATATTCTGGTCCGATCAGGCCAAGCCGAAGAAGAAAGGTCCGAAAAGTAAAACAGGGATTTTCAGAAATCTCCGTCTTTCTCATATGGGTACATTTCTGATTGATAGCTTGAGCAGAAATTGCTAAAGCAAGAGTGATATTTGCACGTACTTTTCCTGCATGGAGGGTACTGTTAAAACACCGCCATTCCACCGTTCCCTTATCAAACACAGCATGCAGGTTCAGCGCATAGTACCTGGTATCATCATAGTGACTATGCGATCTTCCTCCCATTCTTCTTTCCTCATACCACAGCTGACGAAATTTATCCATGGACATATTCCCGGAAGGCATTTTCCGGATATCTTCTAGCACATTTTCACGGACTTTTTTACACCATTGTTCCACCCGGCTGGGGTTTACCTGCAATGCTTTAAATAAAATATCTTCTTTGGAATACATGATCGTGAGCGCATTCTTTAAACTTCGTGGTGTATGATTGGAGGCATCCACATGAACATGCATTCCACAGGAGGAATTGACTTTTCCCCCATGGCTTCTTAAACAGCGGACAACCTGTTGCAGTTTTTCCATTTCGCCATATTCCAGTTTCGGACTGACCATTTCTGTGCTGTACTCACTATCTGCATAAACATAACGGTTTCCATTTCTTCGCTGTGTATGGATGCTCCCATCGTAGGTAAACTTCCACTCTTTTCCTTCCAGATCTCTGACTCCCCAAGTACTGTAGTAGGTTCCGATATAATATGGCTGTGTTCCAAACAATTCTCCTACTGCGTTTGCTGCCTCTTCTCTGGTAATCCCCGTCATTTCTATTTCGGTTCCAAAGTATTGTTCTTTCAGATCCATCCTGACACCACCTTACTGCAGAACATGGATACCGGAATGTACCTGAAACAAGCGTCTTCCTATGGCTTCGATCACATTAACGGTTACCCCGTTTCCGGCCTGCTTATATGCCTGTGCATCAGAATTAAGTTCCAGGATCTTGTCGATCTGTTCCTCATAATATCCCTGTAATCTCAAGCATTCCCGTGGTGTCAGTCTCCGGATTCTTCCTTCATAACACACCCCATGCCGGTCCTGTGCAGTTAAAGTGAACATTTCTTCCTCTGGTGCTTTCATCCTACGTCCCTGTTGACGGACGTTTTCCCTTTCGGGTGTCAAAACAGCTCTTGGTCCCTCTTCTTCCAATGCTCCGGAGCGTTCCCCCAGATGTTTGTCACTAAGGCTATTCTGCCTTGTTGTGATACAGCGTGCCACTTCGGTTACACGCAGTCTGGAATCCAGATCTACAAAATGCACGGTTCCCTGGGTACTGCCCGTTGTCAGCGTATGGGCAACCTGATGCCCCACTCTTCCCCGTCGGGTATTCATCCCGGCATATCCCAGATCAATGCTGTCGCCTTCATATGCCATCTTATAACCTTTTTTGGTATTTTCCTTAATGGGTACCCCAACATCATAAAGCCCTGTTTTTCCTCCCATCCCTCCTGCAGTGGAAGTGATAGTACAGCTTAATCCGTCTTTGGAATAAACTCTGCTCCCTTGGCAGCCTGGGACGATTTGAACAAGAGCCTTCTTGTTTGCTCCGGTGAAAGGTAATATTTTTCCGGCACATCTTTCATCAAGATATCCGATAAGATACACTCTTTTTCTGGACTGAGGGACTCCGAAATCCTTGCTGTTAAGCACTTGCCATTCCACATGATACCCCAGTTCATAAAGCGTATATAAGATGGTGTTAAACGTCGCGCCTTTGTTATGCGATAACAATCCGGGTACATTTTCAAGTAAAAGATACGGAGGTCGTCTTGCTTTAACCAGTCTGGCAATTTCAAAGAATAAAGTTCCTCTGGCATCTTCAAAACCTTGTCTTTTTCCAGCAACTGAAAAAGCCTGGCACGGAAATCCTCCGCACAAGAGATCAAACTCTGGTAGTTCTTCTGGGCGTATTTTTTTTGCGTCATTACAAAACCACTCTCCTTCTGTGTTAAAAATTGCTCGATAACTTCGGTCTGCATACTTATCGATTTCGCAATGTCCAACACAGGAAAAACCACCAGCCCTGTTGAGCCCTTCCCGAAATCCCCCTATACCGCTGAACATATCAAAAAATCGAATATTTTTTCTGACCACTCCCTTCAACGAAAAAAAGTACGGGCATACCCGCACTTTTTATACAGTTTCCTTATTTATTCTGTTTCTTCCTCTGATTCTGCCTCTTGCAGACGCTCTTCATTCTCTAATTCCAATTCTTCAGGCTGTGTTACATGAAGTTCCGGTTCATCCTCATCTTGTTTTTCCAGTTCATCCGCTGCATCCAGTGCCTGGGTAATAATTTCGATCAGATAGTCTTTCTGAGTGAAACGCCCGCGTCTTTGGCGTTTTTCCTTTTCTACTCTCTCTTTTAAGCGGTTGAATAATTCCTCGGATACTTGTACTGCCAATGTTTTTGCTTCCATTTTTTCCACTCCTTTTTTCATAAAATGCTCTTCGATAACCTTTTGTAAAAACTGAGGAATTGTCATTTCTGTTCCTTCCAGTTCTTCCCTGACCTTTTCATGTAATTCTACTGGTATCTTGCCACAGATGTTTTTGGTTTCCATAGAAGTCTTTCTCCTTTCTTTTTGTTACAACCAACATACTCCAAAGGTCATCACAAAGCTATTCACAATACCTGACAAAGAAATGCTCTGCAAACGAAGCATATTACATACTCAAGTTTTCCCTGCTCTCAGTAGGCATCCCTCCCTTCTTTTGCCGCGCTCTATCTATGCAAGCTCTTATCTTTTTCTATCTCTTTGTTTCATCCGCTTGATCTGCTGGCGGACAGCCCGCTCCGCAAGATCCGTCATGGTCACTTCTTTTCCAATCCGGTTGGATTCTTCTTTTGCCAGAAATTCCAGCTGGTTTACCTGGTCTTCCGGTAACGTTACAACTACCATTCTGCTCATGGCATCCCTCCTTCCCATGTGTTTTTCCTATTCCTCCTGCAGCATTGAGATAAAATCCAATACCTGATCCGGCAACTCCTCCGGCTCTGCAGTTGCGACAGTTTGTCGCATATCGCCACATTTTAGTTCTTCTCGAACACTTTTCCGGATCAGCTGTTCCAGTGCATCTGCCTGGTCATAGAATAAAATCGCATCCACAAGAAACTGGCTTTTCTCTCCTTCCGGCACTTTCTCCAGAATGCTCCATGCTTTTCTATGGTTTCGGTCTTTCCTATTAGGCCGGAAAGAAAATACCGGACGTTTCATCGTTTCAAAATCTGCCCTGCAAGCCTTTCAAATCCTGCAGCGTTTAAACATACGTCTGGCAGGGTGATAAGCCGACACAGGCGGTCCTGGGGGCTTACGTTGCGTTCAAAAAGTCTTGCTCCCCCTCCCAGAAATACAGCCGGAACTGCCTGCAGATCGAAACCGGCCTCCATGATGGCAGACACGATCCGCTTCACATACTGTCTCCCATAAGTAAGTATAATGTTCTTTGCCTCTTCAGAGATGCTGCAGCTCTTTCCATTCAGAACACGTTCCACCTGTACTTCTGTGATCGACAAACCAGTATCTCTGCGGACTTGTTCCAAAATCTCGTCTTGACAACGGATGACTCCCATTTCCAGACTCCTGCAGGTTGCTGCATTTGGAACACCATTATCCAGTCGCATAATGTCAATAGTCCAACCGCCAATGTCTACCAAAAGAACAGAAGGTTCATCCCGAATGATCTCCGGGTGCATTGCTACGACAGAATAGCCCTGTGGAAACAGTCTGACATCCAAAACCCGGATTTCATAGATTTCCCCTTCGTATTCAAACACTACCGGATTTTTTCTTTCCAGCAGGTAATCCCGAAAATTTTTCTTTTCCCGTCCGAAACTGGTAAGCGGGAGGCCAGCGGCCAGCACCACCTCCGCTTTCCGGGGAGCCTTCCGGAATCGGATTTCCTGTGCGATAGCTGCAAGTGTCAATAAATAGTACTGCTCATTCTCGGTCTTGGTACGCAAAAGCGGCTGTCTCCCTGTACCGCACACATAATATTTCCCTTCTATCTTCAACACTCCACGATTGGTATAGGGTTCATGTTCATATCTTACAATCCCTGATGGGAAACAAATATGCGCTGTTTTCATGACAGAATAGCCATGATCTACTCCAATAATCATGCAATTCCTCCTTTTTGCAGACAAAAACACCGCCCCCGAAAGGACGGCATTTCTTCATTACTCTTCTTATTCTTTTATCATTGCTAAAATATCTTCCATGCCATATTGATAAGCTAACTCCCCGTATCTCAGCCACTCGGCATTGAGAGCAGAGAGATAATTATCAATGACTATAATGATTTCTTCTGAAAGCCCCATACTACGCAGTTCTTGTTCATATTGAAACACTTCATCCCTTTCTTTTTGATATTTTGGATCAAAGCGGAACTCCTTTTCTGCTTCTTCCAATCGGAACTGCCTCATACATTCCAAAATTTCCTTTTTTCTTTGTTCCGGTTCCCTTTCCTTCGTTTCTGAGATCTCTTTTAATAACTTTTGGTAATGGAACATATCTGCTTGTCCAAAGTAATAATAGTATGCCCGTTCCAGCATTTCCCGGTTAGATGACAGCTCGCTGTAGGTTTTAAATACCTGGTATTCCTCATCATTTAAAGTTACCCCGTTATTTCCATCAATCAGTTGTATGATAGCTGGATACTTTTCACACAGTTCTTTCATTTGCCTGGAATAGTCTTGATAATCTCTATTATATCTTTTCAAATAGAACACTACCCGATTATCCACCATAGACTCTAAAGTCCCTGCCCATGCTTCTTCCGGTGACAGTTTCATAGGCACATCCTCCTTTCCAGCACAACAGGATACCATATTTGTGCCAGAAAGCTATTCACAATACTACACAAAGAATCTGCTCTCTTTTGTAGCAACTATCCAGCTTATTTACATTCTGATTTTTCAAAAGTACCCTCCCTTTCCTGCATTTGTTTTACCATCCAATATCGGATTCCAAACACATACTCGCAAAAATCGTCCAGCTGTTTTAACGTATATTGATCCAATGATATACGTTTCATCTTCTCCCATACTTCATATCGGTATCTGGGTAGGTCAGAAATATAGGTACAGCCAATACAATTTTTCATTCTTTCAAACAAATCCTGTTCTCTCTTTTCTATCAGCAGACTATCCCCCTTTCTCCAAAAGAAAAACAGCCTGTCCAAGCTCATGTTCATTTTAGGCTGCTTCACATCATCTCATTTTCTTTGTCAATATCATATAAATCATCAATACAGATTTTCGTATTGACGATCTGTATCACTCTGGCGGATGTATCGATTCGGGACACCATCCCTTTTTTCTGCAGATATTCTCCTTTGAAGAAAAACACTGCCGTGACTACATCATTTTTCTTAATCTGTCGAAGTTTCCGATCCAGCTCTTCCTGGTACTCTTCCGGCAGTTCTATTTTGGGTACTACGATTTTCTCTTTTTTTCGAAGCGCTTCTGGATAACCTTTTAAAGCAGCAAATGGCATAAATTGTTTTGCTCGGTCTTCTCGGTTCATACATCCTCTATGTTCCACTTTTATGCCCTCCTATCTGACGGTTCCGTTCCATCGTAGTGGCTCCTGTCTGCAGGTCCATCCCTCTCAAGATAGCATTTTTCCCGAACTTTTCTTTAATATCCAAGATAGCCTCCTGCATCCGATGTTCCCGTTCTAATTCCGCCGGATCTGTGAACAGGTCATACTGCTGATACTGCTCATCTACCACCTGGTTAAAGGTTACAGTCATTCGCCGGACGGAAGTATACGGATCTACAATCTGACAATATAATTTTTCCGTAGCCGCAATAATTTGTCTGGCTGAACTGGTACTATTCCGTAACCCTATGGTCCCGTGTGCAGGTTTCTTCTCCAGCCGGTTACTGTATCCTACATGCAGGGTGATGGAATCTGTGACCAATCCTTTCTCCACCAATTCCAGACAAAGAAGGTCAGCCATCTCTTTCACCACAAGTTTCCCTTTTTCAAAGGTATAATCGCACTCCAATACCTGCCCGCTGGAAAGGGAATTGGTCTTTGGTCTGTAAGATTTGATATCCTGCATGGTAGTGCTTTCCCTGCCCCAGGCGTGATCGATCAGTAATTCCGCATCTACCCCAAACATCCGGTAAAGCATGTCTTCATCTGCATGGGCAATCTCTCCTATTGTCCGGATACCTGACTGCTCCAGCCGGTTAGCAATCCCTTTTCCCATTCTCCAAAAATCTGTCAGTGGCTTATGATTCCACAAAGTCTTGCAATAGGATTCTTCATCCAGTATCCCAATATGATCCTCTACATGCTTTGCTGTGATATCCAATGCAACTTTGGCCAGATACAGATTTGTTCCAATCCCGGCAGTCGCAGTAATCCCGGTATGTTCAAGAATATCTTCCATGATCCTTACACTCAGTTCTTTTGCAGACATCTGATACATTGCCAGATAATCCGTTACATCCATAAACACTTCATCGATACTGTAAACATGTATGTCTTCTTTGGAAATGTATTTCAGATAAATCGCATAAATCTCTGCCGAATAATCAATATAAAGCTGCATCCTTGGTGGAGCCATGATATATTCAATCCCTTTGGGTATTTCAAAAACCCGACATCGACCTGGAACGCCCAGTTTTTTCATTGCCGGGGAAACCGCAAGACAGATAGTTTTATCTGACCTTTCTGGATCTGCTACTACAAGATTCGTAGTCATGGGATCTAATCCTCTTTCCCGGCATTCCACAGATGCATAAAAGGATTTCAGATCAATACAGACATAGGTTCTATCCTTTTGCATGTTCCCACCTCCTCCAGATTAGTATCCGCATTTCTCAGTTATTTTCATTCAGAACCGGATAAAATAATCCCTAAAAGAAATGTTACATTCGTCCATTGCTGCTACAAAATGAAACTGTTTTAATATACTTCTTCTTGCAGTTGCATATTCCTGTGCTTTCATCAAAACTGCCTGTACTTCAAAATCCTCATAGATATGCTCTAAGATCAGAGTAAGCAATTCATTAAGCATCTTTTCATTTTCATATTCCGGTAATAGATCGATTCTCAAAATCCCAATCTTAGAACCATCTGCAGAATATTTATAAGACGGACAGATCTCTACCATTCCAGCAATTTCTTTTTGTTTCTGATCTACAATGGTAAAACGTACAAAATCCCTCACTTGGTATCTGCTTTCCCAAAACTTCATACATTCTAAAAATTTCTCATAGTCTGT
The DNA here is from genome assembly GCF_020561005.1 of Mediterraneibacter sp. 210702-DFI.3.120. Classification (NCBI taxonomy): domain Bacteria; kingdom Bacillati; phylum Bacillota; class Clostridia; order Lachnospirales; family Lachnospiraceae; genus Mediterraneibacter; species Mediterraneibacter sp. 210702-DFI.3.120. The sequence goes on along the minus strand of NZ_JAJCNG010000002.1, from coordinate 209,693 downwards.
ATAATAAAAATCATCTCCACAGCAGTCACCGTTAAAATATCGGGCAGCCTGGGGATTACTGTAACACCGAAATAATTCATGTGCATCTTTCATTTCCATCTTTCTTATCTCAAAACGATCAGACTGGTAAATCGGACAGTTTTGAAAAACATCTTTTTTCATTTGAATTCCCCTTTCTGTTCTTATTAGTTTAACAGAACGTATGTTCTTTTTCAACATGAATTTATTGTATCCTTTTTCCATATCTATGAAAAAAGGCCGACCTCACTTGACCGGTCTTTCATCACGTTGCCTAACAATTTGGTTTTTGTAGGATTCCAAAAATCTTAGTAAAATTGTTTTGTATCTTGTAATTCCTTATCAGATGCTTCCACTTTCTTTCCACTTTTACAATATAAAGAATATTTCTGTTTGTCCTCCCCTTCTATACGTCTGAAATTAATTTATTTTTTTGTTCATCTATAAATATATCTTTTATGTTGAAATTTAACAATGAACAAACAGCCTTCTTATCATTTACATCATACTGATAATTCCTCAAATAGACAGCCACATTCTGCGATAAAATACTGCGAGAAAATGTATCTAATTTGTTCTTGCCTTTGATACATTCTTCAATGTCCTTAACTGGCAAATGTCCATTCTGAGTTCTTATTAAATAATCAATACTTGCCATTCGGAAAAATGTACAGTTTTTCTCAGTTCTAACATCTATAATCTCATCCACAATCCTATCTGATTGCAAAGAATACCCCAGATTACATACTGTAGCACCAACGAAGGCTCCCCAAAATTGACTCAGAAATTCATTTATTTTCATCTTGAATTGACTTTTGGCTGCAATTTCTTCCTGATCTTCTTTTGCTTTTTCGTCTACAATTTCAATGATAGTATCTATCATTCCATTCAGGGATTCATATAACGCTCCCATAAGCTTCATACTTGAATCATACATCAAATTTATTATTTCTATTCTTGGTTTCCGCTTAATGGATGATGAGTAATTTTTTAAAATATCTCCCAAAAACTCAATAATTCTTATTGTTTTGGTAAATTCAAGTGACATTTTATCTAATTCTGCTTCCTTTTCAAGCATTTCCTCATCTTTTTCAGATTGTTGATTTACCTCATCCATTTCAACTTCATACTGCTTAAGGGCTGTTTCTTCCTGAATTTTAGGTATGTTTACATTCTTAGGTATATTGAATATCTGTTCCACTTTTCGATCTATATCATACTCCAATTTTTTTAATAAATCTTTTTGTTGAGCATACTCAAAATTTTGATACTCTACAAGAAGCTCTTTGCATACTGCTTGTATCAATGGTAATATTTCATACTCCGCACTCATATCATATGCTAAAAATAAAGCAATATTAAAATTAAGTTCTTTCGATAAATCTTCAAATATTTTTTTTGTTTTTTGCATTCTCATATCTGGAGGTAATTGGTTCAAAATATAACTTCCAGTAAAATAGTAGTACATGTAGCTATGTTTAAATCTATATTTACCTTCTCTCTTTTCAAGAACTTTATATTTAGTCAGGTTATTAATGACATCAATTCCGCTTCCCTTACTTCCTCGATAATCTTGATTATAATCAAAAATCACCCCTAAGACAAAGCTCTCTTCCATATTTTGCTGTTGTTCTTCATCATAAACTCTGAAAGCTAATTGCTCCAGAATAGTCTTATACATAGTTGCTTCATTTGTATCGCCATTGGATATTTCGTTTATCTTATCAAGAATTAAACATTCATAAATATAGGAATATCTACTATAATCCGTATTCATTTTTTCATAATTGTCTAAATAGGAAAGCACAAGTAAAAATTCTATTGGCGTCTTATTAAAAAATCCTGTTTTCATAACACTTTGTACTTGTGCCAGCTTATTTCTACATAATACATCAAACTCTTGACTTTCAGGATTTTGTTCCTCATTAGATAACAGCAACCACCTACTTACTAATTTTCTTCTCATATAGTTTTTTAGGTCTTGAATATATAGGCGCGTGAATTTCTTTTCTAAATATTCTTTTGTTTCTACATTTTTCAAGAAACCAAGCAAATCATTTTGAAGATTACTTGTAATCACCACAATCCCAAATTTACAAGTAAGGTAATGTAGTATTTTTTTTATTAATTTATCCGAAACTACAATCTCTTCAAAATTATCTATAATACACACCTTCTTTTCTTCTTCCATTTGCAGGATTTCTTCTTTTTCCAAATTAGAATATTGTTGTTCATAAATTTCTGCAATCTTATTATTTAATTCATCTCCTTCTCCAGTTCTCAATTCTGTGGCATCTACCATTACTGGATATAATTTCATATTAAAAAAATCTTTATATAACTGCTTTAATAAAGCTGTCTTTCCATACTCCTTTTCCCCAGAAATCATGATATATTTCTTGTTTTTTATGATCTGAATAATATCTTCTTTATTTTTATACAGCGCTTTATTCTTTTTATTACTAATACTTTCCCCTTTTAAAACCGGATAAACAAAAACATCGGATAATTTCAATATCCCTTTGGCTTTACTTACCAAATCTATTTCATTATCCTCTAAGTATTCCAAAAAATCTGCTTTTAATTCAACACCGCTTTTTACATAACGGTTTTTCTTAAATTCTCTCGATTTAGTATCTAATATATTTTCATACAGTTTTCCATTCCATTCATATGAAAAAAAGCGCTCAATATTACTTTCTAAATCGATTTTCAAAACATTAAAACCACTCTGTTCTGGATAATGCGAATTATATAATTGGTTTCCTTTCACAAAATAATTTGTTGCAGCACCATAATTATCCTTTAATACAATCTCAGAAACATGATCATGCCCCACTAATACAATATCCGAATAATATTTATAATACTTTTTCCATTCCTCAACACTATCCCAAGTCATCCACGACTCATCATGGTGCATCAAAGTAATAACAATATCATTTTCTATCTTATCTTCTTGTTCAGGAATGGCAATTCTCATCTCTTTAGGTTTTTCATTTTTACTAGAACACCATGCTGTGTTCAAACAATGAAATTTTAAAGAAACTCCTTTATATCTCAATCCGTTAATTGCAAATATGCTTTCAGCACTTGCACTAACTAATGGTGCTATACTTTCATCCCAGTCTTTCACAAAGTTAAAATAATTTTCTTCAGCTGTAGTACAAGTCTTGATAATACTACCATTTAACATATCTAAATTAGAATCACGTAGTACCGATTCTCTTATGACACTATCCTCTCTGTCAAAATCACAATCATGATTTCCTGGAACGGTTACAATTTGTATAAACAAATCATTATATCTCTTCTTTATACCCGCTATAATGTCAGAGATAAATATTGACGCAAATAGATATTGCTCTTCTTTGCCCGAATATGCTATATCTCCAGTGATACACAAAATTAGCAGTGTATTCGTTTCATCTATAATATGTTTATTTATTGCATTTGCAATATATTCACTTCTGCCTTCTAAAATATTATAATCTGTGTCGTTTTCGAGATGTATATCTGTAATATGTACTAATACTAATTCCATACTCTTTTCTCCTGCTTAAAAATGACAATTTTCTACAACTCTATTTTAGCATAAAAAATTTTACCCGTCATCTGATTAAAGAATGGATGTTGATTAAAGAATGGACAGCATGGTACATGTAATAACCACATCATAATATCTGAAATTTTTTATCTGTTTTCCAATAAAAACCTAATGTAAGAATATAAGTTCCATAAATTGGCTTTAAGAGGAAAATCCTTTCTATAAATAAATCTGGTTCTATATGTGATCTGATGATAATGACACCATTTCTGTATTTGCTTCATCCGAATGGACTCCCCTGTATTAATTCTATTCACCAAGCACTGTCTATTAAAGTCATCTATCCCACCCTTAAAAACTAGATAAAACAACACGTTATAATATCTAATCAATACAATCTCTTCCTTAGATTTTTCCTTTGACTTCATACACACTTTCCACCTTTCTCTGTATATCTAGTAAGATTTGTCCACACATTTCCACTCTATCCACACAATACACACCCCAAATACGGGGTGAAATTTCTAACCAAAATTAAAACCAGTTCAATTGTTGTGATCGCGGCAACATATTTCTTATCTTTATTTTTTCTTATCAATAATTTTCTCATCTTGTATCTCTCCTTCTTTTCTCTCTTTTTCTCAAATCTGAATCGTCAAAAACGCTGGAACAGTCACGATCACGAACACGACTGCCAACATAAGAAACAACGGTATCATCAACTTTGTTCCTGCCTCTTCACCAAGTTTCTTTGCCATATTTTTCCGTTCCTCAAAAGCTTCCTGCGCCTCTCTTTGTAACAGATTCGTCAATCCCTTGGTTCCTTTTCTTAAATTCTGACTTAAAAGCATTCCGAACTTTCGGTAAACCGGACTTTCGCACCTCCTTCCAAATGCCTCGTAGCATTCACTTTCCGGTCTTCCATTCTTCAGTTCATTCATTGTATATCTCATCTCTTCATACACTGTTCTTTCTCCAAGATAGTGTTTCTCTTTGTCATATTCTTTTACAATTTGGATCCAGGCTCTTCTCACTGTCATTCCTGCCCCTATATACAGACTGAATTTATTGATCAGCTGCGGATAATCAAACTGCATCTGTCTGATTTCTTTCTTTCGTTGTTCTTTCTGCTTTTGTTTCTCTGCTGTAAACTGGAATACAATCATCACTCCGCCAAGCAAAAGAATTCCAAATGCTCTCATTTCCTTCACAGGCTTCCAGGATAATTTTCTTCCATCTACCTGATCTGGCAATATCAGATAATCCTTTTCCCGCTGTTCCTGATCTGCTTTTTCTACTTCCTGGGATATCTTTTTCAGAACACCTTCCTTCTTTGACAACGGTGTGGAAAACAGGTGTGCATAAAATTCACAGGACATTTTTTCCTCATCATATCGAAGGACAGCGGTTAATTTGACGAGTGTTCCTTCTTCCGTCAGCTTCTCCTGCTTTAAAACACCTCTGCTGTTCATAACCTCGTAGTTATCAAGTTCCCATGACACGCTGATTCCCGTATGTGGAATTTCCATAATAAGATTCAGGTCTGACCTGACCTCATCCAGACTTTTGTTTTCACCAAGGATCTGAGCCGGAAGTTCTTCTGCCGCCTTAGAAAGCTGTTCTCCAATCTCTTCTTCTGCATACTTCTTTTCCGAAATCTGAACCTTCATCTTCTCTTTCCACTCGCCTGTCTCCATCTGGATTTTTTCTGTCTTTTTTCCTTCTCCCTGTCCTTTTCTTTCCAAAATCCGGTTTCCATTTTCATCCTGTGCTAATTGACGACGATTATCTGTGACATACACTGCACTAAACATTACGATTGACAATAAAAGAACGATTCCGGCCTTTTTATAGATTCCATATTTTCCTTTGTCAGGCTGAAGTACTTTTTTCCACTTCTTGTTAAATCTCAATCTGTAGCAACCTCCTTCCAAACCTATATGCTCCAAGATAAAGCACAAGACAAATACTCATTACAATACATCCGGTCCATGTACCATACAAGACACTTAAGAATTCACCAAATGTCATCTTCATGTAGAGAATCATTATAAATGGGATTACGCTCATGATTTCAAATTCCAGCTTTTTCGCAGCCAGCATGGTCTGTATCTCACGTTCTGTATCGATCTTCTCTCCGATTGTTCTGGCCGCATCTCTGATAATCGCAATTGAATCCCCACCACTGACCTTAGCTGCTGCATAAACTGTAATAAAATTCGTCACATCCTCCTGCTTTACTTCAGCCGCAAATTCATTCAATACAGTTACAACTGACAGATTCAGATCCAGCTTCCTTACCATCTGACCATATTCTTTTCGAATCCTTGTATTCGCATCATACATTCCAATCAGATCACGATTTGTTTCCCTGATTGCATTCTCTACAGAATATCCTGCCTTAAGTGCCCCTGCCATTGTCTGGATACTATCTCTGAACTGCCTCCTGAATTCCTGTTCTTTTCCGATTGCTTTCTCTTCCATCCACTCCTTCATGTATAAGAACCATAACGGGAACAGGAGAATTGCCGGAAGTATCGATTCATAAAACAAATACAAAATTAGAAGAAATCTCACCGTACATTTTATGATTCCGACAGTATATTCAGATGGTGTGATATCCTGCAGCCAGGAGTTTTTCTTTATTCGTGATTTCATTTTTCTTCATAAGGCATCCCTGTATCTTTCCATTCTTCATCCCCTCCTCCTTAAATTCATAAAGAACCTTTGTCTGGATCCTTCCATCTTCATACCCTTCCACTTCTACAATCTGCAAAACCTTTCTTGTCTTATCTCGAAGTCTTCCAAGATGAATGATAATATCAAGTGCCGATGCAACTTGTCTTTGAATTGCCTGTAACGGAAGATCAATCCCCATCAGCATCATTGTTTCCAGTCTGTGTAACATATCTGTTGGATTATTGGCATGTCCTGTTGACATTGAACCACTGTGACCATTCAACATTGCTGAAGAGATCATATCTACTGTCTCTTCTCCTCTTACTTCTCCTACAACAATTCGATCCGGTCTCATACGAAGTGCTGACTTAATCAAATCTCTGATGGTTACAGCCCCTTCTCCTTCTGCATTCGGTCCGCGTGCTTCTAAGCGCACCAGATTCTGAACTCCTTGAATCTGTAACTCTGCATTATCCTCGATCGTGATCAGGCGTTCTCCTTTTGGTATATAGTTCGACAACGCATTCAGGAAAGTTGTCTTTCCTGCTCCTGTTCCACCACTGACAAAAATATTATATTTTGCTGCTACCAGCTTTTTTAAAAAGTTAGCGGCATCATCAGTTACGCTGCCTATACGGATCAGCTCTTCCATCGTAATTGCTTCCGATGGAAACTTTCGGATTGTAAGGATTGGTCCATTCACAGCAACCGGATTCAATACAACATTTACTCGAGATCCATCCTTCAGCCTTGCATCCACAATCGGAGAGGCCTCATTTACATAACGGTTCGATTCACCTACAATCTGTTGAATCACATCCAGTAATCTCTCCTGAGACAAAAAACACTTCTTAGACCGGAAAATTCTTCCTTCTTTCTCATAAAAGATATGGTCGATTCCATTTACCATAATCTCTGTAATCGAATCATCTTCAAGAAGCTCCTGCAGAACATCCAGTTTACGAAAAGAGTTGAATAACTCACGACCGATTCTGATCTTATCACTCAACGAAATATATTCTTCATCTGCTGCCTCATCCAATACTGTGCGGATCAGCTCCTGCAGTTCTTCATCATCCGTCTCCTTCGTAAGATCGATTTGTTCAAGGATCTGTTCATACAGCTGCTCTTTTCTAATCATCCTTACGACTTCCTTTCTCTGTCCGGAAATTCTGTAATTTTACTTGCAGATGCTTCTAAAGCAACAGGATTTCTTGGCTTTCCCATTCTGCGTCTTACCATCTTCTTAAGAATCTCGCCATATCCTGCTGATCTAAGATTCTCTTCATACTGATTGAGTTTTGCTTTTGCTGCACCTTCCTCAATGTAAGGCGTATAAACTTTGCTGCATCTTCCTAACAGATCATACAGACCGTCTACCGTATCTCCAAGATCAAGAATGATCACTTTGTAAATACTCTTCTCCAGAATCAGATCCAAAAGTTGATTCCATTCTTCTTTTGTCACTTCTCTGAAATCTTGTTCTGCCCGGATCGGTGCGATATAATCCAACCCATTCATATGGCTGATCAAAGTACTGATCTTCCATACCGGATTGATACTTTCCTGCTTCATGTAATACAGCAGATCTCCAAGATTCATTCCGGATTCTTCCGGCAGGTAATAATTTAATCCTGAATATCCTTCCAGATTCAGATACAACGTAGGAATCGATTCTGAAAGAACTCGTCCCATACGCATGGCAAATCTTGTCTTCCCGATTCGATGAACCGGTGAATAGATCCCGATCAGACCATTTACATTTGCTTTCACTGTCTGCGATCTGTCTGAGACAAGTTGGATTTGATGCGTCTGTACTTCTGAATTTTCCTGATTTTTTTCCTGAAGTAAAAGTTCCAGCATACTGCTGACACTTTGATACCGGAAGAATGGAATCTCTGTGGGACTTCTTTCGTTCGGAATCTTCTCGCCGATCAGAAGATACTTCTGTCTTGCCGGAATCTCATCCCGATCTTCTTTTCCATACTCTTCTCCGATCAGCAGAATATTTACCTGCATACTCTTGGCTGCTATTTTCAGATTCTCAATATCATGAAATACATGAAACTGAAAATAACCGGATAATTTCTCAGATAATCTTCTGAACAAATTTTCTGAATAACTCTTTTGTGTATCACAAATCACAAAATTCTCAGCAGTTCCTCTTACTGCTCTTTGCTCAATTGTCATAATTCGAAACTTTGCTGCGATCATACAGCCTGAATAAAGAAATTGTACCGAAGGTCCAACGCTTCGATGCAAAAGATACATCAGTAATTCCCCAATTCACTGATGCTGCAACAGATGATTTTCTGTTGGTAAGTGAGATTATATACGGGCACTTCTGTTTTGTCCATACCAAAATTAAAAATATAATGTTTTTGTAAAAAACTTACAAAAATTGATACCATGTAATGCTATAAAGAAGACAAACCCCAGGAATTCCAAGGGTTCCGGATGTCAAAAAGGTCATCGGATTCAAACCGACATTAATTGAAGAATCTGCTGGAAGAACATATTTGTTTATTATAAAAATCAACGCCATTCCTATGGTTGCACGTATAAAAAACTTGAGAAAAAAGTATCCTGTTTTCTTTTTCATTTCACTCTTCCAATCTGTTTTTCTTGATTTGTAACTGTTCAGAGCCAAGCAAAATTTCAAAAAACAGGTATAAAATGCTTGCATTTTTAAGACTGTTTTTGAAATTTTATTTGGCGGATACGCCACACCGACGAAATGCGTAGCATTTTGGAGGTTGGCTCTGAACTGTTACCTTGATTTATTTTATTTTTTCCGTCTCTTTTTTATTCCTTTTGATTCCATTTTCAATTCTTTATACTCAAAAAAGAAAGCGGATAAAGTTTACTGTAATCAAGTAAACTCCATCCACTTTCTCTTATCTTTTTATTTTTCAGGACAGCTTACAATCTTCTGTAAAACATAACAACTTTATTCCTCTGTTGTTTCCTGTTCAGTTGTCTCAGAAACTGATCCTTCCTCTGATTTTTCAGACTCATCTTCATCAGAAATCTCAACTTCTTCACCGTCGATCTCGGCAGAAGCCTTTCTCACCTTCGCAACGCTCGCTACAGTGTCATTTTCCTTCAGGTTGATCAGTTTTACACCTGATGTGATTCTGCCGTAAACAGAGATGTCAGAACACTTCATACGGATAATAATTCCCTCTGTGTTGATGATCATGATCTCACTGTCTTCATCTACAGCTTTCATTCCGACAACATTTCCTGTCTTCTCTGTGATCTTATAACATTTCACACCTTTACCGCCACGATTCTGACGAGTAAATTCATCCATGTCTGTACGTTTACCCATACCACGCTCAGATACGATCAGCATATCTTTGCCCTGGCTTTCGATCTGCATACCGATCACAACGTCATTATCTGTCAGGTTCATACCGCGTACGCCCATAGAAACACGGCCTGTAGAACGTACATCTGTCTCATTGAAACGGATACACATACCGTATTTTGTAACGAGGAAAATATCCTCTGTATTATCTGTGATCTTAACTTCGATCAGCTTATCATCCTCACGCAGTACGATTGCCGCAAGTCCTGTCTTTCTGACATTTGCATAGTCCTGAATCGGAGTCTTCTTCACAAGACCTTTCTCCGTTGCCATGAACAAATACTTACCTTCCTCATACTCACGAAGCGGAATGATCGCAGTAATCTTCTCTTCCGGCATCAGCTGGAGTAAGTTAATGATTGCTGTTCCACGCGCAGTTCTTCCTGCCTCCGGAATCTCATAAGCTTTCAGTCTGTAGACACGGCCTGTGTTTGTAAAGAACATAATGTAATGGTGACTGGTTGTAATAAACAGTTCTCGGATGTAATCATCCTCCAGAGTCTGCATTCCCTTAATACCTTTACCACCACGATTCTGGCTCTTGAATGTGTCCATAGACATTCTCTTGATATATCCAAGTTTTGTCATTGTAATTACGACATTCTCGCGCGGAATCAGATCTTCCATGGAGATGTCAAATTCATCAAATCCAATCTTAGTTCTTCTGTCATCACCGTATTTCTCAGCAATTACAAGAATCTCTTTTTTGATCACACCAAGAAGAAGTTTTTTATCAGCAAGAATTGCTTTATACTCTTCAATCTTCTTCATAAGCTCTGCATATTCAGCTTCAATCTTCTCACGTTCCAAACCTGTGAGTGCACGCAGACGCATGTCTACGATTGCCTGTGCCTGGGCATCACTGAGTCCAAAGCGTTTGATCAATTCTGCTTTTGCTTCCTGAACATTCTTAGAACCACGGATGATGCGGATGACTTCGTCAATGTTATCCAGAGCGATCAGTAATCCTTCCAGGATATGAGCTCTCTCCTGTGCTTTATTCAGGTCATACTGTGTTCTTCTTGTCACAACATCTTCCTGATGACGCAGGTAGTACTGCAACATCTCAAGAAGATTCATAACCTTCGGCTGATTATCAACGAGCGCCAGCATGATCACACCAAATGTATCCTGAAGCTGTGTATGTTTATATAACTGATTCAGAATTACATTCGGATTCACATCACGACGAAGCTCAATACAGATTCTCATACCTTCACGGTTAGACTGGTCACTTAAATCAGTGATTCCATCAATCTTTTTATCTCTTACAAGTTCAGCGATCTTTTCGATCAGACGTGCTTTATTTACCATATACGGAAGCTCAGTAACAATAATTCTGTTCTTTCCGTTCTGCATTGGCTCAATGTTTGTCACCGCACGCACTCTGATCTTACCGCGTCCTGTTCTGTATGCCTCTTCAATTCCTCTTGTTCCAAGGATCTCCGCACCTGTAGGGAAATCTGGTCCCTTCACGATTTCAAGAATTTCCTCGATTGTCGTCTCTTCTTTATCTGCAATCTGATCATCTATGATCTGAACAACTGCTGAAATAACCTCACGCAGATTATGCGGCGGGATATTCGTTGCCATACCTACTGCAATACCTGATGTTCCATTTACCAGAAGATTCGGAAATCTGGACGGAAGTACAGTAGGCTCCTTCTCTGTTTCATCAAAGTTCGGGATAAAATCTACGGTATTTTTGTTAATGTCCGCTGTCATCTCCATGGAGATCCTACTCAGACGTGCCTCTGTATAACGCATTGCAGCAGCGCCATCACCGTCCACTGAACCAAAGTTTCCGTGTCCATCTACAAGAGGATAACGGGTAGACCACTCCTGTGCAAGATTAACGAGAGCTCCATAAATCGAGCTGTCTCCATGAGGATGGTATTTTCCCATCGTATCACCGACAATACGCGCACATTTACGATGCGGTTTGTCCGGTCCATTATTTAATTCTATCATTGAGTACAGAATTCGTCTCTGTACCGGCTTAAGTCCGTCTCTAACATCCGGAAGAGCACGGGCAGCGATTACGCTCATGGCATAGTCGATGTATGAAGTCTCCATCGTCTTTTTCAGATCGACTTCATGGACTTTGTCAAAAATATTGTCTTCCATCACTTGTCTCCTTTTTTCTAGGGTCAATCTATCATATTCAAAACCTGGCTGGGTTTCGCGTTCTTACGCTCTGCACCAGCTCAAAATCTGACTGGGTTTCGCGTTCTTACGCTCCACACCAGCTCAAAAATCTAACTGGGTTTCGCGTTCTTACGCTCCACACCAGCTCAAAAATCTGACGATTTTTTCGCTGGGTTGGCATTTCTAATGCCAACCCAGACAACTACGTCCAGGTCTGCTTTCGAGTAAACTCGAATCAGCCCTGCCCGAAGTTGCCTGTTGTGTCGCTATAACTACTATATATCCAAGTTTTGTACATACTTTGCGTTTTCTTCGATGAATTCTCTTCTTGGTTCTACTTTGTCTCCCATAAGGGTTGTGAAAGTAAGATCGAGCTCGGAAGAGGTCTCATCATCCATCGTTACACGCAGAAGGATTCTGTGCTCCGGATCCATAGTTGTCTCCCAAAGCTGCTCTGCATCCATTTCTCCAAGACCTTTGTAACGCTGGATCTTATTGTTGCTGTCACGACCAACTTCTGTAAGAATCTGGTTCAGTTCGTCATCGCTGTATGCATACCATACCTTCTTGTTCTTCTCCAGCTTATACAGCGGCGGCTGCGCAAGATATACATATCCCTCTTTGATCAGATCCGGCATGAAACGGTACAGGAATGTCAAAAGAAGTGTACTGATGTGCGCTCCATCGACATCGGCATCGGTCATGATAATGATCTTGTGATATCTCAGCTTACTGATATCAAAATCTTCGTGGATTCCCGTTCCAAATGCTGTGATCATTGCCTTAATCTCAGCATTTCCGTAAATCTTATCAAGACGTGCTTTCTCTACGTTCAGAATCTTACCACGAAGTGGCAGGATTGCCTGAGTTGCACGGTCTCTGGCTGTCTTCGCAGAACCGCCGGCGGAATCTCCCTCGACAATATAGATCTCACACTTGGACGGATCTTTATCTGAACAGTCTGCCAGTTTTCCCGGAAGGGACATTCCCTCAAGAGCTGACTTTCTTCTTGTAAGATCTCTTGCTTTTCTGGCTGCTTCACGGGCACGCTGTGCCATAACAGACTTTTCGATGATCATCTTTGCAACACTTGGATTCTGCTCCAGGAAGATCTCCAGCTGTGTTCTGACGATATTATCAACAGCTCCACGTGCTTCACTGTTTCCAAGTTTCTGCTTTGTCTGTCCTTCAAACTGAGGATCCTCAATCTTGACACTAACAATCGCAGTCAGTCCCTCACGGATATCCTCTCCTGAAAGCTGCTCATTCTCTTTCAGCAGCTTATTTTTCTTACCATAATCGTTGAATACCTTGGTCAATGCACTTCTGAATCCCGCAATATGAGTACCACCCTCCGGCGTTGTAATATTGTTTACAAAACCGTAAGTAGTCTCATTGTAGGAGTCATTATGCTGCATAGCAACCTCAACTGCAACATTGTCTTTCATACCTTCACAGTAAATAATCTGCTCATAGAGCGCAGTTTTACTCTTGTTCAGATATGTTACAAATTCTTTAATACCACCTTCATAGTGGAATATATGCTCATGGATCTCTTCCTCACGAAGATCTCTTAAGTGAATCTTCAATCCCTTTGTCAGGAATGCCATCTCACGGAAACGCTGTTTCAGTGTATTATAATCAAATACTGTTTCCTCAAAGATTTCCTTATCCGGAAGGAAAGTAACCTTTGTTCCTCTCATCTCCGGCTCACAATCTCTGTCAACTCTGAGTTTATAGCATACTTTACCACGCTCATAACGCTGTTTATAAATCTTTCCTTCGTTGGCAATCTCTACTTCCAGCCACTCAGAAAGAGCATTAACAACAGATGCACCTACTCCGTGCAATCCTCCGGATACCTTGTACCCTCCACCGCCGAATTTACCACCGGCATGCAGGATTGTAAATACAACCTCAACTGCAGGAAGTCCTGCCTTATGGTTGATTCCTACAGGAATTCCACGCCCATTGTCTGTGACCGTTATCGAATTGTCTTTGTTAATGTCTACCTGAATTTTATCACAGTATCCGGCCAGAGCCTCATCCACCGCATTATCTACAATCTCATAAACCAGGTGATGAAGTCCTCTGACGGAAGTGCTGCCAATGTACATACCCGGTCTTTTTCTTACGGCTTCCAATCCTTCCAAAATCTGAATCTGGTCCGCTCCGTATTCAGCGTCAAATTCTGTACCTGATGCACCCATTCTTAAACCTCCTAGTTTTCTTTTGCTACATGTCCACTTTTCACATGGAATATCTTGTTGATAGAAAATCTATGATTTACAAACTCATCCAGTCCCGTACAAGTAATCACCGTCTGTATATCATGAATACTATCCAGTAAATAGTTTTGCCTGTTTTTATCTAATTCAGACAAAACATCGTCTAATAACAGGATCGGCGTATCCCCAATGATCCGCTTCACCAGTTCAATCTCAGCTAATTTCAGGGACAGCGCAGCTGTTCTTTGCTGTCCCTGAGAACCAAATTTTCTAATATCCAAATCTCCTGACAGGAAACACAGGTCATCTCTATGAGGACCTACAGACGTACTTTTCATCCGCAGATCCCTCTCCCTGTTTTTCTTCAGAGCCTGCTCCATCGACATCTCACCAATACTTGATTCATAAGTCAATGACAGCCGTTCTTTCCCGCCTGTCAGACGGAAATGAATCTCTGAAATAATCTCATTCACCTGTCGTACAAATTCTTTTCTTCTGTCCAAAACCTTTGTTCCATAAGCAGCCAGCTGCATATCCCAGATATCCAGTGTCTCCAGCAAATGCTGCTGGTTCGAGCCATAGATATCCTTCAAAAGTGAATTACGCTGGTTAATAATACGGTTATAGTTCGAAAGATTGTTCAGATAGATCTTATCAAGCTGGGAAAGCTCAAGATCAATAAATCTTCTTCTTCCTGCCGGACCCTCTTTGATAATATTAAGATCCTCTGGAGAAAAGAAAACAAAATGGACAATACCGAATAACTCACTTGCACGGCGAATCGGTACCTTATCGATTGCAATTCCCTTCGGACTGTTTTTCTTCAGGTGCATATCGATCTGGAAAATGATTCCCTTTTTCTCAACTACTGTCTCCAGATGGGATTCATCATACCCAAACTGTATCATATCCCGATCCTTCGTTCCTCTGTGAGATTTCGTCGTTCCAGACAAATACAATGCTTCCAGTATGTTTGTCTTTCCTTGAGCATTGTCACCGTACAAAATATTTGTTTTCGGATCAAAGGTCAAATCTAATAAATCATAATTTCTGTAATTTTTCAGCTTTAAAGACTTGATTATCATAATTTCCCCGCCATCACGTTATAACACGAGCGAGAAAACCTCTCACATGTTATTCTACACGTTTTTTAATTATTTTTCAATTTTTATTTCATTTCCGTCAAAAGAAGCTGTATCGCCCGGATAAAGCTTTCTTCCGCGTCTCGTATCAATTTCTCCGTTTACAAGAACAAGCCCGTTCTGAATTACGTCCTTAGCCTCAACACCACTTTCAACTAACCCGGCTGCCTTGAGCGCCTGACCGAGTTTAATGAATTCATCCTGAGGGCGCAGTTTGATTATTTCCATTTCTTATCACTCCTTAATTAATTTTTATCAGTGTTTTTGATCTTTATTTTTTATTTAAACTTTTTAAACATTTTTAAACTTTTAATTTTCTGGATTTCTAAAAGTCAAAAAATTGCAGAGCAGGGCGTCTGCTCCGCATAATCTATTATTTTCTGAGTTTAGACAGCTGCATTAAAATTGACTGGAAGAATCAGATAAATGTAAGACTGATTCTCGTCTTTGATAAAGCAAGGTGCTTTTGCATTCATAAAATACAAGTCTACTTCTTCATCTTCAATCACACGAAGTGCATCGATCAAAAACTTTGGATTAAATCCAATCATCAGATCTTTTCCGTCTTTTGTACAGAAAATCAGTTCATCCATAGATCCAATCTGTGATTTGATCTTCAACTCCATTGATTCATTCTTGATGTCAATGATAATCGGCTTTTTGTCTCCCTCCTTGATAAGCAGAGTTGCACGATCAATACAATCTAACAGTTCTTTTTTATTCACATGTACTCTTGTCTCATAATCACTGGACAGCATCTGATCAATTCGGAAATATTCACCTTCAATCAGTCTGGAAACAACCAATGTTCTGTCAAATTCAAAGACAATATGATTTTTTGTAAACGAAATCTCAACTTCAGCATCCGCTTCACCGCCAATAATCTTGCTGATTTCCTGAAGAGTTTTTCCAGGAACAATTACTTTTCTCGGCTGATAAGCATCTTTCAGTTCGATTTTCCGGATTGAAATTCTGTGACCATCAAGAGAAACAACTCTGAGAACATCATTGTCAATCTCAAAAAGTTCTCCAGTCATCATCTTGTTCGTATCATTGTCAGCAATTGAAAAAATAGTCTGGCGAACAACTTCTTTCAAAGTAAACTCGGAAATAGTAATAAAATCTTCACGCTCAATCGCCGGAAGATAAGAAAAATCATCTCCTGACTGGGCTGCGATATTAAATTTCGCTTTTTCACAAGTAATAATTGCCTGATTGTCAGATTCTGTTTCAATAACAACATCATTGTCTGGAAGTTTACGGACAATTTCTGAAAAAATCTTTGCATTTAAAGCAATAATACCTCTGGAATCAATAATTCCATCAATTGTAGTTTCAATTCCAAGTTCCATATCGTTGGCAGTCAATTTGATTACATCCGTTGTTGCATCAATCAGAATACATTCAAGAATAGGCATTGTTGTTTTAGAGGGTACTGCCTTGGAAACAATACTGACTCCTTTTACGAGATTCGATTTTTTGCATATGATTCTCATGTTGATGATTACTCCTTTCAGGTTTTAAGGTTACGGTTGGTATGTGGATAACGTTTTTTTCTCGCGTAATTTATGTATATTTATATAAATCGATTCCGCCTTCTCCGCCTTAGGGGGTGTGGATAAGTGGATAAGTACCTGCAGCCCTTTAAAATCAAGGGTTTGCGGGTTTGGATAACTATGTAGATTACAGAAAAATAACGTGTTGAAACTGTGGGGAAAAAAATTCGGCAAAAAATCCACATTTTTGTTATCCCAACGTTATTCACATAGAAATCTACAGGTTTTCTACAAAGTTATCCACAATTAACGCGAAAAACTGACAAGTTATTCACATTTTATAGAGTTATCTTCCTTATACAGGATTGATTTTCTTCTTAATTATATTCACAGTGTTGTTTAAAGCTTCATCTGTCTTCAGATCATTCTCAATTTTGCGTACACCATGGCTAATGGAAGCATGATCTTTACCACCGAGCAGGGCACCAATGGATTTTAGTGGTGTATCGGTCATATTTCTGCACAGATACATGACAATCTGGCGTGGAAGAACAATCTCAGCGTTTCGTTTTTTACCTTTTAGTTCAGCTACCGGTACATTAAAGTGTTCAGAAACCACATCCATGATCAGTTCTGGTGAAACTGCACGGGTATCATCTGGTGAGATCATATCCTTCAAGGCCTCAGCAGCCAAAGGAATGTCGATCGGTTTATTCTCCAGATTAGAAAGAGCGATCAGTTTATTCAAAGATCCTTCAAGCTCACGGATATTGGATTTAATATTATTGGCAATGTACTGCATAACCTCATCCGGAATATGATATTTCTCAAGTCCGTCGAGTTCTTCTTTCTTACGAAGAATCGCCATTCTTGTCTCATAGTCAGGAGAGGAGATGTCAGCAATCAGACCCCACTCAAAACGTGTGCGAAGTCTGGCTTCCAGTGTCTCAATGTCCTTCGGAGGCTTATCACTGGAGATGATAATCTGTTTTCCTGACACATGAAGGTGGTTAAATGTATGGAAAAATTCTTCCTGTGTACTTTCTTTTCCTATAATAAACTGAATATCGTCGATCAGAAGAACATCATTATTACGATATTTCTCGCGGAATGTGGTCATTGCCAGTTCATTTCCGTTCTTACCTACTTTAAGAGCATCGATCAGTTCATTCGTAAAAGTTTCACTTGTGACATACAGTACTTTTTTGGAGGGATCATGTTCCAAAATGTAATGTGCCACGGAGTGCATCAAATGGGTCTTTCCAAGTCCAACACCTCCATATAAGAAGAGAGGGTTGTAGATCTCTCCCGGAGATTCGGCAACTGCGAGGGAAGCAGCGTGGGCGAAATTGTTGTTGCTTCCAACGACAAATGTGTCGAAAGTATACTTTGGATTTAAGTTTGCCTTTTCATAAATCGCATTTACACGGGTCTTCTGGACGGAAGACTCTTTCTTTTCCTTAATCACTTTCGGGCTGTCGGTTACAAATTCCACTTCATATTCTGTACCGGTTACTTCGGCGATGCAGACCTTAAAAGGAAGCAGATATTTATCTTGAATATGTTCAAGACTCGCCTTCAGTTTGACGAGAATATATACGGTATTGTCTTTGACTTCATAAACAGTAAGTGGTGCAATCCATGTAGTATAAGAAATATTAGATGAGCAATATTCCAGCTTCATCTTGTTTAGTACCTGATCCCAGTTTTGTTCTACAATGTTCATCGATAGTAACTCCTAATTTTTTAAAATTATAATGGAAAGGTTGAAAATCCAGCGCAAATAATTCAGGACTTATCCACATTCAACTCCTGATTATGGCTTTTAGGGCAGACTTTCCCCTACCCAAATACAATGTTTTCAGCAACTGTTTGTTAAAAAAAGTGAAAAACAGCCACTTTTTATTAACTTCGTACTAAAATAATGTGGATAACTCTAAAAATGGTAGAGTCTCTCCATTACATTTTACATCAAAAAAGCTGTAGAATCAATGAAAAAACAGTGTGTATAACTTTATCAACATCTTAAAACGTTGATAAATATGGTTTTTTATGAATAAAAAAAATTTTATCAACACGATATTTAGTGGTTTTCCACAGGTTATACAGAAGTTATCCACATATGTTGATAACTTTGTGGATAACTTCTGTATAACTGTTGTATAATTATGTGAAAAAATAGTTATACTCCTTGATATATAAGGGGTTCGAGGAACTGTGAAATTATTCACAGAAAATGTGAAAAACTCTTTAAAATGAAAAAAGGCCAGAAATTAAGGGAAAGATTGTTGATAAAGCTTGACTTTATGCGGTTTTCCCTCTATAATTAAGAGCAGTGTCTTTTAATATTGAGGCGCAGTAACGAAGTTAATTTTGTGAATACTTTTATTATAAGGTATATCAGGCATAAGGGAGGTGTAAGAATATGAAGATGACATTTCAGCCGAAGAAGAGATCAAGATCTAAAGTTCACGGATTCAGAGCAAGAATGAGCACACCAGGCGGAAGAAAAGTTCTGGCAGCAAGAAGAGCAAAAGGAAGAAAACAGTTATCAGCATAGGCCGCATATATGTGGCCTTTTCTTCTATTTAATATTAAATGATAACAGGATTTTTGTTATCTGGAATGAAGAGGATATTGATGAAATTTTCTGAGTCTTTAAAAAAGAATAAAGATTTTCAGTCAGTCTACAGGAATGGAAAATCTTTCGCTAATAAATGTCTTGTAATGTATATAATCCCGAACGAACTGAATAAGAACCGACTGGGAATATCAGTTAGTAAGAAGGTTGGAAACAGTGTGGTAAGACATCATCTTACCCGATTGATCAGAGAAAGTTACAGATTATCAGAAGAACATTTCCGATGTGGGTATGATATAGTAGTAATCGCGAGAACAAGTGCAAAGGATAAGAATTATCATGATGTGGAAAGTGCACTGATCCATCTCGGAAAGCTTCATCACATATATGTCTGATAAGACAATGATAAGGAAGTGGCGCAGATGAAGTATGTCTTGTTATGGATGATTCGTTTTTACAGGAAATATCTGTCTGGAATGAAGGGCGGATGCACTTGTAAGTATTATCCAACCTGCTCACAGTATGGGTTGGAAGCAATCGAGAAGTACGGAGCACTCAAGGGAGGGGCTCTGGCGGTATGGAGAATCCTGCGCTGTAATCCATTTTCAAAAGGTGGATATGATCCGGTACCTTAAGGAGGATAAGTAATGGAAGTATACGGACTTTTGGCTTCAGGTTATGGAGACTGGCCGATTATCAAACAGATTGCCTGGCTTTTAGGTCAGGTAATGAATGGTATCTTCAATGTACTTAGCAAGATTGGTATTGAGAATATTGGTGTTTGTATCATTATTTTCACAATCATTATTTATACATTGATGATTCCGCTTACAATCAAGCAGCAGAAGTTTTCTAAGATGTCAGCTGTTATGCAGCCGGAGATCAAGAAAATTCAGAAAAAATACGAAGGAAAGAAAGATCAGGCTTCAATGATGAAGCAGCAGGAAGAGATCAATCTTGTTTATGAGAAGTATGGAACTTCCATGACAGGTGGATGCCTCCCGATGTTGATCCAGATGCCGATTCTGTTCGCGCTGTATCCGGTTATCCGTGATATTCCGACGTATGTAAAAGGTGTTAAAGATGTTTATATGCCTGTGACAGAAGCAATCATGAATACAAATGGCTTCCAGAAGATCATGGAGACGATCGGTGAAGCAAGCCCGGTTCTTATGAACCCAAAGGCTTATGATTATTCCCAGGCAGATACAATTGTAAATGTACTTTATAAATTCCAGGATTCTACATGGAATACGCTGATGGAAAAGATGCCGAGTATCACGGATCTTGCACAGCAGACAATGGATAAGGTTACTCACCTGAACAGTTTCCTTGGAATTAATATTGGAGAGCAGCCGCTGACACAGTTGACAACTGCATTACACAACGGATCTGTTGTAGGAATCATCCTTGCAGTACTTATTCCGGTACTTGCAGGTCTGACACAGTTTATCAGTGTTAAGCTTCAGCCACAGCCGGCAGGAGATGACAAAGATAACCCGATGGCAAGCTCTATGAAGACAATGACATACACAATGCCGCTGATCTCAGTATTTATGGGATTCACACTTCCGGCAGGTCTTGGTCTCTACTGGGCAGCAAGTGCAGCAGTAAGATGTATTCAGCAGCTTGCAATCAACAAATATCTCAGCACAAAGTCTCTTGATGAGATGATCAAAGAGAACCAGAAGAAAGCACAGAAGAAACGTGAGAAACACGGAACTTCTGCAAAAGAGATCAATAAGATGGCAACAACAAGTACTCGTAATGTGGGTACTGTTACAAAGGGAAAATCTGGAATTTCTGAAGCAGAGAAAGAAGAAAAGATCCAGAAAGCAAAGCAGAAGGCTCAGAATTCCAAGCCGGGAAGCCTTGCTTCTAAGGCAAATCTGGTAAGCCGTTATAACAGCGGACAGCAGACAAACCAGCCGAAGGCAGAAGATGAGAGCAGTTCTAAAGAAAAAAAGGGCAAGAAAAAATAAAGGAAGATTCGTAACTCCTAACCGTTCTCTTAAAAAGCAGGAGACGGGTCAGGATTTGAAGATGGAGGAATCGGGATGAACGGTAGTATCAGAGTATCGGCGAAAACAGTTGATGATGCGATCACAGAAGCATTAATCCAGCTTGGTGTAACAAGCGACAGACTGGAGTACGAAGTAATCGAGAAGGGAAGCGCAGGATTCCTGGGAATCGGAATGAAGCAGGCAGTTATTGAAGCAAGAAGAAAACCGGAACCGAAAGAGGAGAAGGTAGAAGAGCCTGTAGTAGAAGAACCTGTGAAAGCAGAGCCAAAGAAGGTTGAAACAGTTCAGCCTCAGAAAGCAGCTGCAGAAAAGAAAGCGGATGAACCTCAGAAGGCTGCTTTTGAAAAAGCTGTAGAAAAAGAAGTAAAAGAGGAAGTTAAGAAAGAGACAAAACTTGTAGAAGTTCAGCCTCAGACAATCGAAGCAGTAGAAGATTTCCTCAAGAATACAATGAAAGCCATGGACATGGAAGTTGAGCTTAAGACTGAGATTGATCAGGATGGTGCACTTTGCGTAGATATGAGTGGAGAGCATATGGGAATTCTGATTGGTAAGAGAGGACAGACTCTGGATTCTCTGCAGTATCTTGCGAACCGTGTAGCGAACAAGCATCAGGAAGGTTATGTAAGAGTAAAGCTTGACACAGAGAACTATCGTGCAAGAAGAGAAGAGACTCTGAGACACCTTGCAAAGAACATTGCACATAAGGTAAAGAGAAACAGAAGACCGGTAGCACTTGAGCCGATGAATCCTTATGAGAGAAGAATCATCCACTCAGCACTGCAGTCAGATCCTTATGTGATGACACACAGTGAGGGAGAAGAGCCGTTCAGAAAAGTTGTTATTACTTTGAAGAAATAATACTGTTTATGAATCGGAAGCGAAAGGACGTTTACGCTTCACGGATACTTTCGTGAGGTGTGGAACGTCCTTTTTTCTATGGTAAAATATGATGATACCAGGATTGTGGGAGTGCATTGCACGAGACAATCCGTAGGTATCATAGTTGGGGGAGTTTGCCCCCCAACATCATCAGAATATAGGAAGCAGGAAATCAGAGTACAGAGCAGGAAAACAGAAAGGAAATAAGGCATGAATCAGGATACGATTGCAGCGATTTCTACAGGTATGACTAATTCGGGAATCGGAATTGTAAGAATCAGCGGAAGTGAAGCGCTGGAGATAGCAGATCGTGTATATAAAGGGAAAGAAACGATTACAGAAGTGCCAACGCATACGATTCATTATGGACATGTAATGGATGGAGATGAGACAGTTGACGAAGTACTTGTGATGGTGATGCGCGGACCTCGTACATTTACAGGAGAAGACACAGTTGAGATCAACTGCCACGGTGGAACTTATGTTGTAAGCAGAGTTTTGGAGACGGTCTTAAAGGCGGGAGCAAGACCGGCAGAGCCGGGAGAATTTACCAAGAGGGCATTCTTAAACGGCAAGATGGATCTGTCACAGGCAGAGGCGGTCATCGATGTGATCACATCAGAAAATGAGTATGCATTGCAGAGTTCGATCAGCCAGCTCAAGGGAAGTGTGAAGAACAGGATCAAAGAGATCCGTGAGAAGATTATTTATCATACAGCGTTTATTGAGACTGCGCTGGATGATCCGGAGCATATCAGTGTCGATGGATATGGTGAGGTGCTAAAGGAGGCAGCAGAAGAGGTGATCGATCAGTTGAAAGAACTGATTGATTCCTCGGATGATGGAAGGATCATGAAAGAGGGGATCCAGACAGTAATTCTTGGAAAACCGAATGCAGGAAAGTCATCCCTTCTGAATATTCTGGCGGGTCATGACCGTGCGATTGTTACAGATATTGAAGGAACGACAAGAGATGTCTTAGAGGAGCAGATCCGTCTGCAGGGACTGACTTTGAATATCATTGATACTGCCGGAATCCGTCAGACAGACGATATCGTGGAAAAAATGGGTGTCGATAAGGCGAAAGAATACGCAAAAGAGGCAGATCTTATTATTTATGTTGTAGATGCATCAAGAAATCTTGACGAAAATGATGAAAAAATCTTTGATTTGATTTATGATAAAAGAACAGTGATTCTGCTTAATAAGTCGGATCTGGATACTGTAGTGACAGAAGAGATGATCCGCGAAAGGATTTCACAAAAGGGTGTTCAGAAGCAGATTCCTGTGATTGCGATTTCTGCGAAGGAAGAGCAGGGAATCAAGGAACTTGAGAACACCGTGAAAGCAATGTTCTTAAAGGGAGATCTCTCATTCAATGAAGAGGTTTATATTACAAATGCAAGACAGAAAAATGCATTGGTCAATGCGAGAGAGAGTATGAAGAAAGTCATTTTCAGCATTGACGCCGGCATGCCGGAGGATTTCTATTCGATCGATCTGATGGATGCCTATGAATCACTTGGAAATATTACCGGAGAATCAATAGGAGAAGATTTAGTAAATGAAATATTCAGCAAGTTCTGTATGGGAAAATAAAGATGAATATGATGTTGTCGTTGTAGGCGCAGGACATGCGGGCTGTGAGGCTGCACTTGCGACTGCAAGACTTGGATTTAAGACAGTGATCTTTACGGTCAGTGTGGACAGTATCGCACTGATGCCATGTAATCCGAATATCGGAGGAAGCTCAAAGGGACATCTGGTCAGAGAGCTGGATGCACTTGGCGGAGAGATGGGAAAAGTCATTGACCAGACATTTATCCAGTCTAAGATGCTTAACAGTTCAAAAGGTCCTGCCGTGCATTCACTGCGTGCACAGGCGGATAAGGCAAATTATAGTAAAACAATGCGTCAGGTGCTTCAGAACCAGGAGAATCTGGATATCCGTCAGATGGAAGTGACAGAGATCCTAGCAGAGGATGGGAAGATCACAGGAGTACAGACGTACTCAGGCGCTATTTACCGCTGTAAGGCCGTTGTACTCTGTACGGGTACATATTTAAAGGCACGCTGTATTTACGGCGAAATAAGTACACATACGGGCCCTAACGGGCTTCAGAGTGCCAACTATCTGACAGATAGCCTGAAAGCACTCGGAATTAAGATGTATCGCTTCAAAACAGGTACACCGGCGCGTATTGATAAGAATACGATTGATTTCAGCAAGATGCAGGAGCAGAAAGGAGATGAGAGGGTTGTACCGTTCTCGTTTACTACAGATCCTGAGAGTGTTCAGATCGATCAGGCGTCCTGCTGGCTGACTTATACGAATGAGACAACACATGAGATCATCCGTGGCAATCTGGACCGTTCACCGCTTTATTCAGGAGCAATTGAAGGTACGGGACCGAGATATTGTCCGTCTATCGAGGATAAGGTTGTGAAATTCCCGGACAAGAACCGTCATCAGGTGTTTATCGAGCCGGAAGGACTTGAGACGAATGAAATGTATGTCGGTGGAATGTCCAGTTCACTTCCGGAAGATGTCCAGTATGCAATGTACAGAAGTGTGCCGGGACTGGAACATGCGAAGATCGTGCGAAATGCGTATGCGATCGAGTATGACTGCATTGATGCGAGACAGTTGAAGAGTACATTGGAATTCAAAGAGATTGAAGGTCTGTTCAGTGGTGGACAGTTTAACGGAAGTTCAGGTTATGAAGAGGCTGCTTCCCAGGGACTGATCGCAGGAATCAATGCAGCGAGAAAGCTGCAGGGAAAAGAAGGTATCGTGATCGACAGATCTCAAGGGTATATCGGAGTTCTGATCGATGATCTTGTCACAAAAGAGAGTCATGAACCGTATCGTATGATGACTTCACGCGCAGAGTACAGACTGCTTCTTCGTCAGGATAATGCAGATATACGTCTTACAAAGATTGGTTACGAGGTGGGCCTGATCGATGAGGAGAGATATCAGAAACTGTTGAAAAAGGAAGAGATGATCGAGAAAGAGATCGAGCGTGTGGAGCACACAAATGTAGGTACTACAGAAGCTGTACAGGCATTGCTTGAATCATATGAAAGCACACCGCTGACATCAGGAACAACACTTGCAGAGCTGATACGCAGACCGGAGTTGTCTTATGAGAAGATCGCACCGATCGATAAGCACAGAGAAGAACTGCCATATGATGTGAAAGAACAGGTTGATATTAATATTAAATATGACGGTTATATCAAGCGTCAGATGCGTCAGGTAGAGCAGTTTAAGAAGCTTGAGAACAAGAGAATTCCAGAAAATATTAATTATGATGAGATTCAGAGCCTTCGTCTTGAGGCAAAGCAGAAACTGAATCAGATCCGTCCGTCGTCAATCGGCCAGGCATCCAGAATCTCAGGAGTTTCACCGGCAGATGTGTCCGTGCTTCTTGTATATTTAAGCAGTAAATAAAAGTGTTAGTTAAAGCAATACATGAGAATCTAAAAATGCTATAATAATATTCTACGGAACGGTATTGTCGGATTGTTGAAACTGTTCCGTGGGAAATAATGATTGGAGAATATAGTGGGAGAGAACACACAGAGTAAATTTGATCTAGAATTAGAAAAAATCGGAATCACATTAAATGAGCGGCAGAAGCAGCAGTTCGACAAGTATTATGAAATGCTAGTTGAGTGGAATAAAGTGATGAATCTGACAGGGATCACGGAGTATGATGAGGTGAATCTGAAGCACTTTACAGATAGTCTGACAATCGCAAGAACACAGGAGATGCAGAAGGTGCAGAGCGTGATTGATATCGGAACAGGAGCTGGTTTCCCGGGGATTCCTCTGAAGATTGCATTTCCGCATCTGAAGGTTGTACTTCTTGATTCACTGAATAAACGAATTAAGTTCTTAGAGGCAGTAATTGAAGAATTAGGATTGGAAAATATCAGTACAATTCATGGAAGAGCAGAAGATTTTGCAAAGAAAAAGGAATACAGAGAGCAGTTTGATCTCTGCGTTTCAAGAGCTGTTGCGAATCTGTCAACATTGAGTGAGTATTGCCTTCCATTTGTAGCTGTAAATGGCAGTTTTGTTTCTTATAAAAGTGGAGATTCTGAAGAAGAAATCCATCAGGCAAAACATGCGATTTCATTGTTAGGTGGAAAAGTAAAGAATGTGGATAAGTTCCAATTACCTGGAACAGACATGGGTCGTGCACTTGTTGAAATAAAAAAAACAAAGCAGACACCGGGCAAATATCCTAGAAAAGCAGGATTACCGGCAAAAGAACCATTAAAATAAGCAAATATATGAGGACCTGTTTACTGGCATTCTGGTGAATAGGTCTTCATTTTTGAGTGTATTGTTGAAAAATGCCGAAATAGTCAGAAAATAAGTCTAAAAAGAAGATATCCTCAAAAAAAGAAGGAGTTATCCACATTTTCCACATGAGATATTCACTCTGTGTGGATATCTCATGTGGAAAATGTGGATAACTCTAGTTTTTAGAAAAAATATGATACGAGTAAAATTTCTAATTTATGCGATATTCTATTCACATTCTTCAGCGTCTGACAAGAAAATTTCTACATTTTCAATGAATTCGTCACATTTTTCAATATGAGGAAGTTGTTTGGTTTTGGCCATTCCTGCAATTTCAATCGAAGGAAGATAGTTCTGATATTCACTGGCTGCCAAAGAATTTTCAGGATTACTATTTCCTACAATAATGGAGATGCTGTTATTTAATTTATTCAGACAGTGAAGAACATTTGCATTCGTATATCTCGTCTTTTGACAGGCGAAAAGATATTTGGAATTTGTATGTTCTTTGTGTGCTGCTTCAAAGTAGGTGAGAATATCTTTTTCACTAATTTCATTCTGAGTATAATAAGAAGAGCAGAGGGCATGAGCAATTGTCTTCTTATTTACATACATATTATAGATAAATGTACCCAGAATAGGAGAATACAGGATATTCTTTATGAATTTACTACGTTTTGTAGGAATCTTTGCCAGGTCTACCAGATTCGGCGGATTTATCATAATAACTTTATTTATAATTGTTTCATCGTTTGCACAGGCCATTAGTACAAATGGACAGGATTCACCAGAAACAATTACATCAGTTTTTTCTCCGATAATATGTTTGATAAAGTTCGTGATTAATTCTACATACAGATAATTAGTATATGTTAATCCCGGACGGTCGGAACAACCGCAGCCTAAAAGATCAATTGTATATACAGTATGGGACTTGGCAAGTTCCTCTATATTGTTTCTCCATTCATAGGAAGAAGAACATACATTGAGATTATGCACTAAAAGTAAAGGTGATCCTTCACCAGTTTTCTTATATGCGATTTTGCCAAATCTCCAGTTATAGTATTCATATTCATCAGAATTGATTAATTTATCAGCAGTTGAGATATATTCTAATACACGGTTGGCAATATGCATTGCACCGAGAGAAACTCCTGCTAAAGTAGTAAAAAAAGTTAGTTTTTTCTTAATACTCAAATTATTCACCTTCCTTATTATAATAGTGGTTTGTTTTATATAAAAGTAAGAGCCTGAATTAAAAGAAACTCTTACTTTATTATACTACATTCTTAAATTCAAATAAAGCGAAAAAATCTTAATGTTTAATTATAGAAGATAGTGGATTATCTCTAAAAATGTTTCACGTGAAACATTTTTGATCCGCACAATCAAATCCGCACCCTGCGCGTATAATACAGTTATTTACAAAATGCAGTACTAGAAATAACTGAGAAAACACAATGTTTCACGTGAAACATTTTAGAAAATGAGAAAAATGAAAAGGAAGATGTTTCACGTGAAACATTTGATTAGTTCTAGATTAATGAAAAGAAAGGTGATATAATAATGAATGTCCGAGAGAAAGGAGTAAAAATAATGGGTAGAGTGATAGCAATTGCGAATCAGAAAGGTGGAGTTGGTAAGACTACAACAGCAATCAACTTATCGGCCTCTTTAGCTAGTTCGGGAAAAAAAGTGCTTGCTATAGATATGGATCCTCAGGGAAATATGTCCAGTGGATTGGGCGTTGATAAGAATGAGGTTGAAAAGACAATTTATGAACTTATTATTGGTAAGTGTAAAATTGAGGAGTGTATTTGCAAGGAACCAATAGAAAACCTGAGTGTAGATGTGCTTCCGTCAAGTATTGATTTATCAGCCGCTGAGATTGAACTGATTGGCGTTGACAATAAGGAATATATTTTACGAGATGAAGTTGAAAAGATAAAAGATAATTATGACTTTATAATTATTGACTGCCCTCCGGCATTGAGCATGCTTACAATTAATGCAATGACTACTTCTGACTCGGTGATTGTTCCAATTCAGTGTGAGTATTATGCGCTGGAAGGATTAAGTCAATTGATGCATACGATTGAACTTGTTCAGGATAGACTGAATCCGAAACTTGAAATGGAAGGTGTCGTATTTACAATGTACGATGCAAGAACAAATTTATCATTACAGGTAGTGGAAAATGTAAAAGATAACCTGAACCAAAATATTTATAAGACAATTATTCCGAGAAATGTCCGACTGGCTGAAGCACCAAGTTATGGACTTCCAATCAATCTGTATGATCCAAAATCCAAAGGAACAGAGAGTTACATGCTTTTAGCAGAAGAAGTGATTAATAAAGGAGAATAAGTATGCCTGTGAAGAAGAGCGGACTTGGAAAAGGATTGGATAGTCTAATCCCAAACAAAAACGTTAAAAGCGCAAAACCTTCTGTAAAAGCGGACGAGAAAAAGGCAGCTCCGAAAGAAGAAATTTTAGAGGCAGGACCGATCATGGTGAAGATAAATAAAGTTGAACCAAATCGGGAACAGCCACGGAAAGATTTTGATGAAGATGCATTGATGGAACTTGCAGATTCAATTAAGCAGTTTGGTGTATTGCAGCCGATTCTTGTTCAGAAGAAGAAGGACTATTATGAAATTATTGCCGGTGAGAGAAGATGGCGCGCGGCAAAGCTGGCAGGATTGAAAGAAGTGCCAATTATCGTAAAAGAATTTACAGAGCAGGAAATTGTTGAGATTTCTTTGATTGAGAATATTCAGAGAGAAAATCTGAATCCGATTGAAGAAGCAATGGCTTATAAGAGACTGTTGAAAGAATTCAACTTGAAACAGGATGAAGTTGCTGAACGAGTGTCAAAGAGCAGAACTGCGGTTACGAACTCAATGAGATTATTAAAACTGAATGACAGAGTTCAGCAGATGATCATTGACGATATGATCAGTACAGGCCATGCAAGAGCTCTTCTGGCAATCGAAGATGAAGAGCAGCAGTACATGCTTGCCAACAAAATCTTTGATGAGAAGCTTAGTGTTCGCGAGACAGAGAAACTGGTGAAGGCTCTGAAGAATCCGAAAAAGGAAGAAAAAAAGCCGGAAGTAGAAAATCAGTTCGTATACACAAATCTTGAAGAGCAGATGAAGAGTCTGATCGGTACAAAAGTAAGTGTTCATGCGAAAGCAAATGGAAAAGGAAAGATTGAGATTGAGTATTACTCACCGGATGATCTGGAAAGAATCTATGAGTTGCTCATGACAATCCAGCATAATTAAAAAGGAGATGGTAGAAGTGACTGGAGTATTTGGCAATCTGGGAATTGATCCATTCTACGCATTTCTTATTTTACTTATTTTGCAGGTAGCCTTGCTTGTCGTACTTGTGTTAGTGTATGATAAGTATAAACACCTGGAAAAAGTATTCAATACCTTTATGAAGGGAAAGAATGGAAAATCACTGGAGGAATCCATTTTTGAACGGTTTGACAAGATCGACGAAGTCGTAGATCAGGTAGAAGAAAACCGTGAGGAGATTGCAGAACTTTATAATAAAATGAAAACGCATTACCAGAAAGTCGGAATCGTAAAATATGATGCATTCCATGAAATGGGAGGCGAATTAAGTTTTGCAATTACAATGTTAGATGAAAACAATACTGGATGGATCTTAAATATAATGCATAGCCGTCAGGGCTGTTATGCATATGTGAAAGATATTGTAAAAGGTGAGAGTACAATTCAGCTGGCAGAGGAAGAAAGAGAAAGTCTTGAGAAAGCTATTTTTCAAGAAAAATAAATAGTAAAAAAGAAATTAGACAGGAAAGGGTAAATAACATGTTAGACATCAAATTTGTAAGAAATAATCCGGATGTAGTAAAACAGAACATCAAAAATAAATTTCAGGATGAGAAGCTTCCACTTGTTGATGAAGTAATTGAACTGGATAAGAGAAACAGAGAAATCAAACAGGAAGTAGAAGCACTTCGCGCAGAGAAAAACAAAGCTTCTAAGGAAATCGGAGCAATGATGGCTCAGAAGAAGATTGAAGAAGCAGAAGCACTGAAGAAGAAAGTTGCAGAGAGCAATGGACGTATCAATGAACTTTCAGAGGAAGAGAAAGAAGTAGAAGAGAAACTGAAAAAGAATATGATGATCATCCCGAACATCATTGATCCTTCCGTACCGATCGGTAAAGATGACAGTGAGAACGTAGAGGTAGAAAGATTTGGCGAGCCGGTTGTTCCGGATTTCGAAGTTCCATATCATACAGACATTATGGAATCTTTCAATGGAATCGATCTCGATGCTGCAAGAAGAGTAGCAGGTAATGGATTTTATTATCTGATGGGAGATATCGCAAGACTTCACTCAGCAGTGATCTCTTATGCAAGAGATTTCATGATCAACAGAGGATTCACATACTGTGTACCGCCTTTTATGATCAGAAGCAACGTTGTAACAGGTGTTATGAGCTTTGCTGAGATGGATGCCATGATGTACAAGATTGAAGGAGAAGACCTTTATCTGATCGGAACAAGTGAGCATTCCATGATTGGTAAATTCATTGGACAGACATTGGAGAAAGATCAGGTTCCACAGACTCTGACAAGTTATTCACCTTGCTTCAGAAAAGAAAAAGGTGCTCACGGAATTGAGGAGCGTGGAGTTTACAGAATCCACCAGTTCGAGAAACAGGAAATGATCGTTGTCTGCGAACCGGAAGAAAGCAAAGAATGGTATGACAAACTGTGGAAGAATACAGTAGACCTTTTCCGTTCTATGGATATTCCGGTACGTACACTTGAGTGCTGCTCCGGAGATCTTGCAGATCTGAAAGTAAAATCTGTTGACGTAGAAGCATGGTCACCAAGACAGCAGAAATACTTCGAGGTAGGAAGCTGCTCTAACTTAGGAGATGCCCAGGCAAGAAGACTTGGTATCCGTATCAAAGGAGAGAACGGAAGCTACTTCGCTCATACATTAAACAACACAGTTGTTGCTCCACCGAGAATGCTGATCGCGTTCCTTGAGAACAATCTTCAGGCAGATGGTTCTGTAAGAATTCCGGAAGTTCTTCAGCCATACATGGGTGGAAACAAAGAAATTACACCAAAGAACAAATAAAGAAATATAAAGCAAATAAAATATGCATCAGTATTTAAAAGCAATTGGATTTGAAAATATTCAAACAAGAAAAGATCTGAAAAAGCTCTTAAAAGAAGTAGAAGAGAATTTCACACATCAGACAATTGTATCCTACAGACCGGGCGAAGATTTCTGCGAATTCCAGAAAGAGTTCGGTCAGGATGTAGGAATCACACTCTGCGGAGAACTTGATGATGAGGAACATTTTGAAGCTGCATATTATTTCCCGTATTTTGAAGGAAGCGGAGTTACAACGTATGCAGAAATCGATGTGCAGAGAAAGATTGAGAAAGAACAGTATGTTGGTCTTTGTGAAGATTCTAAGATCGGAATCAGTCTGATCTTCACACTGCAGAATGGTGTGGAATATATGCGGGAGAAACAGGCTGGTCTTGCAAAAGATGTGCAGACCTCAGTGACATTTTCAGGATTGGCACAAGGTGGAACGATCCTGCTTCCGGTTAATAAAAATGAGCAGCAGATTTTAAATGAAAAGCGTGCGTCAGATACAAGAAGAGAATTGATGAACGCAGCCCGCAAGGGCGACCAGGCAGCAATCGAGACGCTGACATTTGACGATATGGATCTCTATTCCAAGGTGTCAAAGAGATTGGCGAATGAAGATGTATTTTCCATTGTGGACACATATTTCATGCCGTTTGGAGCAGAATGTGATATGTATTCGATCATGGGAGAAATCCTGGCAGTGAGAGAGCGGATCAACAGAATGACAGGTGTGAGACTGTATCAGATGCGTCTGAATGTAAATGAACTGACATTTGATGTCTGCGTTCCGGCAGATTCCGTGATGGGAGAGCCGGAGATCGGAAGACGGTTCAAAGGTACAATCTGGCTGCAGGGATATATTAATTTTTAAAAATGAAGAGAAATTGTTGCTGGACACACGCAGTGTGAAAAGTAATGGGAAATCCACATCCGGAATGTGAAAAACATGGAATAAATGTGGAAAAAAGATTTCATTTAACAGAAGAATGTGGATAACGAAGGCACCATCTCTGGCTGAAAAGTAGTTCGGTCAGGAGATGGTGTCTTTTACAATTCGTGCCATTTTAGCATGATTCGTGCCAAAAGAATTGAAAATAAGAGATGTTTTTTTATAATAAAAACATAACTGTTCAGAGCCAACCTTCAAAATGCTACGCATTTCGTCGGCGTGGCGTATCCGCCAAATAAAATTTCAAAAACAGTCTTAAAAATGCAAGCATTTTACACTTGTTTTATGAAATTCTGCTTGGCTCTGAACAGTTACAGATTACGAGAAAAAGGAGGCCGAATAATATGAAAAAACGAACAATTCTTTTAGCATTTATTATATCAGCAGTCGCAATGACATCAGGTTGTTCATCGAATGAACCAAAGACAGATGAGGTGAAACAGGAACAGACAAAAACAGAAAGTGTAAGCTCAGGAGTAACGATAAAACCGCTTACCCAAAAGGCAATCGATGAGAATCCTTATATGGCAAAAAATGATGCGAATATCCACCATGATTGTTATAATTCAGATTCAACAGATGAGGTACTGCCTGTTGGTATTTACCCAGAAATTAATGTTTCTTATGAAAAGGTGAATCCGAATGCATCTCCGGCGGTATTTTTTGACAATTATGGACATTCAGTTGTTCCGTTGTTGGGAGGACTTGCAATTCGTGATATCAATGCAGAAGAAACACAGACGATCGGATATTTCTCACCAAAACAGCATGACGGTGGAGGGTATGTGATACAAAGTTCCTATTCCTTTGTTGATGAAAATAATCGTCTGGTTTGTCCGACAAGCAACAATCATGTACTTATGTTGAAAGCAACAGACGAGGAAGGAAATGTGCTGCCGGAATTTGAAAAAGTGCTGGATATTGATATTAAAGCAGCGGCAGAGGCGATTACCGGAAAGACATTGGATCAGAATTTATTATCTGTAGTGTTTGACTATGAGGGAAATCTCTGGTTTGCAACCGGCGGATTCAGAATCTATCCGGAACGTCAGCAGCAAGGTGCGATGGGATACATTTCCAGAGATGCGATCAACGCAATTCTGAATGGAGAAGAGGTTGATCTGACAGCATCTACATTTGTATATGAATTAACTCCTGGAGAAGGGGCAGAAAATGGAATAGCTTCTTCGAAAGAGGGTGCGGTCATCTTAACAAATCAGAACTGCTATCTGCTGAAAGCAGATAATGGTGTACAGGTAGAATGGTGTACTCCGTATGAAAGTGCAGGGGCAAAAGACAGCAAAGAAGGTGATGAAACGACCGGAGGAGGTCTGGCGTGGGGAAGTGGATGTTCGCCGTCACTAACCAGTAATCTGGTCATGTTTACAGATAATCAGAATCCGGTGAATCTGCTGGCATTAGATATGAAGACCGGTGAAAAGGTTGCAAGCACACCTGTTAT
Source organism: Mediterraneibacter sp. 210702-DFI.3.120 (assembly GCF_020561005.1). Lineage (NCBI taxonomy): Bacteria > Bacillati > Bacillota > Clostridia > Lachnospirales > Lachnospiraceae > Mediterraneibacter > Mediterraneibacter sp. 210702-DFI.3.120. Next base: position 175,681 of record NZ_JAJCNG010000002.1, on the reverse strand, counting down.
TGATGAGCTGCCGGAAGAAATGCAGGTATCCGTAGAAAATTCAGCAATCGTATATGATAACAGTGAAGGTACAGTCAGCACAATCGTATGTAACTGGTTTGGAGCAGGAAGTGCGAAGCTTGCGGACGCAGATAACGATTCATCTGTACAGACATATGAAAATATCTATGATGTAAACTGGCTGCAGAAAGGAAATAAAATGGTCATGCCGGGAGTTGAGCGTGTTGATACGATCAAGACAGAGGACGGATATGAAATGAAGAGTATCTGGTGCAGAGATGATATCCGGGATACATCGATGATGAAGCTTTCAACCGCAACAGGATACATTTACGGTTATGTTCAGGACCTGGACAGTGGCATGTGGCAGTTTATCATGATCGATTTTGAGACCGGTGAGACTGCATTTTCAATGGATGTGTCAGATAAACCGGGATATAACAATATGGCAATCGGTATGTATGCAGGAAGCAGTGGAAATGCATTATACTGTCCAACAGGATATCTTGAACTCCTCAGACTGCAGGATCGGTTCGTATATCTTCCGGAAATGCCTTACCGAAAAGTAGATTTGGACAAGGCAATGCGAAATATATTAACGCAGGAAGAATTTACGGAAGACGGAGGTAAGGGCAATGTCGCAGGATGGCTGAATACGATAACGGTAGAAAATGTACATCCGAGTACGACTGTGGCGATACGAATGAAGGGGCTTGCAGGCAAAACGGATGACTTTAAGCTGTATGCTTATGGAAAAGACGGTAAGCTGACAGAGGTTCCGGAAGATCTGTGGAAGATTCAGACAGAAGATGGAAAGACACCAGAGAAGTTGTCGGAAGATACATTGTACGAAGTACATGTTACAGTAGAAGATGGAGGATCATTGGATCTTAGCGATACAGAGAAAGAGATTAAGATAGCAGTAGTATTAGGAAATTAAAGAAAAGCAAACGGGGATGGAGAAAGTAGTTTCCTATCCTCGTTTGCTTTTCTTTTATCTATTCAGTTACTTCCAGGCAAGCTTCTTTCGTACCAGTTCCGCCACGGCGGATCCCGGCGAATAAAGAGCCTGATATATTATGCCATACACTGAAGATCGCTCCCGGAAGCGTTGCCAGTGGATTGGCTACAAAATTAGCTGTTGCAAGAGAAATCGCAAGGCCGCTGTTCTGCATTCCGACTTCGATCGCAATCGCAGTAGCTTTATCATATTCGATATGTAAAAGTTTTGCTGCGCCAAGCCCGATGCCCATTCCGCAGAGATTGTGAAGTGCTACAACTCCAAGTACGAGCAGACCACAGCTTAAGATTTTTTCTGTATTGACAGATACGATTCCACTGATGATCATTACGATGGATACAACAGAAATCAGTGGAAGTACTTCTGATATTTTCTGAATCTGCTTTCCAAAGATCCAGTTTATCAAAATACCAAGAAGGACCGGAATCAGTACAACCTTTACAACAGAAATTACCATCGCAAGGAAAGATACTTCTACCCAGGCACCGGCAAGCAGATACACTAATAACGGTGTCATCAGTGGGGCCGCAAGCGTGGAAGTGATCGTCATTCCAACAGAGAGTGCCACATCACCTCCGGCAATATATGTGATCACATTACTTGCTGTTCCCCCAGGACAACATCCGACCAGAATAACGCCGAGTGCAAGATCTGTCGGAAGATGCATCAGCTGGCATAATCCCCATGCCACAACAGGCATGATCGTATATTGTGCAACAAATCCGATCACGATTTCTTTTGGCCTTGAAAAAACTCTCTTAAAATCGTCCATCTTGATTGTAAGCCCCATGCCAAACATGGCAACACCTAAAAAGATGGATGTATAATTGGTTGTCCATGCGAACCCGTCGCGCCAGAAAAATGCGATCACAGAGAAGCAGATGATAATAATTCCAATATATTTTGTAAGAAAAGAACTGGCTTTTCCTACTTTTTTCATCACATTTTCCATATGCTATACCTCGTAGCTAAAGTTGTCGATCAGTCTGGTTTTTCCGATGTAAACTGCCATGGCGACCAGAACGTCTTTTTCTACGATTTCTACCGGTTGCATATCCAGTGCATCTACCATAGATACATAATCAATCTTTGCCAGAGGTTCAGCTTCGATAATCTCGCGCATCTTTGTTAATACTTCTTCAGCTTTGCTTCCCTTACAGATCATATTCTGACCGGCTTTTACAGCTCTTGAAAGACAAAGTGCGGCTTTTCTTTCTTCTTCACTTAAATATGTATTTCTGGATGATTTCGCAAGTCCGTCTTCCTCACGGATGATAGGGCATCCTACGATCTGGATATCAAAATTCAGATCCTGTACCATTTTGCGGATGATTGCCAGCTGTTGTGCATCTTTCTGACCGAAATATGCCCTGTCCGGTGTTACAATGTTAAATAACTTAGAAACAACGGTGCATACACCTTTAAAATGGATTGGTCTTGTCTTACCGCACAGTGTATCTGATAATGTATCAATACTTACAAAGGCATGTGGATCATGGTACATATCCTCCGGTTCCGGATGAAAGATGACATCAGCTCCAAGGCTCTCGCAGAGTTCGCTGTCACGTTTGAAATCTCTCGGATATGCTTCCAGATCTTCTGTCGGTCCAAACTGTGTCGGGTTTACAAAATCAGATACAACAACGATGTCATTTTCTTCGCGACATCTCTTGATCAGACTTGCGTGTCCTTCGTGCAGGAATCCCATTGTCGGTACTAGACCGATTGTTTTTCCTTCTCTTTTCCAGTTTTTAATTAAATCTCTTGTTTCCTTTACTGTTTTTGTTACCTGCATGGTGTTCTCCTTTTAAAACTAAATTAGGAGATAGCCTCTTGTTCTGAATTCAACAAATTTCATTTTCATTTATAGGTTACAATCACTTTTGCAGTTATGCCATATCTTTCAGCAATCCGTGTTTCTCATAGTTTGTAACACGGCTGATCTTATTCTCATCATCTACAAAAACAACCTGTGGTTTATGTTCTTTGGCTTCTTCAGAATCATAATGTGCATAACACATGATAATAATCTTGTCACCAGTACTTACGCATCTTGCCGCAGCACCATTTAAGCAGATCATTCCGCTTCCGCGCTTGCCGCAGATCGTATAAGTTTCAAATCGGCTTCCGTTATTTACGTCCACGATCTGAACTTTCTCATATTCCATAATTCCTGCCGCTTCCAGCAGGTCTTCATCAACAGTAATACTTCCAACATAGTCAAGTTCGGCCTGTACTACTGTAGCACGATGAATCTTTCCTTTTAACATCTCAACTGTCATTTCTTATTGGTCTCCTTACAAAAAAAGCATTCGTCAAGGCATACTGGTCCCTGCAAATGCTTTTGCTATTCTTCGTATTCCCTGAGTCTTATTTTATGTCTTAAATAAATATAAGCTCGCTTTCCGCCATTTCCGGCGGGGTAACTGTTCAATATGAAATTGTTGTGATTCAGTCAGAGTATAGTTTTGTAGTATTCCAAATACTATCTCCGCAAGTATTATGACACCCTGTGAAAGGAATGTCAATATGGTTGCGCAATATGCGTTGTTGGTCGCACATCGTGTGAACAGTAACAGGTTTTTCTTGTGTACAGAATAATATCAAGATATAATAGAATCATATTTTGCAACTGTTCAGAGCCAAGCAAAATTTCATAAAACAGGTGTAAAATGTTTGCATTTTTGATTTCAAAAGGAAAAAAGTATATGACAATAAAGAAAGTGATAAATACAGGTCTTTTTCTGACTTGCCTGGTAATGTGTCTTTCCGGATGTGGAAAAACAGATCGAATATCTGACACAGCGGAACGCTCGGTTATAAAGCTTGGAAGCGACAGTTATCCCCCATATAATTATCTGAATGAAGACGGTGTACCGACGGGAATTGATGTTGAACTGGCAACGGAAGCGTTCGGGCGAATGGGTTATGACGTGGAAATTGTCAATATTGACTGGGAGAAGAAGCAAGAGCTGGTAGAGAACGGTGATATTGATTGTATTATGGGCTGCTTCTCCATGAAAGGACGATTGGATGATTATAAATGGGCCGGTCCGTATATGGTCAGTAACCAGGTGGTTGCAGTCAATGAGAACAGTGATATCTATACCCTGAGTGATTTGGAAGGAAAGACACTTGCCGTACAATCTACAACAAAACCGGAAGGAATTTTTCTGAAAAGAACAGACAGCAGGATTCCAAAGCTTGGTAATCTGATTAGCCTGGAACACAGGGAACTGATCTATACATTCCTTGGAAAGGGATATGCAGATGCAATAGGTGCACATGAGGAATCGGTTATACAGTATATGAAAGATTATGATGCGAAATTCCGAATTCTGGATGAACCACTTATGACAGTCGGAATCGGAGTCGCCTTCTCAAAAAATGAAACTCGGGATCTGCCGGAGAAACTGGAGCAGACTCTGGATGAAATGAGAGAGGACGGAACTTCCGCAAAAATCATAGGAAAATATCTTGATGACCCAGAAAAATATCTGGATGACCCAGAAAAATATCTGGAGGTGGACCAGCTTGAAGAAGAATAAAAAATCTGTCCCAACAGAAAAGAAATTCTGGATCATCAGTATAGCTGTTGGGATATGTCTTGTCGTGCTGTCTGTATGTTTTTTCAGCAATGTAGACAAAGAAAAGAAAGAGGCTGATCTTTTAGACACGGTAAATTATGTAAAAGTACAATGTTCCACATATACACATTATAATGAATCATCAGAATCCAAAAGTCTGCTTCGTGCCATTGAGGGAACCCGGCAGGTCAGCAAAAATATAGCCGCAGAAACAGAGAATGAAAAAACACTGGATGATCAGCTATTGAAAGAAAGTGCAGAGCAGTTATGGCTGACGGGAATCGTGGTTCTGGATACAGATGGAACTATAGTATGTGAATACAGTACGAACGAAAGTTTATTGCCGGAAATAAAAGAATGTGCAGAGAAAGAAATCGTACTGGATACAGCAATTTACGATGAAAAAGTGTATGCCAAGAGAATCAATCATAATGACGGGGCTTATATTGATATGGCTGCCTGCACAAGAAAGGATGCACCGGGAGTTGTAGTGACTTACTATTATACTTCCGCAGAGTATGCAACGAATTATACACTTACGATACAAAGTTTGTTGAATGGCTATCGGAAGGACCGGGATGGGACAATTATCGTAGCAGATGAAGGCGTGATCATTGCTTCAAACAATACCGGGCTGATCGGACAAAGCACAACAGACTATGAAGCAATCCAGAAGTTAAAAGATCATGCAGACAGTAAGCATATGATGGGCTTAACGATCAATGGAGTCCGGTATCACGGTGTTATGCTGAAGCAGAGAGACCATTACATCTATGCTTACGTTCCGGATTCAATCATATTTCAGACACTTCTGCAAAATGTGATCATGTGCCTGTTCATTTATCTGATTGTTGTAGCACTAATCTGGATGATTTATAGAAAATCACAGGAAAACATTCTCAAAATAGAAAAGGAAAAAGAACAGAAGTATCAAAAAAGCCTTCTGGAAGCAGCGGAAAAGGCTGATGCGGCGAACCGGGCGAAGACAGAATTCTTGCAGAGGATGAGCCATGATATCCGGACACCGATCAATGGAATCTGTGGAATGCTTGATGTGGGCGATTATTATCGTGATGATCTGTCGAGACAGACCGAATGTAGAGGAAAAATCCGTGAGGCTTCCAATATTCTCCAGGAACTGGTCAATGAAGTTCTTGATATGAGCAAACTGGAGTCAGGAGAAATTTATCTGGAAGAGAAACCATTTGATATTTATAAAGTTATTTCAGAAGTGGTGGATGTAGTTGGAAAAATGGCTGATGAAAGAGAAATCAAGGTGGAATATAAAACACCAGAGATCATTCATAAAGATCTTATAGGCAGCCCAATCCATCTGAAGCGTCTTCTGATGAATATCCTGAGTAATGCCGTAAAGTATAATAAAGATTATGGGAAGATTTATTTGAGTGCCAGAGAGATTCCTTCTGAACAGGACAAAATTGTAACTTTGGAGTTTAAGTGCCAGGATACGGGAATTGGTATGAGCGAGGAATTCCAAAAACATCTGTTTGAGCCATTTGCGCAGGAGCAGAAAGGCGGAGCATCCAAGTTTGGCGGTACCGGTCTGGGAATGCCGATCACAAAGAGTCTTGTGGAAAAAATGGGTGGAACAATCACCTTTATAAGTGAGCAGGGCGTAGGTACTACTTTTGTGATCACAATTCCATTTAAAATAAATGAAGATGTAGCGAGAGACGAAGAGAAGCAGGAGGAAGTAACGGCTTCCATCAGAGGATTAAACATTCTGCTCGTAGAAGACAATGAATTGAACATGGAGATCGCAGAATTCGTCATTCAAAGCGAAGGAGCTTCTGTGGTAAAGGCATGGAACGGTCAGGAGGCAGTGGAAGCTTTTGAGAAAAGTGCTTCCGGTGAATTCGACGCAATCCTCATGGATGTCATGATGCCGGTTATGAACGGATATGAGGCAACAAAGATGATCCGTTCAATGGACAGAAGTGATGCAAAGAAAATTCCGATCATCGCAATGACTGCGAACGCCTTTGTTGAGGACCGGATAAAGTCAAAAGAAGCGGGAATGAATGAGCATGTCTCAAAACCGATCGATATGAAACTATTATTGAAGATTATTGCTGAATTAGCAGGAAAAATAAAAATCGTGAGGATAAAGGATGAGTGAGAAACAAAAACTACTTATTGTAGATGATTCAGAACTTAACAGAGATATATTAAAGGAGATTCTTGGAATCAGATATGACTACATGGAAGCTGAAAATGGAACTCAGGCGATCCAGATTCTGGAAGTGCATCCGGAGATCGACCTGATACTTCTGGATATCAATATGCCGCAGATGAATGGATTCCAGGTGTTGGAACATATGAGGGAGTTACAGTGGATTGATGAAGTCCCGGTTGTCATGATTTCATCAGAAGAATCTGTCGAAATTATGCGAAAAGCGTATGATCTGGGGATCACAGACTATATCAGCCGACCGTTTGATGCAGTTATCGTAAAGAAAAGAGTCCAGAATACATTGGGACTTTATGCAAACCAGAAACGACTGATCAATGTGGTTGTAGATCAGGTCTATCAGAAAGAAGAAAACAACACGATTATGATTGGAATCCTGAGCAATGTATTGGGTTCTCATAACAGTGAAAGCAGCGAACATATATTACACATCCGTGTCGCAACGGAGATGCTGTTGAGAGAATTGATCAGGAAAACAGATGCGTATCATCTGACAGAAGCGGAGATTGCTCTGATCATAACAGCATCTTCCCTTCATGACATTGGAAAGGTCAGCATTCCGGAAGAAATCCTCAATAAACCAGGCAGACTGACAGATGAAGAATTCAAGATCATGAAAAGCCACAGTGAGATCGGAGCGTCTATGATCCGGAATATGGATTTTCCACAGGACAAGCCACTGGTACGCACTGCATGGGAAATCTGCCGGTGGCACCATGAACGATGGGACGGAAGAGGATATCCGGATGGACTAAAAGGGGAAGAAATACCAATCTCTGCGCAGATCGTGTCAATTGCTGATGTGTATGATGCGCTTACAAGTGTACGGTGCTATAAGAATGCATATGATCATGATACGGCAATCCAGATGATTCTGGAAGGTCAGTGCGGACAGTTTAATCCGCTTCTTCTGGAATGCCTGAAAGAGATCAGTCCTCAGTTGTCCAGAACATTTAAGAAAGAAAAGGATGATAACAGAGAGTATTATGAAGCGCAGAGGATCTCAGAAGAAATACTGAGGCAAAATGCATTGCCACGCAAGGATCATTCCCAGCGTGTTATTGAGATCATGCAGGAAAAGATAAAGTTCTTTAAGGAGAATAGCGGTAAGATTTCAATGGAGTATAATGCGATCTCAGGAAACCTGGTTTTGACAGACGGAGAATCGCAGAAAGAATATCAGAGAGATAATCTGGAATTTGATTTATATAGAGCATATGATATAAGCGAAGAGGATATTCAGCGCGTAAAAGATTCGCTGGATTCAGTATCAAGTAAAAACAAAGAAGTTTCAATAAAAGTAATGTTAAAAGTAAGAGGTAAAAGGCAGATGTGTGATCTGAAACTGCACACATTATGGTCATCACTGAAAACAGATGGATATATCGGAATTGTCGGGCAGTTGGATATTGTGAAGTAATGTCACAAAAATGGAAGACAAAATAAAAAGAGTCACAGTTATTCCCTGATGGAACAGGCTGCGACTCTTTTCTGTTCAGATATTCAAGCAGCTGCGTAAAGTGTTCTGTAGAGCTTCTTCCCGCCTAAAAGGATCTTACCTTTGGACGGTATCTCATATCAGACACTGTATACACTGTCACGAATGCTTCCGGATCCTTCTTGATAATATAATTCATCAGTTTCTGATATTCACTTTTGTCCACGATCGTAATGATCTCTCTGTGTTTCTGCATATTATATGCGCCTGTCGCCTCGTAGAATGTTGCTCCGCTATGCAGTTCATGCAAGATAAACTGACGGACTTCTTCTTCGTATTTTGTAATAATACATACACGCCGTTTCAGATTCTGGCCAAAGATAAAATGATCCAGCACAATACCATTAAAATAAGTTCCAAGCACACTTAAAACGACAGCTTTCTTGTCATAAATCAGAGCGGAAGAAAGTGCCACACACATGCCAGAGATGGACATTGCTTTTCCTAATTCTATGTGCAGATATTTATTCATGATCTTCGCTACGATATCCAGTCCGCCGGAAGATGCGTTCATGTTAAATAAAATACTGAGCCCGATACTTACGACCAGGATATAGCATATTACATCCAGTTCACTGCTGTTTGTCAGCGAGGTAAAATCCGGAAATATGTGTTCAAATACTGCAAGATACAACGGCAGCAGGATGCTGGTGTAAACCGTCTTTGCTCCGAACTCCTTTCCGCATGTCACAAAGCCTATCAGCAGTAGGACAACGTTCAATATCATTGTGATCGTTGATACATGCAACGGTATATAATGCGACATAACAATTGCCAGCGCGGATATACTGCTGATCGAGGTCATACTTGGAATCAAAAAGAAATATACGGCCGCGGCGATAATGCCCACTGCTATCGTCATGATGGCTGTTTCTTTCAACTTGTCGGATGTGAAAATCTGTTTCTCTTGTTTGTTCATTTATCATTCCCCATTTTTAGATACTTAGTATTCAGAAAAATCAGATACCAGTATTTATATTATATCTCTAATATATTCATGGAGACAATGGTTAATTTTATCAGTCGCAATTACAGTGGTCTTGCAGTTTGAAATTGCAAACCTTTATGTGACAAACCTAACTGCCTATGATATTATAAATTTGATATAAGCGAAAATGACTTTTGCAGAAACGAAAGTATCTGAGTACAAATAAGCAGGAAACAGTATTGTAAGAAAACAAGAACACAGGAGGAAGGTTTTATGATTCGGCTTCAGGATATTGCAGATATGGCAGGCGTCAGCCGCACCACGGTATCCAATGTTATAAATGGCAATACGAAAAGAGTTTCCCAGAAAACGATCGATAAAATCACGACTATTCTTAAAGAACAGAACTATGTTCCGAATATGGGGTCCATGATGCTTTCCGGACGTGGTTCCAGAATCATAGGTGTAGTACTCGGATTTACTTACGCTCATGGTATGCAGTCACTTCAGGATCCATTCGTGGGAGAACTGGTCGGAACGATTCAGATGGAAATGGAAGAAAATGGATATTATGTTATGCTTATTGGCGGTGAAAGCATTCAGAATGTAGTGGATATTGCCTCAAAATGGAATGTAGAGGGATTGATTATCCTGGGATACAATGAAGAGCAGTATCATAACCTTTCGCACAGATTAAACAAAAAAATGATTTTGATCGATGCTTATCCGAAGGGTGCTTATACATTCCAGAATGTTGGTATAGATGATTATTCAGGCGGGTATCAGATCGGAGAATACCTGTATTCCTGTGGATATAAGAAAGCATTGTTTGTTGCAGAAACAGAGCAGGACAGCGATTACTATCGGTGGATGGGATTCAAACAGGCGATGGAAAAACAAGGGGGATTCTGCAGTTGTTCCAGATATATAGTTATTCCGGGTAAAAGAAATCTTCGTCTCAGGAAATACAGAGAACTTCTTCCACGCTTTCTTGAAGCAAAAGCGCTGGCCTTTTCTTCAGATTATAATGCGATAGAAGCAATAAATTTCTTTTTTGACGAAGGAATCATGGTTCCGGAGCAGATTTCTGTTACAGGATATGATGACAGTGTTTACGCGAGCATGATTCGACCGAAACTGACAACAGTTCATCAGGATATTCCACAAAAAGCACATGTGGCGTTGGAACGTCTGATGAAATTGATTCAGGGAGAGACGCTGAACGAATTAAATATAAAAAACCCAGTCTATCTGGTAAAGAGGGATTCTGTCAAGGAATGACAGGATCCTTTTTTTTTGCATATATAGGCGAGCAGGTGCAATGACCTGTTTTTCTTTGTATAAACTGTATAAAAGCAGGAAATAAACTTTGTTACCTTTTGTAGTTTCACGAGAAACCTCTTGATACTGCAAGGATGAGGTGAGTATAATGAATGGTGTGGTTGCAGGAGCGGTCAAATAATTAGAAATGAGGAGACTTGGCATGGAGAAAAAATGGTGGAAAGAAAGTGTAGTATATCAGATATATCCTAAGAGTTTTAAAGACAGTAACGGTGATGGCGTGGGAGATATCAGAGGAATCATACAGAAACTCGATTACCTTAAAGAACTTGGGGTAAATGTGTTATGGATTTCTCCGATGCTGGAATCACCTCAGGACGATAATGGTTATGATATTTCTGATTACCGTAGAATTTATGAAGAATATGGAACTATGGAGGATTATGAAGAATTGTTGTGTGAAGCACACAAAAGATCCATCAGGATTCTGATGGATCTTGTAGTCAATCATACATCGGATGAACATAACTGGTTTATTGAAAGCCGCAAGTCAAAAGATAATCCATATCGTGATTATTATATCTGGAAAGACCCGGTAAACGGAAAAGAACCTAATAACTGGGGCGGAGCATTCGGCGGTTCTGCATGGGAATATGATCCGCAGACACAGATGTATTATCTGCATCTGTTTTCAAAAAAACAGCCGGATCTCAATTGGGAAAATGAAAAAGTACGCCAGGAAGTTTACGATATGATGAAATTCTGGTGTGAAAAAGGAATTGATGGTTTCCGTATGGATGTTATCAGTATGATTTCCAAAGATCAGAGATTTCCGGATGGAGAAATGAATAACGGACTTTATGGCGATTTTGGACCATATAGCGTACATGGTCCAAGAGTCCATGAATTTCTTCAGGAAATGAATCATGAAGTCCTTTCAAAATATGATATCATGACAGTTGGTGAAACAGCTGGAGTTACAATTGAAGAAGCACAGAAATATGCGGGTGAAGACAGAAATGAACTGAATATGGTATTCCAATTTGAGCATGTGGAGAGTGGATGCGGAGATTATGGAAAGTGGACAACTCAAAAATATGATTTTAAAGAGTTTAAAAACATCATGATCAAATGGCAGGAGAGACTCCAGGGTAAAGCATGGAACAGTTTGTTTTTAGGTAATCATGATCAACCGAGAAGCGTCAGCCGTTTTGGAAATGACAATCCGGTATACAGAGAAACATCCGCAAAAATGCTGGCTACCTGTATTCACATGATGCAGGGAACGCCATATGTATACCAGGGGGAAGAGCTTGGTATGACAAATGTTTATTTTGACAAACTGGAAGATTACCGTGATATTGAAAGTATTAATTACTTTGAAGAGTTTACGGAATCAGGTCTTATGACTCCGGAACACATGATGAAATGTCTGATGCTGAGAAGCCGCGACAATGCGAGAACTCCGATGCAGTGGGATGACAGCAAACAGGCCGGATTCACAGATGGTGAGCCGTGGATCAAAGTAAACCAAAACTACAAAAAGATCAATGCAGCACAGCAGCTTGAAGATCCGGATTCTATTTTCCATTACTATCAGAAACTGATCAGCTTGCGCAAAGAGAAAGACATTATTGTTTATGGCGAATTTGAACCGCTTTATCGTGAAGACGAGCAGATTTTTGCTTACACAAGAAAACAGGATCAGGAAAAACTTCTGACTGTCTGCAACTTCAGCGACAAGAATGCAGAAGTAGAAGTGCCGGAAGAATTCAAAGGCGCAGAGTGTCTGATCACAAACCTTGGAAGAAAAGAATTCGACGGAAAAATTATTCTGAACCCATATGAAGCATTTGTATTATATTATAAACACCAGGTGACAGAGAAATGATTAGAAAATATAGATATGGAACTCCATTTAATACGGAGGCACTGACTGAAAAAATTGAAACAACTGAGGGCGTTCTCCCATATGGAGAGGTCAGTCAGGAGGAAGGATTTGTTTTTACTTATATCATGGATGAAGATGACATTGTCTATGGTCTGGGTGAAGCCAATCGTGGAATCAACAAGAGAGGGTATTGTTATATCAGTAATTGCACAGATGATCCGGTACATACAGAGGACAAGCGTTCTTTATACGGAGCCCACAACTTTATTATTGTGAGTGGAAAGACTACGTTTGGATTGTTTTTTGACTATCCGTCGAAACTGACCTTTGATATCGGATATGACAGAGAGGATACACTCAGGGTATCCTGCGAAAATGCTGATCTGGATATCTACGTGCTTGAAGGTGAGAATGCTTATGATATCGTAAAACAGTTCCGTCACGTAATCGGACGCAGCTATATCCCGCCGAAGTTTGCTTTTGGTTTCGGACAGAGCCGCTGGGGGTATACGACGAAAGAAGATTTCCGTACTGTTGCAAAAGGATATCGGGAGAATCATATCCCAATCGACATGATTTACATGGATATTGACTATATGCAGTCATTCAAAGATTTCACAGTGAATGAAGAAAATTTCCCGGATTTTCCAGAATTTGTGCAGGAAATGGATGACCAGGATATTCGCCTGATTCCGATCATTGATGCCGGTGTCAAGGTTGAGCCGGGATATGAGATTTACGAGGAAGGTGTCAAAAACAACTATTTCTGCAAGAGAGAAGACGGAAGTGATTTTGTTGCAGCTGTATGGCCGGGAGATACCCATTTTCCGGATATGCTGAATCCGGAAGCCAGAAAATGGTTCGGGGACAAATATCGTTTTCTGATCGAACAGGGAATAGAAGGTTTCTGGAATGATATGAACGAGCCTGCGATCTTTTATTCTTCCGAAGGCCTTGCAGAGGCAAGAGAACTTGCCGGAGAGTTTGCAAAGGATACCGAAGGCAAGACCCATCCCTGGGAAATGCAGGACAAGATGCTCAGTATTGCAAATAATCCGGAAGATTACAAAAGATTTTATCACAATGTCGATGGCAAAAAGATCCGTCATGACAAAGTACATAATCTTTTTGGCTACAATATGACAAGAGCAGCAGGAGAAGCTTTTGAACGCATTGACCCGGAAAAACGTTTTCTGATGTTTTCCAGATCTTCTTATATCGGAATGCACCGTTATGGCGGAATCTGGACAGGCGATAATAAATCCTGGTGGTCGCATATCCTTCTTAACCTGAAGATGCTGCCGTCTCTGAATATGTGCGGTTTCCTGTATACAGGTGCTGACCTTGGAGGATTTGGCAGTGATACGACAAGAGAACTGTTGCTTCGTTTTCTTGCACTTGGTGTATTCACACCACTGATGCGTAATCATTCAGCAACGGGAACAAGAGAGCAGGAATGTTATCAATTTGAAAAAATCGAGGATTTCCGCGCTGTCATTAATACAAGATATCGTCTTGTGCCGTATCTGTACAGTGAGTACATGAAAGCTGTGCTGAATGATGACATGTATTTCAAACCACTTGGGTTTGTTTATCCGGATGACAAGAGAGCAATCAGGATAGAGGATCAGCTGATGCTTGGAAACGAGATCATGATCGCTCCGGTCTACGAGCAGAACGCAAGAGGCCGTTATGTTTATCTGCCGGAAGAAATGAAATTTATCAAGTTCCTGCCGGACGGAAGCATTTCTGAAGAGGTTCTCGCAAAAGGTATTCATTATGTAGATGTGGCACTAAATGAAGTACCGCTCTTCATTCGAAGTGGTAAATGCATCCCGGTTGCAGAAGCAGCAGAGTGTGTGAAAGATATTGATACCGAACATCTGCAGCTTATCGGATATAAAAACAGCAGTTATACGATGTATGAGGATGATGGAATCCACAAGGATTACGATAAGGAAGAGAATTATCGGGTATTCACAAATTAACTTTTGACAAAGATTAGCAAGAAAAAATATGTAAACGGTAGGGTAGAATATAAGTACCGTGATGAAAAAGGATGGTCAAATAAGTGGCCATCCTTTAAAATTGCACTGTTTTCTCATTATCATTGAACGAAAAATAACTAAAAGAAAAACACTATTAACGATCGATATAACAAATAAAATCGCGGAAAACGAATAAAAAATTCGGAAACGAAGAAAAATATTGAAGAAATTAATGATTTATGATATCGTTATAGTCATAACGTATAGTGTGGCAGGATAGTTGTAAGGAGAAGAATAAAGATGAAAAGACCGATTGTTCGTTTGTCATCATTACAATTGACAAATATTAAAAATGTAAAAAATGGAACTATATATATGCCGAATACCGTAAACAAAATATTATCAGCGGACAAAGCAGAAATACTGGGGATTTACGGACAAAATGGTTCAGGAAAAACAGCGATCGTGGATGCCTTATATTTTTTACAAAAAGTAATGGTGGGAGCCGATTTGGATCAGTCATTAGAAGATTACATGACTATAGATTCTGATACTGCTGAAATTTTTGCAGATTTCAATATTTTTATGGATGGTATTGTGTTTGAAATAGGGTACACATTAAGCCTTAGCAGAGAAGAAAAAGAGATTGTTATTAATCGGGAAATATTGAGATCCGCAAAGAATGAAAATGGAATCAGAACAAATAAGACTATATTCATGGATTATCAAAGAGATCAAACGGATGTTATTTTTAAACCACAGAAAAGACTGGATGAAATTCTGGAAGCCAATAAAGAAATAAAAACAGATTTAATTGTAGCACGCAAAATGGCAGAGAAAAGTAACTGTTCTTATATTTTTGGTGAAAGCAGTCGGGAAATATTCTGTAGAGAATATAAAAATGGATTTCAACAGTTTTCAGTTATTATATCTTCTTTGTTTGAATTTGCTTTGAAAGATCTATTTGTGATTCGCAATACACATTCAGGAGTGATTTCTGCTAATTTTGTTTTGCCGATGGCTTTTCGGATTGAAAATGATAATATCGGAGCAAAAGGAGATTTTGCAGTTCCTTTGACAGAACCAATCCTGGTGGATGAAGAAAGAAAAAATCTGTTAGAGACAATTGTTGAACAGATTAATATTGTGTTATACACAATCATTCCGGGATTGCAGGTAACGATTAAAAATTATGGGAAACAATCATTGGATAATGGAGAAGAAGGATGGAAACTGGAATTAATGTCAAAGAGAGAGGGCATGAAAGAGATTCCAATCAGAATGGAATCTGAGGGAATTATTAAAATTATTTCCATTCTAAATGCACTCATACAGGCATTTGGAAATCCTTCGATTTGTTTGGTGATTGATGAACTTGATTCCGGAATTTTTGAATACATGTTGGGGGAGTTGCTTGATATTTTCAAAAAGAGTGCAAAAGGACAATTGCTCTTTACTTCCCATAATCTTAGGGCACTTGAAATGATTGATAAAGAAAGCATTATGTTCTCTACTACGAATCCAGATAATCGTTATATCCATATGAAGAACGTAAGAGAAAGCAACAACCTTCGCAATATGTATATCAGAAGCATTACATTGGGCGGTCAATCAGAACAAATTTATGAAGAAACCGATAGTTTGAAAATTGCCAGAGCATTTAGAAAAGCAGGACGGGGTGTTCGTAGTGAATGAGAAAAAAGTAATTGCGGTTATTGTAGAAGGACCGAGTGACGAGGCCGCATTGGGATCCATTTTAAAAGAATATTTTTCGAGTGAAGAGATTCAGTTTGTAGTAGTTCATGGAGATATCACGACAAAGGATTATACATCAGCTGACAATATACTTTCCAAGATTAACAACTTAATTGAATCAGTAAAACAAAAATATGGATACAGGATAGAGGACTTTTTAAAAATCATACACATTGTTGATATGGATGGAGCTTTTTGCAATGATGTAATTGTGAAAAAGGATATTGAGGGAGTCAGATATTATTTGGACCATATAGAAACGAAATATCCAGATTATTTAATCCGAAAGCATACTCAAAAAGCAGAGATATTATCAAAACTATATTCTTCCGGGAAAATCAATGGTGTCAGCTATAGAATCTATTTTAATTCTTGCAATTTGGAGCATGTTCTTTTCGATGAATTGAAAGATTTTACAGATGAAGAAAAAGCAGATATGGCTGATGATTTTGCGGAAAAGTATGAAGGTAAGGTAGAGGATTTTGTTGAATTTATTTCTCAAGAGGATTTAATTGCACCAGGAACCTTTAAACAAACCTGGCGATTTATAGAAAAGGAAAAACATTCTTTAGAAAGATTCACGAATATGCATTTGATGTTTAAGTAATAACATCTATCTGTATGTTCCTGCTTTTTATCTGGTAGCATGAGCATAGCAAGAGCCACTAATTGTTTACAAGTCTAACAAGAGATGGAAGTAGAACAGCGTTTAGAACGAATGATTTATTTGGCGGATGAACGAGAAGTCTCGCAAGAGGCAGAACCCCAATCTGCCTCTTGTGAGAAAATACCCGTTTCACCTCTTGGATTAGTATTTAATTAATGCAAATCCAAGAGGTTTATTTATGCTTTTGGAGAGTGTAAACTCATACAATCTTTATCTCCAGAAATCTGTTTTTTGACGAAGATCGATGTCTGCACTTTTAAAAACCGGGTTGATTCCCTGTTTTAACTGTGCTTCATAATCTTGAATCGCTTTAAATGCAATCCCTGATAAAATCAGGATAACCGGAATGTTAATGAGCGCCATAACCCCCATCAGTACATCGGAAAGATCCCACAAAAGAGACATCTCCATTCCTGCGCCCAGAAAGATTACAAGTGCCGATACCAGTCTGAAGCCTTTCATAAAAGCTTTTTCCGGCTGTTTTTTGTGAATGTAGATTAAAAGATTGTCACAATAGAAACAGTTTCCGAGCAGAGTTGTAAATGCAAAAAATACCATTGCAACTGTGATAAAGATCGGCCCGAAAGAACCAAGTGATTCCTGAAGAGATGCCTGCACCCATGGTGCTCCCTGCAATTCTTTTGCCGGATCGATCCCGGATGACATACACATCATTGCTGTTGCTGTACAAAGCAACAAAGTATCAATAAATACGGATAACATCTGTACCAGCCCCTGTTTTACCGGATGGCTGACATTTGCCGAAGCCGATGCATTCGGAGCGGAACCGATACCTGCCTCATTGGAATAGAGTCCCCGGCGGATTCCCTGCATCATGGCTGAACCGGAAAATGCTCCGAAAATTGCTTTGAAATCAAATGCTTCTTCAAAAATGCGCACGAACATTGCCGGCACGTTCTGAATATTGATAATTACTACCAGAAGTGAAATTCCGATATACGCAATCCCCATTACCGGCACAACCATTGAAGTTACTTTTACGATACGTGATCCGCCGCCAAGCAGACACCATCCTGTCAGCACTGCCAAAATCCCACCGATAATCCAGGGACTCATCTTTGCCTCATAAAAAGAAAATACTGAAAATGTAGACTGCAGATTATAAGATGCCAGCATATTAAATCCAAATGCGTAGGTTAAAATCATTGCAACGCAGAAAACAATTGCCAGCGGGCGACAATGAAGTGCCGCTTCAATATAGTAAGCCGGTCCTCCATAACAGCTTCCGTCTTTTCCTTTTTTCTTATAAATCTGTGCCAATGTACTCTCGATCAGTGCAGATGCACTTCCGATGATCGCAATCACCCACATCCAGAATACAGAACCAAATCCACCTATACAAATCGCCGATGAAACCCCGACAATATTTCCCGTTCCCACACGGGATGCTGTTGAAACCATAAGTGCCTGAAAAGAGGAAATTGCCCCTTTATCCTCCGGCTTTTCCATCACGGATCCACAAGCATTCTTAAATAATCTTACCTGCGGAAATCTTGTGCGGACTGTAAAATAGACTCCCGCACCAATCAGTAGAATGACCAGCAGCTTGCTGTACATAAAAGAACTGATTGTACCAATAATTGTTTGAAACATACCTTCTTTCCTTTCCCTGTTTGTTGTCAATATATTAACGGAAAGAAGATGGATTTGCAAGTTTTTTTACATTTTAGTACTTGGTTTGAAAACTGATGGAAGAATAACACGATACTGTGATAGAATAAGAAAAATGGTTAAACGAACTATTGTTGAATGAGTAACAGCAAAAGTAAGCATGACTGGAAAGTGCTTGTGATCTTAGGGATTAAGAGAGGATACAGATTATGGAAGATTCTTACGTATTACAACTATTAAAACCAAAGTTTAAAGATTTTCATTTGTGTTTCTGCGGATTTGCAGAATGTAAGCCATTACATAGCTATGGACCGGCCGCAAGACCCAATTATATTTTGCATTATGTAATGAAGGGCAAAGGTATCTATCAGGTTGGTGAAACGAAGTATCAGCTGAAAGAAGGGCAGGCCTTTCTGATCGAGCCGGAAAGCCTTACCTTTTATCAGGCAGATAAAACGGACCCATGGTCTTACCTTTGGGTAGGATTTGGTGGTACGGAGGCACAGAGATTTGTCAGAGATCTCGGACTGAACAGTCGTCAGCTTACATGCGAGTGTGAATATGGAGAAGAACTGAAAGAAATTGTATTTGAAATGCTTCATCATACGAGTTCAACTGCAGAAAATCTTTATTATCTCCAGGGAAAGCTCTATCAGTTTTTCTCAGTACTGGCTCGTGGGATTGAAATTCAGCAATATTCGAATGATACAAAAGAAAGCATACATGTGCAGGAAGCAATTGCCTATATAAAGAATTACTATTCACAGAAAATCACAGTGGAAGATATAGCAAATTATTTGGCACTAAATCGAAGCTATTTATATACAATATTTATGAACAGTCTTGGAATCTCTCCGAAAGATTTTTTGACGGAATTTCGAATTTCCAGAGGAAAGGAGCAGCTCGCACTTACAGATCTGTCTGTGGAGGAGATTGCAGTTTCCTGTGGCTATCGTAACTCCCTTGCTTTCGGTAAAATATTCAAGCAGAAAGTGGGAATAACGCCGACCCAATATCGTAATGACAACAGAAAGGATGCCCGAGAACGATTGATCCGTGCACAAAATGAACTGAAAGAATATAAGAAGCATAAAACAATTTATGTAGGAAACATCGAAAAAGAATAGATAAAATGTTAAAAAAAGCATCTGATACCTAACATTTGAGATATAACTCTTAACAAAAAGGTATAACGGATGCTTTTTTTGTACGCTATACTTGTATCAACAGACATAAGGAACAAGTGCACAGGTTTCTTCACTTAAACAACAAATAAACAAATGAGTGTTAGAGGAGGAGAATCATGGGAAATCAAAAAGAAACTCAGAAAAATCCGCAATATAAATATGCGTCTACAAGAGAAAAATTATGTTTTGGAATTGGGGCAATCGGTAAAGATGCAATTTGCAATTTAGTAGGAGCATTTTTAATGCTTTATTTTACAGATACATTGTATCTGGCACCGGCATTTGTCGGCGTACTGTTTTTTGTGGCAAGAATATGGGATGCGATCAATGACCCGATGATGGGAATGATTGTTGACAATACACATACACGTTTTGGTAAATTCAGAATCTGGCTTGTAATCGGAACATTGGTAAATTCAGTTGTATTTGTTTTGTTATTCCACAGTTTTAATCTGTCAGGAACAGCATTGTACGTATATGTATCCGTTATGTATATCTTATATGGAATGACTTATACGATCATGGATGTCCCTTACTGGTCATGGCTTCCGAACTTGACAAATGACCCGCACGAACGTGAGAAAGTATCCGTAATTCCAAGATTTTTCGCAAGTCTTGCAGGATTTTCAGTAGCAACATTTGGGCTTTATATTATCAACTACCTGAACAAAGTTGCAGGCGAGAGCAATCTCTACGCAGAAAAAGGATATACACTTTTCGCAATCATTATCGCAGTTATTTTCATCGTTACAATCGGCATTACTGTATTTAATGTAAAAGAGGAATCAACATTAGGTATATCAGCAGAAAAGACAAGTCTGAAACAGGCATTTCAGGTAATTGTAAAAAATGATCAGCTGCTTGCATTTATCGGATTACTTTTGACATTTAACCTTTGTACACAGATTGCAAAAAGCTTTGCTGTATATTATTTCAAATGTGTATGCCATGATGAATATCTGTATTCTATTTTTGGACTTGCGATTATTGCTGAGATGGCAGGACTTTTATGCTTCCCGAAAATCGCAGAAAAAATTAGCCGTGAAAAAGTATACGCATTTGCATGCGGACTTCCGATTGTTGGATTTGTACTGCTCGGTGCAGCAGGATATGTAGTACCACAGAGCAAGGTGTTAGTTATTGTATGTTGTGCATTACTTTTCTTCGGCTCAGGTCTTTCACTTGGAGTAACAACATGCTGTATGGCAGATGTTATCGACTATGGAGAAGTGAAATTTGGTGTACGAAATGAAAGTGTAACATGCTCTGCACAGACATTCCTTATGAAGGCAGCTATGGCAGCAGCAGGTGGATTAACAGGAATTGGTCTTCAGATTGTAGGATACAACGCAAAAGCGGTAACGCAGAGCGCAGCAACAGTAATGGGGATTCGCGTGTTAATGATTGTAATTCCAATCATTCTTGCATTTGCCAGCTTTGGTATTTACAAAAAATACTACACTTTAAAAGGTGAGAAGATGGAAGAAATCACAAGAAAAGTAAATGAAATGCATGCGAAAAAGCAGACAGCTTAAGAGTCAACAATTCAATTATAAAAGGGGTAGTATATGAGACAGATTATTTTTCACGAGGAAACGAAAACTTTCCATTTATACAATGAAAAAATCAGTTATATCTTATGTGTATTAGAAAATGGACATCTGGGACAATTATATTTTGGAAAACGACTTCATGATAAAGCAGATTTTTCTTATCTGGTTGAAAAATGTGGACGCCCAATGACATCATATATATATGAATGGGATCGTACTTTTTCATTGGAACATATCCGACAGGAATATCCGGTTTACGGTACGACAGATTACAGACATCCGGCAATTGAATTGTTGCAGGAAAATGGCAGCAGAATCAGTGAGTTCCAATATGAAAGCTATGAGATTATTGCCGGAAAACCGAAACTCTCCGGATTGCCGGCAACTTACACAGAGTCCGAGGAGGAAGCGCAGACATTGCGCATCTTCCTGAAAGACGCTTTGACTGGTGCAAAACTGGCGCTTTTATATACGATTTTTGATGAATATAGTGCAATTGCAAGAAGTGCTTATATTGAAAATGCCGGTGAGAAAAATCTGCATGTATTAAATATGATGAGCTTAAGCCTGGATCTTCCGGATAAGGATTATGAATGGATGCAGTTGTCCGGTGCGTGGTCCAGAGAGCGCTATATAAAGAATCGAACATTGGAGCAGGGCATAACAGCTATCGACAGCATGCGCGGAAATTCTTCTCACGAACATAATCCGTTCCTTGCTTTAAAACGTCACAACACAGATGAAAATGCAGGAGAAGCAATTGGAATAAGCCTTGTATACAGTGGAAATTTCCGTATGCAGGCAGAGGTAGATACACATGATGTGACACGAATTACAGCCGGGATCAATCCGGAAGGATTCGATTGGAAATTAGAACCGGGAGAAAGCTTTCAGACACCGGAAGCAGTTCTGGTTTACAGTGAAAATGGATTAAATGGCATGAGTCAGACGTTCCAGAAGTTGTATGCTAAGAGACTCGCAAGAGGGTACTGGCGTGATAAGGCAAGACCGATTTTAAATAACAACTGGGAAGCAACTTATTTTGACTTTACAGAAGATCGCCTTGTAGAGATTGCAAGGAAAGCAAAAGAATGTGGAGTAGAACTGTTTGTTTTAGATGACGGATGGTTTGGCGCAAGAAGAAATGACAGAGCTGGTCTTGGTGATTGGGTGGAAAATGAAGAGCTTCTGCCAAATGGCATCAAAGGCCTGTCAGAAAGAATTGAAGCACTTGGATTAAAATTCGGTCTTTGGTTTGAGCCGGAGATGGTAAATAAAGACTCTGATCTTTATCGAGCACATCCGGACTGGATCTTACAGACACCGGGAAGAAATACATCACACGGCAGATACCAGTATGTACTCGATTTTGCAAGAAAAGAAGTAGTAGATCATATTTACGGAATGATGGCAAAGTTATTATCGGAGTCGAAAATCTCATATATTAAATGGGATATGAACCGAAGCATTACAGAATGCTACAGCAGCAAACTTCCTTCAGACAGACAGGGAGAAGTGTTCCATCGTTATATTTTAGGTGTATATGATCTGTATGAACGTTTGACAAATGAGTTTCCAGAAGTATTATTCGAATCCTGCGCCAGCGGTGGCGGAAGATTTGACCCGGGAATGCTGTATTATGCACCACAGGGATGGACAAGTGATGATTCGGATGCAATTGAGCGTCTGAAGATTCAGTATGGAACTTCTATGTGTTATCCGCTCAGCAGTATGGGAAGCCATGTGTCTGTTGTCCCGAATCACCAGGTATTTCGCAATACCCCATTACATACAAGGGCGAATGTAGCATACTTTGGAACTTTTGGATATGAACTGGATCTCAACAAACTGACAGAAGAAGAGATCAAAGAAGTAAAAGAACAGATCACATTTATGAAAGAATACCGAGAAGTGTTACAGTTTGGAACATTTTATCGTCTGAAAAGTCCATTCGAAGGAAATGAGACGGTATGGATGGTGACAAATGAAGACCGCACGCTTGCAATCGTAGGATACTATCGTGTTTTAAATGGAGTGAATCAGCCGTATAGCCGTGTCAGATTACAGGGATTGAACCCGGATATGGTTTATGAAAATGTATGGAACCATACAGAAAATTACGGAGATGAATTAATGAATTATGGATTGATCACATCCGATGTGACAGCTGGTGAAGTGCCTGGGAATGTGACTCCTTGTACCGATTTTGAATCTAGAATATATATGCTGAAAGGCAAAAAAGTTCAGGAGGGAAGATAGAGCATGACGAAGACAAAAAGAATCAGCGGAATGGTACTGGGAATATTGTTTATTGGATTATGTGTATCTTTCTTACGACTTTCACAATTTGGCGTGGATCCATTCAGTGCAATGAATCTTGGAATCAGCGGATTTATCGGATGGAGCTTTGGAACGTGGCAGTTGCTTGTCAATGCGATCATTCTTGTAGTTGTATTCTTTCAGGCAAGATCCTGTATTGGTTTGGGGACCATTATCAATATGGTATTTGTCGGATATATTGCAGATTTTATCTGTTATGTAGCGAATGATGTAGTGCAGATTCAGATGAATCTGCCACTGCGTATCCTTGCATTGCTGCTTGCTCAGCTGATGGCATCTATGGGAGTGGCATTATATATGGTCGCAGATATGGGAATCGCTCCATATGACAGCGTCGCAATTATAATCGAGAAACTGACACATCAAAAAATCCCATTTCATAAAGCAAGGATTCTTTCGGATGTTGTTGTTGTGATTATCGGAATCATATTTGCCACTGCATCTGGGGCGGGTATCTGGTCGGTAGTAGGGATTGGTACAATTATAAATGCCTGCTTCAACGGTCCATTAATTCAATTTTTTAAAACAAAACTGGAGAGATTTTACTTGTAAAATCTAAGGATTACAATTCTCCAATTCTTGCAAGGCTCATATCCAGAACGGATACGGGCCTTTCTTTTTCACCAGTAGCTTCATCCAAACCTTCATATTGAATAATGAACCCTTCTCTTTGGTAAAAAGAAATTGGATATATAGCGATAGCCCCTTATATTTTCGGAAATCGGAAAATAAAACTCGTTCCGATATCTTTGATACTTTCGACGTGAATGGTTCCATTGTGGAGGTTTACAATCCAGCGCACCATAGAAAGGCCGAGACCGGTACCGCCATTTTCTCTGGAACGGCTTTTGTCTATGCGATAGAAACGCTCCCAGATTTTGTCCAGGTGTTCCTCACTTATTCCAATACCATCATCTTTCACTTCACCGACAATCTGGTCATTTTCGACCTTCAGGATAACATGAATATGTCCATTTGTTTTTCCGTAATTGATGGCATTGGTTATTAAATTCATCATCATACGCAAAAGCAATGTCTGGTCGCCGTTCATAAATAAGTCGTCCTGCTTTTGCAGGGTGATCTCAATATTTTTTTCCTGTGCTTTTGTCTGCAGTTCTTCTATTACAAGTTCGCTTAATAATCCAAAATCCAGTTTTTCCATCAGATGCTGCTCATCCTGTTCGTTTCTGGCGATCATTAACATTTCGCTTGTCAGCTTTGACATTCGTTTTGCCTGCCTTAAGATGACTGCAATCTCTTCCTTATCTTCCGCAGATAAGTTATCATTTTCCAATAAGTACTCACACTGGGAAATAATAACAGCAACGGGAGTCCGTAGTTCATGGGATACGTCTGATGTGAATTGACGTTCCTTCTCAAACGAAAATTCCAAGCGCTCAAACATTTCGTTAAATTTCTCCGACAATTCGTATAATTCATCTTTTGCTTTTGGCAGAGACAATCGTTTGGAAAGATCTTTTCCATTGCTGATGTTTTCAACTTCATCGCAGATAAGATCCACCTGTTTCAATGCCCGCTTGATCATAAAATATCCGATGGCCCCGATCAGAATAATGAGTAATGGGAATACAACCAACAGCATTTTCTCGGATGTCTGCATGAAAAGTTCTATAGAATGTACGGAGGTAATTCCTCGTACCCACATTTCCTCATCATTACCGTAAGTGTAAATGCTGTCATATATCATCCATTTTCGATTTGATCCGGTTATCATTCGCGGTGTATTCGACTTGAGGATAGTTTCTTCTGGAAATTGGGTTGGAATCGTTCCATAAAGTAAGCGTCCGTTTTTGTCATAAATACAAAACATAATACCGTCATCGTAAAATTCGGTATCGCCGTCAAGATAAAAGGAATCATCCTGAAAATTAATATTTGAAGAGAAACCAGTCACTGCGGCACTGATTTCTTCTTCTGTCGCAGAAATTCCAACCTTATCCACAAAAAGAAGGACGAGAACTAAAATAGTCCCAAGAACTACGGCAATGATTCCGGTGTACCATAGCGTAATTTTTTTCTTGATCGTCAGCTGTTTCATTCGTTTTCCCTCATTACATATCCGACACCGCGAACAGTGTGGATGAGTTTTTGTTCATATTGTGCATCGATTTTTTTTCGTAAATAGCGAATGTATACGTCGATCACATTGGAACCACCTTCAAAATCAAAGTCCCACGCATTCTGTTCAATCTGCTGTCTTGTCATTACGATATTTTTGTTGCGCATAAGACATTCCAGAACCATAAATTCTTTTGCAGAAAGATCAATTTCATTTCCGGCTCTTGTAACCTTTCTTGTGTCACGATCCAGAATAAGATCTGCTATTTTTAGTTGATTGGATGTAAATTGTGGCTTTCTACGCATCATGACACGGATTCTTGCAAGTAGTTCTTCAAATGCAAATGGTTTGATCAGGTAATCATCGGCACCAAGATCCAGTCCTTTGACACGGTCTTCAATGCTGTCTTTTGCTGTCAGTAACAGAACCGGTGTATCATCTTCTCGTTGCCTTAATTCTCTTAAGATTTCATATCCGTCCTTTCCCGGCAACATGATATCAAGAATAATACCATCGTAGGAAGTCATATCGATATAAGCCATCGCTTCCAGACCATCCCCACAGGCATCTACACTGTAATGTTCCTTGACAAGCCTTTTTTTGACAATGTTTCTTAAATCATTCTCGTCTTCTACAATCAGTAATCTCATAATGTAATTATTATAATACCAATCATTTTCGTCTGCTAGAGTCCTTTTTTTCATTTTTTGAAATTACTATTTGTTTTAATCTTTTTTTAATCTTCCCCCTATATGATACATATAACAGCAAAAACAAAACATCCAAGAGACGGAAGGAGAACACGTTATGAAAAAAATATTAGTAGTTTTATTATCTCTCACATTAATATTTGCTTTTACAGGATGCACTTCATCCAATAATGGAGCAGCAGAAGATATAGAAATTAAGACACAGGAAGTTGTAACATCAAATACAGATGACAATGATGATAATATCAGTAACACAGAAAACGCAGTAGAGAATGCGAACGAAAAGGATTATGATTTCTCTTCTTATGAAAACGATATCCGTAATATAACAAAAAGTGTAAACAATGCAAAAACATCTACAAATGCATCTGAGAATCACGAACAATTCTACGCTTTGAAAAAACAGGTAGACGCAGTCGATGACGAACTGGATAAGCTTGACGATGAATTTGAGTATGCTTATCAGATGAAAGAGATTAGCTTCGAGACATACAAAGCGAGAGAACGCACGATTGAAAAACTGGAAGATGAACTGGAATTAGCAGAAGAAGCACTGGAAAATAAATACGGCATTGATGATTAATTCCATATCGACTTCTTCAGAAACCGACAAAAGCAAATGTACCTTCTGTATGAGGTGCGTGTCCATATGCCCAGTTCATAGTTATTGATAAGAGAGACATTTGCCCTGGCGTTCATATAAATCCGTTCCTAAGAAGTTTAGTAAAACATCTCTTGACCAATTGTTTTCAATAGTCTTTCTGATATAAAACAATGCCTTTGCAGAATTTCCTTTGCATTTATCAAGTATTATTTTGTTATGTCCCCATGGTATTCTAAAAATGATTTTTAAATCATCCCCAACTTGGGGACGATTTGCATCTGTAATCAATTCGTCTTCAACTTGAGGACAAATTACTGCGTCAGAATACATCTCATAAAAGTATCTCATATATAATCCTTTCTACTGTGTCAGTTCGACAATTGCCGAGTTTACAGTTTCTTTATAGGATGTCTAATGACCGTTTTCCATTTTTCTGGGGCAACCTTTCTTGCATCAGACAGATATATTTCATGATGTAATCTTTCCATATTCATATCATTAACATATCCATTCTGCTCCAAATACGCATCCATAAGTGCAACAGTTGCCGGTTCATCATCAAATGCTCCCAAGTGCATTATTTGAACACACAATCCCTCGTCAATGGTCACAAACTCTGCAGATGAACAATCTATTTTTTTCTTTTTGGTTGCTGTTTCAACAGCCCATTCAAAATCCTTTTGATTTACAAAATCAGGCAGGCGTATAACTGAAATCCAATTAAAAGAATCTTTATCTGCATAATTTACACCATGTATATTTTCCTGCCACCAGAATCCTTCAAGTGGTGGAACTACATATTCAAAAAATCCTGCAATTTTATGATCTGTCTTATAACTCATTCTCAAAGTATATGCAACCGCATATAATACACTAATTGCCTGCTGATATGCTCCACCTTCTTCGTTTGGATTACCCTTTCCTCTGACCGCAATATAATTTGCTTTAGGGACAGTCACGATCTCCGGTTTATTTTTAGGCATATAAAACTCTTTATATTCTTTCTTAAAATCAAAAGCCATAACTAACTCCTTAAATTTATAATTTATGAACTCAAATTCGTTACCAGTGACGAATATCTTTTTGTCTTGTTTTTAATATCTTTCTCAGTAACACCATAATAACTGTATAAATCTCTGGATATTTTCTTAAATTTTTTCATTACCGCCTTATTTCCTGAATAAGACATTCTAAATATATTCCAAGTATAATCTATCTCCATTTCAAGAAAATCATCATCGATTCTTATTTTATACAAATGAAAATCCATAGGAATTATACTATCGGGCATTTCAGCAATCATTTCACTTCGAGTCTTTATTTTACCCAAATACTCTTTGACGGATGCTTCATTAGAAAAATCCGGTACCGGAATATCCTTCATTTCACCCAAAAGTTCTGGTTCATACTGCAAAATCAAACTCTCTTTTAGACATTTTATTTGTTCAATATATTCTCTATCAGCGGGAGCAGTTTCGGTCAATTCGTATTTATCTTTTGCATACTGCACTGTTTCAGAAAGAGAATGAGGATTTGCAACTATTGTCTTCTCTACTTTTTTTCTCTTATATCTATATATGCTATTTTTGATTCTAATCTTTAAGGGTTGCTTTTTTGAATGTCCTGCTATAAAAATGCTTGTAGGACCATCTGCACCACCTATGATTGAAATCGCATTTTTACTTTTTTGTTTCATTCGCCTTTTCCTCACAAATCCCGATTTCTATTTTTGTTTCCATAGCATGGTGTACTCTTTTTCACCAGTAGCTTCATCTAAATCTTCACATTGAATAATGAACCCTTCTCTTTGGTAAAAAGAAATTGCTCTGGCATTTTTCTGGTATACATTTAATCGTAAGCTAACTTTTTTATCCTTAATATAATCCAATAAAAGTTTACCTATGCCACATGACTGCATTTCATCAGAGACAAAAACACCTTCGATATATTCATCATTTAGTCCTACAAATCCTTGTATCTTTTTATCCGCTTCAAACACATAGATTTCGGATTGTAACATCATTTCTTTTACTAGTTCATAATTACTTTTCCAGTATTGATTGGAAATAAAATAATGTGCTTTCAGATTTGTCTTTAACCATATGTCAGCAACTCTATCAATATCTCCGTTCAGCAACTTTCTAATCATAACCAATATTCTCCCCAACTACATCCTTTATGTTTTTCTCTTTTTTTCATTCTATCACAAGCTTACCATTAATCATTATTTTTTTGATATTTTTTATTTCCTATCGTAAGTACAAGATATTTTCTTGTTTATAACTATTCTTTTCTAATAAAAAGTGAAAATGCAAAGTAAGCGATATCTGTAACCTATTTTGTGAAAGTGAACTATAATCAATTAACGTTAGTGAGTTTTTTAAATATAAAGGAGTCAAATCAGTGTGATTTGGCTCCTTCCCTTATCTGTATATCTATGCCTCTTGCCTTCTTGTTTTTCATGATATTTTCATATACAACGTGTGAGACAACTCCCGATTTGATTTTTTATATTATATCAATTACATTTGAACAATCAGAAGTGCTGGCAAGTGTATATCAACCGTATTTATATTTACCAAGACCGGTTTCCAGAAGGCATCCGATGGATATAGGACGCAGGGCAAAACAGTTTGCACCTTTTGCAGCACTTCGGGGACTGGATGAAACCGTTCGACAACAAGAGATTCTTTATGAACCTAGAAAGATTCTATCGGAGGAAAAGCAAAATGAGTTGGATATGAAATTGAATATCTTAACTTGTGACCGGAAGATACAAGTAACATATTTCGTAAGGTCACAGAAGAATCCATTAATCGGTCAATACCATACGATAATGGGAACTGTAAAATTCTTTGATTCATCGTCATATTTACGGATTGATGATATCACTCCCTTACTTCTTCGCGATAGTTCCTCGCAATAATTTCTAAAACAAAAGCCGATCATATATTATTATACAACCGGCCTTTGTACATCTTCAATTATTTTTCAAATGGTTTGTATTCAACATCAAATCCAAAGTGCTTAGGTCCGAAGCATTCCAAACCTTCTGGAGTAGTCCAGATTTCAGGGGATGGAAGTGCAATTACTGTCATCTTATCACCAACTTCAAAATTAGGTGTAGTCATTGGATTTCCTTCTCCGTTAATCATGCAGATTAGGTCTGGAGCAATTACATCAACTTCGCCATTGCGGTATGAGATGATGTTTTCGTTCTTAAACCAGATGCGATATGCTTCGTCCGTATAATCTCTTTCGCCCTTTAGATGAATTTCACCAAAGTTGAAGCCATCTCTTGTTTCACAAGTGTAATCTGAAATGTGGCCTCTGAATAATACTTTACCTTCTTTATCATCACAGATAGCAGAAGCAACATCTCCGCCAGCTTCCTTTGTTTCTCTAAGAACTCTACCGATTTCCTGAGCGTAAGTAATTGCACCAGGAATTAGAGAATTCTTGATAACCTTACCAACGTTTGCGTGATCAGCTACACCTACAAGGTTGTCACTTACAACAGCAATAGCTCTAACGATATCTTCAGCTCTTAGGTCATCCGCTACATTCTGAATTACAATTTTTTCACCAAATTTTGTAGCTACGCCCATAGGGAAAATAGGAACGTTCTTTACATAGTATGTAGAATGCTGCAGTTCAGGAACTGAACGTCCGGCTGGGTCAGCGTCAATAAGAGGTAAATCCATTAACAGTGCAACGTGAAGAGCCTCAGCTGTATTTTCTCCACCTAATTCAGTTGAGCCAATTGCATACATTTTCTTACCTAAAGATTCCTCTAGAGCCTGTACAGCTAAAACTGCGGGAGCTGTTTCGCTATGCTTCAGATGAGCTAATCTAGGATCAGGTTTAGCTGATGGAGCACCGCAACCATAAGGAGTAACAACATACTCGTCATCTGGAAGTTCATCTAAAGTGATTAATTTTAGAGTTTTTCCCTTTTCGAAATGTTCTTCTAAAAGAGCCAAACCGTCAGCAAGTGGACCGCCACCACCGGTACCAAGCACTGCACATCCGTACAATAGATCGATCATGTCCTGTTTGTTTAATTCTCTCATTTTTCTGTCTCCTCTTTTTTTGTGATAATTTATGCTATATTTTCGGCGTTATCTCTTGATGCAGATGGAATAAAGTGCTCTGCAATAAGATAGATAACAAAACCTATAATGATACCAACGAATTCAATTTTAACTAGTGTATAAGAAATAATTGCACCTAATGCCCAAGCAATTACACCAGCCCAGTTTACACCGTCCTGTGGTCTAAAGTTCTTAGCTTTACCTTTTCCTACAACCCAGTAGTCAGCAAGAATTACTCCGCCAACAGGACAAACAACGTATGATAGTAAGCTTAACACTCCCTCAACGTGTCCCAAGATACCCAGGTCGCATAATACAATACCAACAATTCCTGAAATTAAAGTAGCTTCTCTTCTTCGGTTATCTTTAAGCTTAAGTGCCATAACAATGTTAAGACCTGCGCTGTAAGCATTTGTTGAGTTAGTTGTCCATGTTGAAATAACAAGTGCAATGATGCCCAGGAGTGGAAGTCCTACTTCAATTAGAACCATACTGATATCATACTGTCCTGATAGCTTTGTAAGAACGATTCCCATAATCAGAGTTATTACACCCATTGGGAATACACCGTAGAATACAGATTTAACAGTGTCTTTTCTGCTTTTCTGGAATCTAGTATAGTCAGGACCAGTGATTGTACCTACAGCAGTGAAGTTAAATGATAGTGCTACACCTGACATGAAGCTCATGGATTGTACAGTTCCTTCATCGTTAAGGTTTCCTGTTCCGTAAACCTTAAATGCTAGGAATATTCCGTAGCACATAATGATCATTAGTAATGGAATAGAAATCTTGTCTAGTTTTTCTAGCGCATGCACTCCATATACTGCAGTCAGAAGCATTATGATTCCCCAAATTGTGTTTGAAACTACAACTGGAATATCCCATCCGGTCATAGCTAGCATTGCGTTACTGAAGGCTTCTCCACATACTCCATTCTGGATTCCAAACCAGCCAATCATGTTAACAGCAAAGATTGTACTTACGATAAATCTAGCTCCGCTTTTTCCAAAGCCGGCCTGACAGCATGTGCAGGATGCTAGTCCAAGGTCACAGCCTATCATTCCCGTTGCAACCATACCTACTACTACAATTAAGTAGCCTAGTGACCCTGAAATAATTGCTGGCCATATAGGCATTGCTTCCGCTAATAACGCTCCCAATAGGAATGCAGGAACGCATACACATATGCCGGCCTGAACGAAGGCTAACGAAATCCAGTCTTTTCTGTCTTCAGCAGAAATCGCCTGCAGAGCTGTGACTTCTGCTTTCTTACCTTTATTTTCATTTGTACTCATAATGGGTACCTCCTTTTGAATCTTCTCTATGATAGCACACACTATTATAAATGATAATTATGCAGATGACAGAATTATTTATCAATCATATTGTGCTTTTGCACAAAAGCCTTGTTTATGACTGTGAGTTTTGATATCATAAAGGAAAAAATTATACTAGGAGGAGCCATGAGTGTTACTGTTCAAGATTGTTTAAGACTACCCTCTTTTCATTCTGCGAGAGTGATTGCAGGCAAGAATGGACTGGGTAGAATAGTATCATCAGTATCTGTAATAGAAATACCTGCAAAGTCTGTAGAGGCAATTAGTGTATTCAATCCCAATGAGTTGTTAGTCACGTCATTTTATTCAATTAAAGATGATCCTACTAGACAATGCGAGGAAATGAGAAACTTATATGATGCTGGAGGCGTTGCACTAGTGCTGTTTTACGTGGGTGACGTCATCCCTCAGGTGTCTGACGAGTTGTTGCAGACTGCAGACGTTATGAACATACCTTTAATTCTTATTGAAGACGAAGCAGAATATAGTGTTAGTTATAGTGATGTAATTAAAGATGTAATGGGGGCTGTTTTCTACGATCAGGCATCTACGGATTCCTTTTCAGACACTGTGGAGAATAGATTGAAGCAGATTCCTTACAATAAAAGAAGCATGGAAACCCTGCTAAATGTAATAGCTGAAACTTATAACTGTAACCTTGTGCTTTATAACAAAAACGGTTTATATTTCACATCTATATATAAGCCGTCCTTTGGACAATTTGGTCCAGAATTCTTTTTTAATGCCTTCGCTGATGGCTCAACGGACCTTTTCTGTAAAAGCATAATGTTGCAGGATAAGTCATTTTATTTGTATAGAAAAGAGTTCCCCCACGCAGGAAATACCTGGCTTACATTATATGCTTCAAGCAACGAAAACAGCATTAGTGAACACAAGCTAGATGAAATTTGTGCATGCACAAATTTCTTCTCAACCTTATGGGGCTACACCCTCGATATGCAGAATTATAATACTGTTATTACTTTGATCTTGAAATCATCGCGCGTAATAGGAGAAAAATTCCTTGAAGCTAGTGGTGTGCCTTTTTCTAAGCTTTCAACTATTCTTGTAGTAGAATCGGAAAAAGACAATTTAACAGACATTCTTCGGCAGATTGAAGGCATATTGAAGGAAAGTGAAAGATTCTACGTTAAGGATATTATTGACGACAGACTTGTAATTCTAAGTTCTATAATGGTTTCCCAAAAGGATGATGGCATTATAGCTACGGAAATAGAGAAATGCATAAACGAGTATGAGGGAGCCTTGTTTTTCTTGGAGTCTAGCAAAAATCTAACTTCAATGAGGAAAATATACTCAGACTTTTGTGCAAATTCAGCAGCAATGAGCAAAATTTTCATCCACCGAAAATTTCGCGACATGTATGATGTTATATTTTCGCAGGAAATCACAAATCTAGCTATAAATAGAGGCAATCGAAACGATCAAATCAAATCCATAATAGAAGCCTTAAAGGACGACAGTAACAACCTGATGGAAACCCTTGCAGTGTACCTAATCGACTGCGACTCCCAGTTGAGCACCACTGCAGCCACCTTGTTTTTGCATAGAAATACTGTGACGTACAGGCTTAATAAGATAAAGCAGATAACAAACACTGATTTCACCCTTATGCCGGCCACCTATGATTTTTATCTAGCAGCTGCGCTGTGGCGGTTAAACGAAAATTCCTAATGTGAGAATTTCAAATCAAAGTCTATCACTCGTGATTGACAAAATATGACGAGGGCTTTATTGCAGTGGTGCGCTCGGTGAGCACACCCTTACATACAAAATTAGGAGAATCTTCCATTTTGTATGTAGGGGTGTTTCAGCCCTCCTTTAGTACTGCGATTCGTGTTGTGATCAGTTGTTTAGTCTGTTCTATATATTTCTCCGGTAAATAGGAATCTTCACATGCACATAAAAGTTTGTCTTCTAGAGAACACATTTTAGGCACAGTTTTGATTCCAGCAATTTTGGCGGCTACCATGGCGAAGTTTTCGAATTCTGGCAAATTATCATATTCCTCAGTCTGTGGTTTCTATTTCAATTTCTACTATGGTTTCGCCTTTCCAATTACTTTTTTCTTTTACTTTCTGCATGATTTACCTCCTTATCTTAGGACGACAAAAAACCCGTCCAAACTAGAATTTTTTATAAATCTAGTCTGAACGGGCATGCCATTCGTTCGTTAGCAGGACTGTAAATTTTTCTTGTTAGCAAATGACTGCTTTTTATTAGCTGTCAGCTAACATTTTTATGGATTTGTTAGCAGAAACAGCTGATTTTCAAAGCAATTATTTTTCGAAAAAAAGAAAAAAGCGGATAACGATTTTGCTAATCAGCTAATCATTTCCGCCTCTTATCAAGCGTTCCCTGTAGGAATCGAACCTACAATAAAGTCTTAGGAGGACCTCGTTATATCCATTTAACTAAGGGAACAATTGTATCTGTATTCCAGACACAGTTAATATCTTATCATAGAACCTACAAATTCTCAACCGTTTTTCATCTATTTGGAAATGAACCGTGTTGATGGAAATACGAGAGAAACTTGATGCAATCGGGATATCGTCTGAACAGGTAGACAAGAATCAAGTAGTTGTTAAGCATGTTAAAATAGATGGGAAACACTGTAGATGTATGACGAGACGGGACGATAGTTATATTGTTGCCGTAACAGTGGAGGATTCTGTTTATTTACAGGGAACTCTTTTAGCAATACTGATAGTGGGCACTTATCTGGTATTGGCGACATGCTGGATGATATGTATATGCTCTCGAAAGTTATAAAAGAAAGGGATAGAAGAAAATAAAGCCGGTGCAGGATTCATTTCCTGTATCGGCTTTACTGCTCCTATCAAGACTCTCTATGTTTCTCAATATAATACGGAACGCAGGTTGTGAAGAAATCAAGAATCGTATCTGCATAAGAAGTATCATCTTTTGGAATCGCATGAAGTACCTGTTGAATCGCGAATCCATCAAGTGTAGCCATAAAGATAGAAGCGAATTGTTCTGCAAGCTTACGATCATCAAGTGCAAATGCAGAAGCAAAAAGCGTAGCAGCCTGATCCAGGATCGACTTCAATCCGGAGGTATATTTCTGGGAAAATTCTGAATCACATTTCATCGCATCTGATAATAGAAGTAAGTATAGCTTTTCTTCCTGAAGGCGTTTGAAACGAATCCGAGCTTCTTTTTCTACATCAGAAAAGAGAGAATCTACGGTGATTTTCTCGTTTTTATTTTCATGAAAAATACGATGTGCGAAATGAATCGAATCTGTGACGATTTCGTCAAATAAATCCTGTTTGTTCTTATAATAATAATAAATCGCGCCGGTTGTCATATTGGCTTCGGCAGCAATCGAACGCATACTTGTCTTATCAATTCCGAACTTTTCAATCTGTCGGATCGCGGCTTGTTTGATCTGTGTTTTGGTTGTGTTTTTTTGTTCATTCATGTTCTTTACACCTCGAAATGAATTGTGTTATTACTCACAAAATCTGCATTATCCGTGTCTCTTGGCAGTGTGGTTGACACGGGAGTAAACAGTAACATGATTATAGCATAAAAAAAGATAAATGTAACATCGATATTTGTTTGACAAAGTACATAACAAGTGTTATGTTGGTCTTATAGGAAATTATTATAATTTATGAAAAGATTTATGAAAAAGGAGAGGGAATATGACAGACAAATTTAAAGGCTGGTATCCGGATTATATCGAGAACGAAAAAGAACGTGAACCAATCTTAAAACTTGCCAAGATGATGACAGGGCGTGCAAAGAAAAAACTCGGATTAGAGAAGATGACAAAGTACGATCCGGAGTATTGGGGATTAGCGCTTTTGTGTACGGACGAGCAGGCTGAGATCGCAATGAAGATGGGGGTGCGCCAGCCGAAAACATTAGACCAGATGGTGAAGGTTACTGGTAAGGATAGAGATTATCTGGAGAAGCAGTTAGAGGAAATGGCAGAGGTTGCGCTGGTGGAGTATAACTGGGAAAATCCACAGCATGAGAAGCAGTATGTACTGCCAATCTTCGTACCCGGAAGTGCAGAGTTCTCTTGTATGAATGCGAAGATGTTAGAGAAGCATCCGGAGCTTGGACTTTTCTTTGAGAGAATGAGTCGTATTGCATTGGAAGGACTTGCACCATTTATGCCAGAGGGCGGTGTTGGAATGCATGTTATTCCGGTAGAGAAGGCGATTTCAACAGAGAATCAGTCTCTGCCAATCGAGCACATTTCACATTGGCTTGAAAAGTATGAGGGAAAATATGCAGCGAGTCCATGTTCTTGTAGAAGATCTCGTAAAACATTCGATGAGGGATGTGCGGATGATCCGGAAGAATGGTGTATTGCGGTGGGCGATATGGCAGATTATATCGTTGAGACAAATAAAGGTGGACACTATATTACAAAGGAACGTGCGTTAGAGATTCTGAAACAGGCAGAGGACAATGGTTTCGTACATCAGATTACAAATATTGACGGTGAGAATAAGATTTTCGCCATCTGTAACTGTAATGTAAATGTCTGTTATGCACTTCGTACTTCACAGTTATTTAATACACCGAATATGGACAGATCTGCATATGTTGCAAAAGTTGAGACAGAGAACTGTGTGGCTTGCGGACGTTGTGTAGAGTACTGCCCGGCAGGTGCTGTTAAGCTTGGTCAGAAGCTTTGTAAGAAGGATGGTTCTCAGGTAGAGTATCCGAAGCATGTTCTTCCTACAGAGAAGAAATGGGGACCGGAGATGTGGGACGAAGACTATCGTGATAAGAACCGCATCAACTGTTATGATACAGGTACAGCTCCGTGTAAGACAGCCTGTCCGGCACATATCGCTGTTCAGGGTTATATCAAGATGGCAGCGCAGGGAAGATACAGAGATGCCCTTGCACTGATCAAGAAGAACAACCCACTCCCGGCAGTTTGCGGACATATCTGTAACCGTCGCTGTGAGGACGCATGTACACGTGGAACAATCGATCAGGCAATTGCAATCGATGAAGTTAAGAAGTTTATTGCAGCTCAGGATCTGAATGCTGAGACACGTTTTATTCCGGAGAAAGTAGTTCCGGCAACAAAAGGATATTTCGATGAGAAGATTGCAATCATCGGTGGTGGACCGGCGGGATTATCCTGTGCATTTTACCTTGCCGAAAAAGGATATAAGCCGACTATTTTCGAGAAAAATGAGCGTGCCGGCGGTATGCTCGTATACGGAATCCCATCATTCAAATTAGAGAAGGATGTCGTACAGGCAGAAATCGATATTATCAAAGAGATGGGGGTAGAGATCAAGACTGGTGTAGAAGTTGGAAAAGACATCACATTAGATGAACTTCGTGCACAGGGATACAAAGCATTTTACATTGCAATCGGATGTCAGGGCGGACGTCTCCCGGGAATCCCGAATGATACAGCAAAGGGATGTGCATCTGCGGTTGATCTCTTAAAAGAGGTGAATGCAAATGAAAAATACGACATCAAGGGTGACGTAGTTGTCATCGGTGGTGGTAACGTAGCAATCGACGTAGCAAGAGACTCTAAGAGATGCGCAAGTGACGATACAAAGGTAAATATGTTCTGTCTGGAGTCCAGAGAGACAATGCCGGCTTCCGTAGAAGAGATAGAAGAAGCTGAGTCAGAAGGAATCGTTGTAAATCCGGGCTGGGGACCGAAGGAAGTTCTCGTAGACGAGAATGGTGAGGTTCGCGGTGTTGTATTAAAGAAATGTCTTTCTGTATTTGATGCAGAAGGAAGATTCAATCCGACATATGATGAGAGTGAGCTTATGACAGTAGAATGTAAGCATGTATTTTTCTCTGTTGGTCAGTCAATCGTATGGGGTGATCTGTTAAAGGGAAGCAAGGTAGAACTTGGACGTGGCAATGGAGCAGTTGCAGATGAGCTTACTTACCAGACCGCAGAACCGGATATTTTCGTTGGTGGAGATGTTTATACAGGACCGAAGTTTGCAATCGATGCGATCGCAGCAGGAAAGCAGGGAGCAATCTCAATTCATCGTTTTGTACAGCCACAGTCCAGTCTTACAATCGGACGTAACAGAAATGATTTCATCGAATTAGATAAGAATGACATCAAGGTGGAGAATTATGATAATTCCAGCCGTCAGATTCCAGGACATAATGATGCAATTGATACAAAACATTCCTTCCGTGATGCAAAGCTTTTATTTACAGAAGAGCAGGTGAAAGCGGAGACAGCGCGCTGTCTTGGATGTGGAGCATCTGTTGTTGATCCGAATAAATGTATCGGCTGCGGACTTTGTACAACAAAATGTGAATTTGATGCAATCAAGTTACATAGAGAACTTCCGGAATGTAGCAGAATGGTTCCTTACGAGGATCGTCTGAAATTTGTTCTTCCGAACATGGTAAAACAGTCCATCAAACTAAAATTTAAGAAGAAATAAATTTGAAAGAAATTAAAGTAACTGTTCAGAGCCAACCTCCAAAATGCTACGCATTTCGTCGGTGTGGCGTATCCGCTAAGGAAAATTTTAAAAGGAAACAAGGGGGAAAAGTAAATGGGAATACTTTATAATGTACCTGACTTAAAAACCTGGGGAATTATGTTCTTTATCCTCGTAGTCCTGATCGCACTGAATGAATTAGGACGTGAAACAAAATGGGGTGGAATCTTACTGTTTGTGATTGTTCCGGTTGTGCTGACAATCTTTGTATGGCCGACAACCTGTGCGCCGGGAAATGAGTACGGAACCGGAAACTGGTTCAACTGGGCAAAGACTTACTCTGCACTTGCAGGCTGTGTTGGTTTCATGCTAATGCGTTATATTCCGAATGCAACAAAGCATAAATGGGTAATCTGCTTCCCGCCACTGATTCTTGCAATTAATATTTGTGAGGCAGTTTTCCGTGATTTCGAGGCATACAGCTTCCATGCATTTGCAGGCGAGAAGATAAACAATCTCTGGGTTATGTCAGGACCGTGGAACATCATGAACGGAATCGCAGGTATTTTAAATATCCTGCTGATCTGCGGATGGACAGGTATCTACATTTCTAAAGAGAAGAGTAAAGATATGATGTGGCCGGATATGGACTGGATCTATATCCTTGGATATGACCTCTGGAACTTTGCATATACATATAACTGTATTTCAGACCATTCTGTATACTGTGGTGTGATTTTGCTGTTATCCTGTACTATCCCTGCATTCTTTATCAAGAAGGGATGCTGGTTACAGCACAGAGCACACACACTGGCACTTTGGATTATGTTTATCATGACAGTTCCACAGTTTGCAGACAGACTGGCGCCTGTTCCGACAACACATAATCCGAAAGCATTCTTTGCTGTAAGCTTTCTTTCTTTAGTTGTGAATGCGGCGGCAGTTATTTACCAGTTCAGCGTGATCCGCAAGAATAAGTTGAATCCATTTAAGGATGAAATTTATACAGACAAAGCATTTTACAAGAAAATAAATGCAGAGAATAAATAAATTGATAATAAAAAATCCAAACAAGGATTTTTTGCGGCAAAAACAGAAAGTATTTATCAAAATAAAAATATCCTGAACAAGTTGCAGAGCCAGAAAGCCTTGTAACTGTCAGGATATTTTTGTTTGGTGCTGTCAGCTTTAAAAAACGTTATTTACCGACAGCCCCTTCTTTATATGAGAAGCATATCTTATGGGGAAATGTCTTAAAAAATCAAGAAAAACATTTAATATATGATATATTTGCAGATTTTGGCTACTTTTCATCTGGATTTGGCAAGAAATGCACCTTCTTTTCGCCTATAATGCAATTGTAAACGAAAAGGAGGTGTTTAGAGATGATGAAGAGAATTAAAAGATGGCTGCATGAGATTTATGAAGAAGATATCAAGTTCTTCGGACAGATGAACGGAATGTATTTTCGATAAGCACTAGAAAAAGAAAATAAAAGAAAAAAGGAGAAAGAAAATTATGAGAAAATTAGCAAAATGGTTTGAAGAAGCACTTGAAAGTTATGTAAAATTAATGGGTAATACTTACGGATGGGGCGGAAGATTGTAAGCCATGGAATATACAGAAAAATCAAATCAAATAAACAATAAAAAATAAGGGTAGATGTCTTGAGAGAAGATATCTACCCTTATTTTTTATATATTAGGAAAGTCCTTTCCTAATATATAAAAAACGCTCCGCTCAGGATGCGCACTGCGGCGTACAAGGTAGGTGTCGCAAGCGACCGCCGCAGGCGCAAGAATGTGCCAAGGCACATTCTTTGTTCTATATAGCAATTCTTCACAAATGTGATTCTATCCGTAAATGATTGTTTTATTTTCTCAAAAAGTATATACTTGTTTCATATATATTTTACGTTATTTTGAGAAAGGAGCACCTTTTAAATGGACTCTATATTATACGAAAACTATCTGAATATCCTAAGGCAGGAACTGGTACCTGCTCTTGGATGCACAGAACCGATTGCAATTGCCTATACAGCGGCAAAAGCACGTCAGATTCTTGGAGAATTTCCAGATTCTGTAGAAATGGAACTCAGTGGAAATATTATCAAGAATGTTAAGGGCGTTACAGTTCCGAATTCCGGAGGAATGAAAGGAATGGAAGTGGCAGCAGTTCTTGGTATCGTAGGGGGAAATGCGGATAAGGCACTGGAAGTGTTGAGTGAAGTGACTTGTGAAGATATTGCGAAAACGAAAGAACTGATCAATCAGAAAATCTGTTCCTGTTCTTTAGTTGAAGGAGTTGATAACCTCTATATTACAGCTAAAGTAAGAAAAGGAGAGCATTTTGCTTCTGTAACAATCGAACATCAGCACACGAATATTACAAGAATTGAAAAGGATGGTGAAGTGCTGTTGGATAATCCTTATAAATCAGAGGTTAAGACTACCGTAGATAAATCAAAACTTACGGTTAAAGATATCCTTGATTTTGCGGATCAGGTTCGTATGGAAGATGTGCAGCCGATCATTGATCGACAGATTAAACTGAATTCTGCGATTGCTCAGGAAGGACTTGATAATAACTATGGAGCGCAGATTGGTAAAACACTGATGCATGTATGGGGAAAGAGTGTTACTACGAGAGCCTGTGCAAGGGCAGCAGCCGGAAGTGATGCGCGTATGGGCGGATGTTCTATGCCGGTTGTTATCAATTCAGGAAGTGGTAATCAAGGCATGACGGTGTCGCTTCCGGTTATTGTGTTTGCAGATGAATGGGAAGTATCTCATGAGAAGCTTTGCCGTTCTCTTGTTGTCAGCAATCTGATTGCGATCCATCAGAAATATTATATTGGAAGTCTTTCGGCGTACTGTGGTGCAGTCAGTGCTGCCTGTGGCGCCGGTGCAGGTATTACCTATATGTATGGTGGAACCTATCAACAGGTTTCCCTGACAATCATCAATACACTTGGAAATATCGGAGGAATCGTTTGCGATGGAGCGAAACCTTCCTGCGCAGCGAAGATAGCGACATCTGTTGATGCTGCACTTATGGCTTTTCAGCTTAGTATTCAGAACAAAAGTTTCCTGCCGGGAGAAGGTATCATCAAAGATGATATTGAAGAAACAATTAAGAGCATGGGTTACATTGGAAGAGTTGGTATGCGTGCCACGGATACAGAGATTCTGAATGTAATGATAGACCGTGCGGATATCAATGAGGAGTGCTAGAAATGAATAATTTTATCTATGAAACACCAACAAAAGTGTATTTCGGAAAAGACGAGGAATTAAAGGTCGGTAAGATCATTGCAGAGTTTCATCCAAAGAAAGTCCTGATACATTTCGGTGGAAATTCCGCAAGAAAGAGTGGACTGCTTGATAAGGTGGAGAATTGTCTGAGGGAAGAAAACATCAGTTTTGTAGAGCTTGGCGGAGTAGTTGCGAATCCGGAACTTCCGCTTGTAAGAGAAGGGATTGAGCTTGGCAAAAAAGAAGGCGTAGACTTTGTTCTTGCAGTAGGAGGTGGATCCGTTCTGGATTCATCTAAGGCGATTGCAAATGGACTGGCGAATCCTGAAGTGGATGTCTGGGATTTTCATTGTGGTAAAGCTGTTCCACAGAAGACGCTTCCGAAGGGAGCAATCCTGACATTGGCAGCAGCCGGTTCCGAGATGAGTTCTTCCTGTGTGATCAGTAATCCGGAAACAGGAGAGAAACGTGGCTGTAACGGACTCTTTAACCGTATGAACTTTGCAATTGAGGATCCGGTTCTTACTTATACAGTAAGTCCTTATCAGACAGCATGCGGAGCAGTAGATATTGCAATGCATACGATTGAAAGATATTTCTGTCCGGGTGAGGATACCTATCTGACAGATTCAATTGCAGAGGCTGTAATCAAAAGTGTACGCAAAGCGGCAGGAGACTGTCTGAAGAATCCGGAAGATTATGCTGCACGAGCAAATATGATGTGGGCATCTTCACTTGCACATAATGGACTCACACAGTGTGGAAGAGAGTCCCAGCTCGTTGTTCATCAGTTAGAGCATGAAGTATCCGGAATGTACCCGGAAGTAGCGCATGGAGCAGGACTTGCAGCGCTGTGGTGCAGTTGGGCAAGATATGTTTACAAAGCAAATATAAATCGCTGGCTGCAGTATGCATCTAATGTATGGGGGATGGATATTGATTTTGAACATCCGGAGAAAACAATTGAAACTGCAATTGATATGCAGGAGCAGTATTATGCATCAATTGGAATGCCAATCGGACTGAAAGAACTTGGTGTGAAAGAAGACGACCTTGCGAAATTGGCACTTGACTGCTCAAGGAATAAAACCCGTTCATTGATTGGATATAAACCATTGGCATATGAGGATATTCTGGTA
This sequence comes from Mediterraneibacter sp. 210702-DFI.3.120, assembly GCF_020561005.1. Lineage (NCBI taxonomy): Bacteria > Bacillati > Bacillota > Clostridia > Lachnospirales > Lachnospiraceae > Mediterraneibacter > Mediterraneibacter sp. 210702-DFI.3.120. The sequence continues at coordinate 132,462 of NZ_JAJCNG010000002.1, read as the reverse complement.
ATTTATCAGATGGCATATGAGAGAGGTTAATAACAGTTAATATCGAAAGCGCTGCTTAATGCGGCTGCTTTCGATACTCTCTTGGTGACATATGATACCGCTCCTGGAATACTCGGTTGAATGTCCGTTGACTGTCGAATCCTGCCCGGATGCAGATGTCGAGAATCGTATGGTCGCTGTGAAGCAGGAGACTACAGGCGTAATCCAATCTTGCTTCATTCAGATACCGGTTAAAATTAGTATGAAATGTGCCGGAGAAGACACGTGATAAAGAGGACTGACTGATTCCAAGGTCATGAGCCATTTTGGAAAGCGTCAGTTCTTCTGTATAATGTGCAGCAATATAAGAAACAGTCTGGTAGATAATGTCATTACTTCCCACACTGCTCTTATCTATCATTTCAAATAAGGGAAGAGTGCGTGCAAGTATAATCTGAATAAATGCCTGATGCAGAATATGCCCTTGTGAAGCGGCTGGATAGACCAGCATGCTTCGCAGGGCATAATTTACGTCTGGGTGTACTTCTTGAGCCAGAATTACCGGATTTACAGGACAAAATTGCTGTAATTCTTTCGTATAACTAGGAGCAAGAAGCGGTGAAGCAAGTGCATAAATCGCCTTACAGGATTCACTGTTGAATACCTGATAGTGGTGGATCAATTCCGGAAATACAAGTGCAAAATCGCCTTTTTCCATATGGTACAATTCAGTTCCGACTCCGATTTCCAGTGTACCTTCTGTCACGGATACAAGTTCCATTGATTTGTGAAGATGTGGGGGAATATGGCAAGAAATCTGTTCAGCGATTTCCAGTGTTTCTTCATTTTCTTCGTAAATCGGTTTCATTTTTTCCTGCCTCCGGGTTAATTGTTTAGAATAGTTGATCTAATAGTATCATCATGCATGTATATGACATGCTTCACAGGCAGATGGTGTTGTTGCGCATCCGCTTAGTGCTGTCTCACGCAGTTCAACCGGAAGTCGCTTTCCGACTTTGTACATTGCCTCGAGCATTTCATCAAAAGGAATGAGCTGAGAAATGCCGGCAAGGGACATTTCAGCTGCAATCAGTGCATTGGAAACCCCGGCTGCATTACGGTTCTGGCAAGGGTATTCTACCAGACCTCCGACCGGATCACAGACGAGTCCAAGCATGTTCATAAGGACTGTTGAGGCGGCATCCAGACATTGCTTAGGAGTTCCACCCATAAGTTCAACAGCGGCAGACGCTGCCATAGCAGATGCAACACCAACCTCAGCCTGACACCCTCCGACAGCACCGGCAACAGTGGCATTTCGCATGGCGAGGTAACCGACAGCGCCCGCATTGAAGAGAACCTGCTGAATCTCTTTGTCGGAGAAATGGTATACTTCCTGAAAAGCGAGAAGCAATCCCGGAACGATGCCTGCGGAACCGGCGGTAGGTGAAGCAACGATCAGTCCCATGGACGCATTTGTCTCAAGGGTTGCCATAGCATAAGTGATAGCTTTCTCAAGCAGTTCACCGCATAGTCCCTGACCACTGGCAGAATGCTGTGCAAGTTTTTGCGCCTCTCCGCCGATCAGCCCGCCCATGGAACGGATTGGTTTTTCAATCGGAGAGCGGGCAGCTTCTTTCATGATTTCAAGAACACGCGCCATTTTTTGATCCACTTCTTTAGCAGGACATTCTCCGGTTATGATCTCTCGATTACGCATAACTTCAGAGATAGAAATATTCTGTTCCTCACATAGTGTAAGGAGTTCGTTTGCATTTTTAAAATCCATATAAAAAACCTCCTTGAACACAATCACATCTGTACGACCATAACATCCAGAACATGTTCGTTCTGGCGGATAGTGTCGGCAATTTCTTCCGGAAGTTTTCCGTCGGATTCTACAATCGTGTAAGCAGTGTGTCCTTTCGATTCACGAAACAGACGCATAAAAGCAATATTGACCCGGCGGTCGCTGAGACAGCTGGTGATCCAGGCAACAACACCCGGAACATCCTTCTGGACAACAATGATAGCACTGTATTCACCGGTGAAATCTACTTCTACATGATTGATCTGTGTGATGTGGACTTTACCGCCGCCAAGAGATTCTCCACGGATCGTCATCTCCTGACCGGCAGTATTGGTCATAATAATATCGACGGTATTCGGATGAATATCAGTTTCTTCCTCATTCGGAGTAAAAGAGTATTTCAGTCCGTTTTCTGTAGCAATCTCGAAGGAATTCCGGATTCGCATATCATCAGTGGAAAATCCCATGATTCCTCCAAGAAGTGCGCGGTCAGTACCGTGTCCGTGATACGTTCTGGCGAAAGAGCCGTAGAGAATAAATTCTACTTTTGCAAGCGGTCCGTTGATCATCTTCTGTGCAAGATAAGCAATGCGTGCCGCACCGGCAGTGTGAGAACTGGAAGGACCGATCATATTCGGCCCCATAACATCAAAAACGCTGATAAAAGACATTTTAAATAGCCTCCTGATTATATATATGATTTCAGTATAGCAAGCGTGGTGGCGAATGTAAATTAATTCTGATTAAGTATTGCTTGAATCGGTAGTGATCTTTACTGTTTACTCACGTAACCCTGTATCTGAAAGTTTTTCATCAATTCTTAGATCAATTAATAATTTGATACCAAATGCGAGTCCCCAATATAAGTGAAACCACATTGCCATAGAAAATCCTTGAATCATGATTTTCCACAATTTCTGAGACAGTTTTCCTGTATATGTTTTTCGTTTTAGTTGTACAAATGTTTCTTTGGACAAATCATCTGTCTGATACATTTTTATCAATTTTATTACGGCCAAAATCGAATGATTGTGTTCTACATATTCCATCTTAGCGTCAAAGAAAATTGCAAAAAATATTAAATAATAAATAAATCCCCAATATTTTTTTTCAAGACATTCTCTTTCTACATTTTTATCCTTTAAGCAATGAATCTGTTTTATCTCCTTTTCTGTCAGGAGCTTCTGTAATCGATATGCAATTGCCATCCAGCATTCCAGGGAATTCGGCCGATAAGTAAATGAAATGGAGTCATCATTTTTTCGATAAATATATCCTGTCTCCTGGATAAAAGCATATTTCGGATTGCATAAATAGCACTGAATATTAAAAAGTTTATCTTCTGCGTAAGGTAGATTCTCAAAAACAGCTTCGTTTTTCTCTAGAAATTGTTTTCGGTAAAGTTTTCCCCATACATAAGAAAGTGTCCCAACTGAAAAGAATCCCTGAAATCTGAAGTCTTCAGAATCCGGATTCAATTCAGAAAAGGACGTATGACTTGCGGCTGCAAAACGTCGTCCGTTCCACAGCCGTTCATAATTTCCCACCACAATATCTGCTTCTTCATGCTTCATCACATTTACGAATCGGTCGAGTACTGCATTGTCTGCTAAAAAGTCATCTGCATCCAGAAACATTATATAGCCACCGTGGGCAGCCAGCAGACCATGATTTCTGACTGCCGCCGGACCTTTTTCTGTTTCTTGCATAACTCGTATTCGTACATCTTTCTTTTCATATGATTGGCAGATTTCGAAGCTATTATCCATTGAACAATTATCAATCAGAAGTAGTTCCCAGTTGTTATAGTTCTGAAAGATAACGCTCTCTATCATTTCAGGTAAATATGCTTCTGCATTATATACCGGTACAATGATCGAAACCATCTGTTCCTGTTTGTTTTCATCCATATCAGTTCGTCCCTTCTATATATAAAGAGATTTCAGCTCATTACCATTTTAATGTTACAGCTTGTAATATCATTATAAAGCATTTTACTATTTTCGACAATTCGATATTCCAGGCAGATTTCATTGATGGATGAAAAACAAATCTAAATTAGTTCTGATCCAGTACGGACTGGATCTGCTTCATCAGCTGATCGTAGTTTGACTGATCATCGATTCCGCCCATGAAAGGCTCGCCAACGATATTTCCGTCTTTATCTACGAGAACTGTTGTAGGGAATGCCATGATGTTTCCGGCGTATTTTCCAACTGTTGAATTGGAATCGAAAGTCAGGTTCTTGTAGGAAGCACCCTGAGCTTTCAGGATTTCTTTTGCTTCTTTGATTCCAGCCTCATTGTTGTCTAAAGTGTCAGTGTTGATACCTACAACTTCACCGCCCATTTCTTTGAGCTTCTCATTTAATTCATTCAGTTTGGAAAGCTCTCCGACGCACGGCTTGCATCCGCTGAACCAGAAGTTTACAACTGTAACTTTGTTTTTAGCAAAAAGGCTGTCGTCTACATCATTGCCGTCCAGATCTTTTCCTTTGAAACCTTTGAATACACCTGTGGACTCATCTGATTTAGAGGAAGCGTTGTCGGAGGATTCGGATGCAGCGCTCTCTTTCTCGAGTTTTGCAATCTCTTCTTCGATACCGCGAATTGTTTCAATGTCTTTGCTCAAAGTTTCATATTCTTCTTCAGAGAAAGAGTCTTTATTAGATTCAACTGTACTTGCAAGAAAGTCAGCATAGTTTTCGTTCATGGCATCACCGTCAGTGTTCTTATTCATAAGACCAAAGACTTTGTCCCATGCATCTTTGTGATCAGCAAAAAGCTGGTTTTCCTGCTGGTAAAGGTCGTCCAGTTTTTTGTTCAGCTCGTCAGTGCTGCCCGTTTCTGTTGTGGAAGAAGATTCCTGTTTTGTATTGGTTGTTGAGGAAGAATTTCCGCAGCCTGTAAATGCAAAAAGTACAGAAATGGCAAGTGATGCAGCGATTACCTTTTTTAATTTCATTGCGTTTGTTCTAAGTGTTTTGTTTTTCATGATTTTAAATCTCCTTTAAATTACATTTTGTTTGTTTTAGTTTATTTATTGTCAGCCTTTTTCTTGTTTGAAAACCCATAATGATAGCAGATTGCGTCAGTCGGACAGGCTTTCATACATTCTCCGCAGCGGATACACTCCGGATGGTTTGGCGTGTCTACTACGTTGACATCCATCTTGCAGACACGGCTGCATTTCTGGCAGCCAACACATTTCTCATGATCAACCTGGATCTTAAGAAAAGATACCTTGTTAAACAGTGAGTAAATAGCGCCCAGCGGGCAGATCCATTTACAAAATGGACGGTAAAACAAGATGCTCAGGATGATGAAAAGCGCAAGGATCGTGAATTTAAATGTAAATAAATGTCCAAGCGCGGAACGGATTCCTGAGTTGGCAAGTGCCAGTGGGATTGCGCCTTCAAGTACTCCCTGCGGGCAAATGTATTTACAGAAGAAAGGATCTCCCATACCAAGTGAATTGGTTACAAATGCCGGAAGCAGTATAACAAAGACAACCAGAATCACATATTTCAGATACCGCAGAGGCTTCAGCTTTGCGGTGGAAAGTTTCTTGCCCGGAATTTTATGCAGCAGATCCTGGAACCATCCAAATGGACAGAGAAATCCGCAGATAAATCGTCCTAACAAAACACCTAACAGGATGAAAAATCCTGTGATGTAGTAAGTGAACTTAAATTTGGAGGATCCTACTACAGCCTGAAATGCTCCGATCGGACAGGCGCCTGTGGCGGCAGGACAAGAGTAACAGTTTAGTCCCGGGACGCACATCGTCTTTACATTTCCCTGATAAATTTTCCCTTTAAACAGATTCGGGATGTGAATATTGGTCAGCAGCGTTGCAGCCGCCTGGATCCATCCGCGGAAGCGGACCAAAGGGTTTTTGTTTGATTTTATTTTCTTATCCAATTCCGACACACTCCATACATAATTTTATTGCCTTGCTAAGCACAACCGCAGCTTCTCCGCGGAAGATTCCGACAAGGAAAAATACCAGACCGGCTGCAAGTAAAAGAATCTGTGTTGCTTTTTCAGATTTCATTAAAATACTCCTTTCAATGTTCAAAGTCAGTTTATTGTTACTGTTTACTCCCGTGTCAATCACTCCGCTGATTGACACGGAGGATGCATGTTTTGGCTTGAATGCATCTCGCCTCATCGCCAAAGGCGATTTAAAATGGCGAGATGCGTTGCTGGTCGCACATCGTGTGAACAGTAACCGTTTATTGACCTTTCGATGTTTGCATTATACAATAGAGGGTGTAAAATTTCTGTTAAGAAAATGGAGAAAAATAAATTGAGATTATTAGTTGTTGAAGATGAGAAGAAATTATGTGATATGATTGCGAAAAGTCTGCATCAGGCAGGTTATGAGGTAGACACGTGTAATGACGGAGAGGAAGCACTGGATATGATTTATGCGGAAATGTATGATCTGATCGTGCTGGATCTTAACCTTCCGGGGATGGATGGAATGGATATTCTTCGGGAGCTTCGCAAGGAAAATGAAGAGACAAAAGTATTGATCTTATCTGCGAGAAGTCAGATTGCAGATAAGGTTGACGGTCTTGATGCGGGGGCGAATGATTATATGGAAAAACCATTTCATCTGCAAGAGCTGGAAGCCCGTGTGCGAAGCCTGACAAGAAGAAAGTTTGTACAGAAAAATGTCTGTCTTGAATGTGGCAGTCTTCGTTTTGATACAAAAGAAAGGACTGCATATGCAAAAGATAAGCCGGTTGCATTGACAAGAAAAGAGAATGGAATTCTGGAGTATCTTCTTTTGAATCAGGGAAGACCGGTCAGTCAGGAAGAGTTGATCGAGCATGTTTGGGATTCTTCTGTAGATAGTTTCAGCGGTTCGATCCGAGTGCATATGTCTTCTCTGAGAAAGAAACTGAAAGCAGGACTTGGTTATGATCCCATCGTGAATAAGATTGGTGAGGGGTATAAGATAGGAGATGGAAAAGCATGAGAAAAATATCGCTCCAGTGGAGACTGACGATTCTTACAACCGTGCTGATCACAGTATTGTGTGGATGTCTGACATTTTTCTTATATAAGAATGGTGTCTATTATATCGATACGCTTCAGGAGACCGTTACAGATCAGGGCACTACGCCGGAGGCAGTCTACATTGATATTCCGGATAATGAGTGGGATGATTTTGCAGCGCAGTTTGCCACGAAGGTTTATAATTCGAAATCAGATTATAGAAATAGAAGTTTGTTGATCACTGGTGTTGTAGCGCTGATTGGCGGAGCGGTAACTTATTTTGTCAGTGGCCGTGCATTGAAACCACTCAGAGAATTCTCAGAAACAGTAGAAAAGGTTCAGGCGCAGAATCTGACAGAGTATACGATTGAGGAAAATAAAATCGCAGAGTTGGACCGACTTCGTACATCTTATAATAAGATGCTCCTGCGACTTTCGGAATCATTCGAGACACAGCGTCAGTTTACAGGGAATGCAGCACATGAACTCCGAACCCCTTTAGCATTAATACAGGCACAACTAGATCTCTATCATGCGGCGGAGAATTCAGAGAACGAAGCAGCTGCACAAGAGACGATCCAGATGGTAACAGAGCAAAATGAACGCCTTAGCAAGCTTGTCAGAACGCTTTTAGATATGAGTGAGCTGCAGACGGTAGCACGTAATGAAAAGATTGAAATGCAGGGGCTGATAGAGGAGGTGCTGGCAGATTTGGAACCGCTGGCACAGGAAAAGAATATTGAACTGATACAGAAGACACAGAATTCATCGGATGGAAGAACAGATGGAACAGAAGAGTCGTTGCTGGTCGCATGTAGTGTGAACAGTAACGAAAAGCCAGAGGATGAACTGATATTGACAGGAAGTGATATTCTGATTTATCGGATGATTTATAATCTCGTTGAAAATGCAATTAAATATAATCGGGTAGATGGAACCGTTACAGTATCGGCGAAGAGAGAGAAGAATGAAGTTGTCCTGACAGTTGCGGATACTGGGAATGGAATTGATGAGGCATTTCGAGAGCAGATTTTTGAACCATTTTTCCGGGTAGATAAGTCAAGAAGCCGTGAGCTTGGCGGTGTGGGACTTGGACTTGCGTTAGTGCGTGAAATTGTGCGGGTGCATGATGGGAAGATTGAGGTTCGCGGAAATGAGCAGGGCGGAACGACATTTGAAGTTAGAATGGGGATGGGATGGAATAGAAGAATAAAATAGGTAATTGCGAAACAAGTTCGCAATCTCGATAAAAAATGCGGTAAGAATCCTGCATCGCAGGATTCTTAAGATGAAAAGTAGGTGTTTCTAAATTTGGACATGATCAAAAGACTTCCCAGATAAACTGCGAAGAAAAGATCGTATGGATCTGAAAGCAACGAGAAGAGTGACTATCGCAGGAGTCCTGATGAACATAAGCCTATTGGATCACATCATCATAGGTGCGGATGGAAGATAGTGCTGAATTTATCATCACTCTGATTCGTATAAGTAATATTTTGGTCACCGTCTAACATGAAAAAATATGCCTTTTCATCATATCCTTTAAGGTTTAACATTGAATCTAATTTCGCATTGTCATACACAGCTCCAATTTCATACTAAATACACACTCCGTTTCTAACTCAAGTCCATCCATTGCCTGTTGAAATCTAAGCCTAATACCGCCTAAACCAACAAATAAATCATTCGTGGCATGAGTAATCCTCCTTCGTTTTGGTTCCACTAAACTATGAGATGGGGGAGCTCCCTTTTTCAAGGAAACTAATTTTGTGACTATTTCACAATTGAAATGTAAACGTTTTCCCGTATGATAAATGTATAGAATTCTTCCGGAGGAATTTTAAATATGGAAAATATAGACATTAAATTTATCGCGAAAAAAAGCGAGTGTTCGATTGCTACGGTTTCTCGTGTGATCAATCGTTCCAAACCAGTCAGCGAGGAGTTACAGAAAAGAGTAATAGATACGATCAGAAAGTACAATTATAATCCAAGCATTTACGCGCAGAATCTGGCGGGTAAAAAGTCAAGACTACTTGGTTTTATAATGACAAACTACATCAATCAATATCAGCTGCTACTGTTTCGTTATCTGAATGAGTTTGCATGCAAGATGGGGTATGGTTGTATTATTCGTTATTGTAATTCTGGATTTGAGGAAAAACTAGAGGTATTAAGAGAACTGGAAATCAGGGGAATCGAAGTCTGCTTTAGCCTTTTTCTGCTTTCGCAGGAAGAGGAAGCGTACATAAAAGAACATTTCAGAATTAAAGTCTGCCATATGCAGTCACCGGAAATGCACTTGAACATCATAGAAAAAAACGAAAGTTCTGTTTATGAGGCTGTGTGCTATCTTGCTCAGCTTGGTCACAAACGAATTGGAGGCATTTTTTGTATTGACGAAATAGATGATAGTTTCCTCATGGCAAGGAAAAGAGGCTTTTTAAAAGCTATAAGTCAGATAAATCTCGATCAAGATGAATCTCTGATCGGCCAGCTTCATGGAGAATGTGAAAAAGACAGTGTGATTTCTGTGATAGAAAAGATATTTGTACCTCAAAAGCCGCCAACGGCATTGTTTTGTTATAGCGATGAAGTTGCGATCGAGGTAATGTCCTGGATCATGAAGCAGGGTTATAGAATTCCAGAGGATATATCTGTGCTTTCATTTGACGGTATTCCGTTTGCGGGACGCGTAACGCCATCTTTGTCTACAATTAGCCAGCCAGTAGAATATCAGGCAAAATGTATTATAAACGGCATGTTGTATCTACAGGATGGAATAGAAAGACCATGTGATGAAAAGGGAAATGAATATCTTCTGCAGATTCGGGACAGTGTGGGGTTTCCTAGTCATTAAAAAGATTGGAGGAAAAATATGAAAGCGAAAAAATTAATTGCTACTGGTATTGCAACATCAATGTTACTGCTGGCGCTTACCGGATGCGGAGCAGGTGGAAATAGTGGTAAATCCGCAAAAGATACAGATAAAGGATCAGTATATTTTCTGAACTTTAAATCTGAACTTTCTTCTGAATGGGAAGAAGTAGCCGGAACCTTTACCAAGGAAACCGGAATTGATATGAAAGTAGTTACTGCGGGAAGCGGAACCTATGAACAGACATTAAAATCTGAGCTTTCCAAAAAAGAAATGCCGACACTTTTTAACGTTAACGGTCCGATTGGATATCAGACATGGAAAGACTATTGTGCTGATCTGAAAGATTCAAAACTTTATGAATGGCTTACTGACAAAGATATGGCAATTACCGATGGCGATGGTGTGTATGGTATTCCGTATGCAGTAGAAGGATATGGAATCATCTATAATGATGCTATTATGAAGAAATATTTTGCGCTTCCGGATAAAGCAGTTGATATTTCAGATACAAAAGAGATTAAAAATTTCGACACGCTTAAAACAGTGGTGGAAGATATGACAAAACATAAAGATGATCTTGGAATTCAGGGAGTTTTCGGTTCAACTTCATTTGCTCCCGGCGAAGATTGGCGTTGGCAGACTCATCTTATGAATATCCCTGTGTACTATGAATACGAGGCTGACGGAGTGGATAATCTGGATGAGATCAAATTCACATATAATAAAAACTTTAAAAATATTTTTGATCTCTATCTGAATAATTCATGTACAGAACCGTCTATGGTTGGATCTAAAAATGTCGAGGAATCCATGGCAGAATTTGCAACTGGAAATGTAGCTATGATCCAAAACGGAAACTGGGGCTGGGCAATGATCTATGACCTGGATGGAAACGTGGTAAAAAAGGAAGATATTAAGTTCCTTCCAATCTATACAGGAGTAGAAGGCGAAGAAAAACAGGGACTTTGTGTCGGAACAGAAAACTATATCTGTATCAACAGTAAGGTTTCTGAAGCTGACCAGAAAGCATCTGAGAAGTTCTTGGAATGGCTGTTTAACAGCGAGAGTGGAAAAGCTTACTGCAATGGAATCCTTGGAATGATCCCGCCATTCTCCACCTTTGGTGAGGATGAAAGACCCGATAATCCGCTCGTACAGGATATGCTTAGTTATATGAACGATGATTCTTTATATTCTATTCCTTGGGACTTTTCAACCTTCCCGAGCCAGGAATTTAAAAACCAGCTTGGAAGCTATCTCCTTGAATATGCGCAAGGAAATATGACATGGGATGATGTAGTTAAGCAGACAACTGATTGCTGGGCATCAGAAAAAGCTCTGCTTGCACAATAGTAGAGTTTATAGGCTGGCGTTTTCCGAACGGAAAATGCCGCATGATACAGTGAATGTAGCAGATTTCGCTGCTTTGGAATGCAAAGCAGCGGTAAAATCCGTTGCTGTTTGTGCAATGCGTGAAAAGCAACAAAATTTATGGGGCAGAGACAAAAATGTTTCTGCCCTATGTACGAAAAGGGAGGCTGTATAGAAGATGGAAAAAGCTTTTAAAAAGAGATTTGTGATATTAATGTTACCAACGCTGATCGCATTTATTATTGCATTTATTATTCCATTTGTACTGGGAATTTATCTTTCATTCACTAAATTTACAACAGTTACAGATGCCCAGTGGATTGGGCTGAGCAATTATATTGTGGCATTCCGGGATAAAGATTTCCTTGCATCTCTCCTGTTTACTGTTAAATTTGTACTTGTTAATCTTGTGACGATTAACTTAATTGCCTTTATGCTGGCATATGTGTTGTCCAGAAAGCTCCGTGGAACAAATATTTTCCGAACAGTTATATTTATGCCGAACCTTTTGGGCGGAATTGTGCTTGGTTATATCTGGCAGCTAATTATTAATGGATTTCTTTCTTTTTTCAAAACAACGCTTACTGCAGATGCGGCATATGGATTCTGGGGAATGGTGCTTGCTATGAACTGGCAGATGATCGGATATATGATGGTTATTTACATTGCAGCTATCCAAAATATTTCAGAGGAAGTAAAAGAAGCAGCACTTATTGATGGTGTAACGCGAGGACAGATGATTAGAAAGATTATTCTGCCTCTGATCATGCCTGCAATTACAATCTGCTTATTTATGACAACAACAAATGCATTTAAAATGTTTGACTTAAACCTTGCTCTGACCGCGGGACTTCCGGGAAAATCGACTTCTCTGGTTGCACTGGATATCTATAATTCATTCTACAACAGAATGGGTTATGAGGGAGTCGGACAGGCCAAAGCAGTGATGTTTTTACTGATTGTTGCTACAATTTCTGTGACGCAGCTTATTATTACTCGGCGTAAGGAGGTTGAAAACTAATGAAAAATAAGAAGAGTAAAATCATACTGATCTTAATTCTTACTGTAATCTCGGTTTTATTTATCGCTCCGATTGTGATTGTATTTATGAATTCGTTTAAGAGCAAACTGTTTATTAACAGTACGCCGTTTGCGTTTCCTAATGCCGACTCTTTTGTAGGTTTGGCGAATTATGGAGAAGGAATGATCAAAACCGGATTTTTGCAGGCATTTTTTATTACTTTATTTATAACTGTAGCCTCTGTGTTTCTTATTGTTGTCCTGACTTCAATGACAGCATGGTATCTGGTACGTGTAAAAAGTCGTTTTACTAAAGTAATGTACTATCTGTTTGCTTTTGCTATGATCGTACCATTCCAGATGGTAATGTTTACGCTTGTTAAAGTATCAAATATGTTTCATTTGGACAATCTGATTGGTATCATATTTATTTATGTCGGATTTGGTGCTGGATTGTCTGTATTTATGTTTACCGGTTTCATTAAATCAATTCCAGTTTCTCTGGAAGAGGCAGCGATGATTGATGGATGTTCTATTATGCAAATTTACTTTAAAATTGTGTTTCCTGTGATACGCCCGATTATTATGACAGTCGCAATTCTGAATGCCATGTGGATCTGGAACGATTATCTGCTTCCATATCTTGTAATTGGTTCTGAATATAAAACAATTTCTGTGGCAATCCAATATCTCAGAGGTGGATATGGATCAATTGACCTTGGACTTATGATGTCCATGCTAGTACTGGCAATCATACCAATTGTAATTTTCTATATGATCTGCCAGAAATGGATCATACAGGGAGTAATCGCCGGAGCAGTGAAAGGATAAGGAGACTAGAATGAAAAAAGTATTATATGAGGAATTACTTCCGGAAGAATGCGTGCAGAGAATACAGGAGATGCCGGTTGCTTATCTCCCGCTTGGCACATTGGAATGGCATGGTCCACATATGCCTCTTGGGGCTGACGGAATCCAGTCAAAAGAGTTGTTTGTCCGAGTGGCAGAAAAAGTAGGCGGCGTAGTACTTCCGATGTTGTTTATGGGACCTGATCGTGTGTTTTATGACAGGGGGACTGAGTTTTATGGAATGGATATTAATACCGAAGGCGCACTGAATACATATTGCGTCCAGCAGATGAAAGGCAGTGCCTATTGGATGGAAAAAGGTCAGTTTCAGGACAATCTGCGCAGTATCTTTGCCCAACTGTCCAGAGCAGGTATACGTATCGTAGTCGGACATGGACATGGTCCATCAACAAATGCATTTCAGGAACTAAAGGAAGAAGCAGCAGAAAAATATGGCCTGCGCATTTTGACTGCTTGGACATTTGCAGATGATGATCGGTTGAAATATCAGAATGACCATGCCGGAGCGAATGAAACATCTATCGTAATGGCTGTACGTCCGGAGTTGGTAGACTTTGGACAGGTGAAAGAAAATGAAAGTAATCTGATCGGAATCGCAGGACGTCATCCAGTCAGAGAATCATCCGTAGCATACGGAAATGAGATCCTTGAGTATACAATGAAAACACTTATTTCAGGTATTGAAAAGGAGTACAAAATACTCAAAGAAAGCTAGATGCAAATGAGTTTGAACTGTTTTATGAAAAAAGAATCCTGCTCGCAGGATTCTTTTTTCAGCATTTGTTGATTTTTTTACAAATTCAATTTTCTTCTCGTAGCAAAGCTACGATATCTGAGTCATTATCCATTGCCGATTTGTCGGTAATTTCTGTTTTCTCCAATTCTTCAACTGAAATTTGAGATTCAGTACTATTGTCTATTATTTTCAAATGAAACACTTCTTTTTTCTCTGCAGCCTACACGTACATTCTATTGTGTTTGTCAACCCTTAAAAAATGGTTAGACCACTTATTGAAAATCTAACCATTTAAGATACGCAATGCTAATCAAATGACATTGGGCTCTGAACAGTTACGCATAAAAAAGGCTGCGCACCTATAGTTCAATATTATTGTTTCATCAACCGATTCCGCCCAGCACTGCGCCAGCAATCAGTGCAACAAGTGCGAGTGGAACAAGGACATATTTTCCAAGTGGCAAGAACCAAGTTCCGATTTTTTTCTCACGTCCAGTATTTACAGCTTTCAGTGCGAATTCTTTATCTGCGATCCAGAAGAACATGATCGCTGCAAGCATTGCTCCAAGTGGGCAGATATAGATAGAAACTGCGTCCATCCATCCGGAGACGATGCCCTGGATGAGAAGTGCGATACAGCAGCCGAATGCTGTAATGATTCCAACAGCTGAGACACGCTTTAATCCGAAACGTTCCTGTAATGTAGCAACCGGAGCTTCGTATAGATTTACAAGTGAACTCATTCCGGCAAAAAGTACGCAGATGTAGAAAATGATGCCTACAATCTTGCCGCCGGGCATTCCGTTGAATACATTGACCAGATAGATAAACATCAGTCCCGGGCCGCCAGAAGATAATTCAGCACCGCCGACTGCCATTCCCGGAATGATCACGAAAGCAGCGAGTAAGGCAGCGATTGTATCGAAGATGGCAACATTTTTTGCAGAATTTACCAGGTCTTCAGAATCCTTTAAGTAGGAACCATAAATAACAGTTCCATTTCCGGCAATGGACAGAGAGAAGAATGCCTGCCCAAAAGCATAGATCCAAAGTCTTGGATCTAAAAGTCCCTTTGGATTGATTGTGAAGATGTAACGATATCCGGTCGATGAACCAGGAAGGGAGAAAATATATACCCCGAGTCCAAGAAACAGTACGAACAATAACGGCATCATTACGCCGTTGGCACGCTCGATTCCACCGGCAATCCCCATTGCCATGATCACAGCAGTCACAAGAACTGCGATTACAAGCCAGAGATTATTACCAAAAGCAGAAGCAGTACTGTCGAACATACCTCCAATTTGATTCATATCTTGTTTCATGCCGGCAATCTGTCCGGTCAGCGCAAGGAAAGTGTATTTGAAAATCCATCCGACAACAACGGTATATCCGATCGCAAGTGCGAGGGAGCCGAGAACCGGAAGCAGTCCGACCAATTCACCTGTTTTCTTATTGCCAGTTCGCATTTCTGTACAGACACCAAAGGCTTTGATTGGTCCACCTTTGGCGGCGCGTCCGAGCGCCATCTCTTCGATCACTCCGGTAGAAGCAATCAATATTACAAATAAAATATAAGGAATCAGAAAAGTCATACCACCCCAGTCTGATACCATGTAAGGAAATCGCCAGATATTCCCCATACCGACGGCAGAGCCGATGCAGGCAAGGATAAATCCTGTCCGGCTTTTGAATCCGTCACGTTCTTTCTCATGTTTTCCCATGTGTAGTCCTCCTGTAAAAGTGCGCATACTTTTGTACACGAACGTATTGATGTATTATAGCATATTTACATAAAGAAAAGAAGCACCGAGATGATGCTTCTTTTGGTGTAATATTTTTTTCAGTACAATGTGAGTGGCGATTTTATGATAAAATCAAATTTTTTTATCTAACCATTTTTTAACAGTAGTTGTATCTACCAGTCGGCTCCAAGGATTAATTGTGGAAAATTTGCTAAAAGTTCTAACTCGCCGTGCTGACTGTGTATTAAATCAATTTTGTCATCAAATAAATCAAGAAGCTGTTTTTCAAGAGCTTTTCCTTCTAAAGTCTGTTGCAGCCAAACGTAGACTCTTTCGCAGGTGAGATGAATGTTCGTGCAATAATCAACAAAAAGAGGACTGATTTCTAACATGATAGAACAAATCTCACTGTCGTAGATTTGGATTTCCGGATAAATATACAGAGAGTAATATCGTTTCCAGGCATCAATATTTTCTTTATCTTTCATAAACGCACGGATTCTGTTTTTCATTTCTTCGGCATATTGCAAACAGCCGTCGTGATCTAAAGATGCTACATAGTTGATATGCTTGTCTTTCTTTTTGAAAAGTCTGTCAATGTCAGTAATGTCAAGTGTATGAAGAAACTGACGAATCTTGCGACAGTTTTCATTATACTGAATGTTTGTAAGATGATTTAATTTCTGCCACAAAAATTCCTGGTACTCGGTCAACGGTGGTTCGGGAAGGAAATGAATCCACAAAATCCGGTTAACCTGAAGCTTATCATTTGCATCAAAAGAATCACTTTCCGGATAAGAGCATATTTCAGGAATATGGATCTGAGTTCCTAAGGCATATAGTTTATCAATATCTGTGTTAACCGGAAGGCGTTCGAAAAGATCATTCATAGCAGATAAAATTCCTTCTAAACGTTCCTTTTCTTTATGGAGCTCTTTGATATGCTGATTTAAATATAGTCCGGTGCTGTCAGGCGTATTCAGAATAGATCTGATCACGGAAATAGAAAGGCCGGCATTACGAAACAGACGTATTAAAGATAGTCGCTTCACTTCTTCCTCTGAAAAATCATAATAACCGTTCTGAACATCAGAAGCAGGAGAAAGTAATCCTTCCTTAATATAATAGTGAATATTTCTTTTTGTAAATCCGCTGATTTTACAGATTTCCTGCATTCTCATAACGTATCCTCCTTGTCACGTTATCTGTATAATTTCAGTATACTTATTCTAAAGCGTACAGTCAACTGTACAGAGGAAATGGCCCTGTTTTCCGATAAAAGATTTCTCATGGGGATTTTAACTAATGTAGTTTGGAAAAAAGTAAAAAGTGGGGCATGAAGTTTGGCAATAATGTGTCATTGACGTTCATTCATCTGTACAGTGTAAACTATAGGTAACGCAAAACTCGTAGCAAGAATGATGGAGCATTCTTGGAAAATGAAATAAGAAAAAGGAGGCTGATTTTTGTGTTTGAGAAGTTATTTAGTCCTATAAAAATAAAAGATATGGAATTAAAGAACCGTATTATTCTTCCGGCTATGGGAACGAAATTTTCAGGTGACGGAAGTGAAGTTACAGACAAACTGATCGATTATCATGTGGCTCGTGTAAAAGGTGGAAGCGGATTAAACATTGTCGAAGTTACAAGTGTTTACACACCAGCAGCACCAAAACGTTTCTTATCCCTTAGTGAAGACGAGTATATTCCGGGTATGAAAAGATTAACAGATGCAATCCATGCAGAAGGTGGTAAGGCCGGCGTTCAGTTGTGGCTTGGAGCTCTGGCAGTTTCTTCTGACCGTGCAGCGCAGATCATTATCCCAAGTGATATGCCGATCAGTGCAGAAATCACAATTCCGGGAATGCCTAAAGAATTGATTCCGGTTGTAGTAGATGCCTATGGAAAGGCTGCAAACCGCGCAGTTCAGGCAGGATATGACTGTATTGAATTCCATTGTGCACATACCTACCTGCCACACTCTTTCTTGTCCGGTGGAATTAACAGACGAACAGATGAGTATGGCGGATCTTTTGAAAACCGTGCAAAATTCCCATTAGAGTGTATTCGTGCAATCCGTGCTAATATGCCGGAGGGTATGCCATTGTTAATGAGAATCGATGCACATGATGATTATCTTGAAGGTGGACTTACAATCGAAGAAGTAATCAAATTCTGTAAACTTGCACAGGAAGCAGGTGTTGACGTTCTGGATGTTTCCAGAGGAAATATTTTGTCAAATGGATTGAAATTCGAAGTTCCTCCTGTAGATCTTCCACAGGGATTTAATGTTGACAATGCAGCTAAAATCCGCGAGGAAACAGGAATGTTGACAATTGGGGTTGGACGAATTAATACACCTGAACTTGCAGAAAAGATTCTGGAAGAAGACAAAGTAGATATGGTTGTTATGGGACGTGCACAGCTTGCAGACCCTGACTTCTGTAAGAAGGCAGAAGCAGGACAGACAGACGATATTGATTATTGTATCGGATGCAATCAGGGCTGTTATGATGGCTTTGAAAATATGGATATGGAATGTATTACCTGTCTTCGTAACCCGGCTCTTGGACGCGAAAAAGAATGTGAGATCCATCTGACAGAAAAACCAGAGACAGTACTTGTAGCCGGTGGAGGTATTGCAGGACTGGAAGCTGCAATTATCCTGAAGAAGAGAGGACATGATCCGATTCTCTGCGAAGCGACAGACACACTTGGTGGTCAGTTCTTAACAGCAGGTGAGGCACCGCGTAAGAAAGAAATGAAAGCGGCGGCAATCTCAATGGCTAAGAAGGCGGAACGACTGGGCGTTGATATTCGTATGAATACAAAAGTTACACCGGAAATGATTGAAGAAATCAAACCTCATACTGTTATGAACGCAATCGGTGCAGAGTCAATCATTCCTCCGATTCCGGGCGTAGATAAGGCATTTGTAAAAGATTCTCATGATGTATTAGACGGTAAAGCAGAAGCTACAGGAAATGTTGTTGTGATCGGTGGCGGTATGGTCGGCATGGAAACAGCAGAATATCTGGCAGAAAAGGGAGCGAAAGTAAGCGTTCTCGAAATGCTTCCGGATATCTGTTCTGATATGGGAACAACAAGAAAAATATGTATGGGTGAAGAAATCCAGAAATCCGGCATTATCCCGGTTACATCCGTAAAAGTAACTGAAATCGGTGACAATGTTGTGATCGGCGAAAAAGACGGAGAAAAAGTTGAATTCCCATGTGATACGGCAGTACTTGCAATCGGTGCTAAGAAACGTGACGGAAGTGCTCTTGCAGAGACATGTTATAAAAACGGAATTGGCTACTTTGAGATTGGTGATGCAGCAATGGCAAGACGTGCAATTAATGCAACCAGAGAAGCAATGGATGCAGCACTTACATTTGACCGTGAAGATGTGCACAGAGATGTATCAAAACCGAAAAAACTTGTTTTCATAACAGGTGCGAGCGGAATGATGGGAGGCCAGACACTGAAACAGTTGCTGGCAAGACCAAACAGATTCAAAGTACGTGCGCTGCTCAGACCATCCGATAAGAATCGTGTATTTGCAAAGAAACATATGTGTCCTGCACTTGAAGTTGTATGGGGAGACATGTCAGATTACGACACAATCAAAAAATGCGTAGATGGTTGTGATTATGTATTACATATTGGCGCAATGGTATCTCCGGCAGCGGATAAATATCCGGAAGAGACATTGTATACAAATATCGGATCAACATTAAATATCATAAAAGCAATTAAAGAGCAGCCAGATCCGGATAAAGTTCATTTGGCATATGTCGGAACAGTTGCTATGACAGGAAGCAGACTGGAACCTGTACATTTTGGTAGAGTTGGAGATCCGATGAACCCGTCTATTCACGATTACTATGCATTGTCAAAAGTATTTACTGAGGCAGCATTGTATGATTGCGGATTAAAATACTGGGTATCCATTCGCCAGACTGGTCAGCATCCAAGTGCAGAGACGGCAGCTCAGGAACCAATCATGTTCCATCAGCCACCGAACAATGTATTGGAGTGGAGCACACAGATTGAGTCTGGTATCTGTATGGCAAACTTATGTGAAGACTGGGTAGATGAAAGCTTTTGGAGAAAAGCATATAACTTAAGTAGTGGAAAAGAATTCCGTAAGACTACATGGGAATTCATGAATCTTAATCTGAATCCGATGGGTTATAATTTTGAAGATATTTATGAACCACAGCAGATGGCAAGATTTAACTTCCATGGACAGTACTATACAGATGCAGATGTTTTGGAAAATTATCTCCACTTCCGCTGCATTTCCGGAAAAGAGTATTGGGAAAAAGTTGAAAACACAGCAAGACGTCTCTTCAAGAACCCAATGGTTGCGGCAATGCTTCCGAATATTGAGCAGTTAAAGGAAAAAAATAAAGCGATAGCTTCAAAAGAAATGGGACCAAGATGGGCAGAAGAAAATAATAAAACCGAATGGATTCAGGCATTCTACGGATCTTTGGAAGAAAAACACAAATTGATCGGAACAAAATTCGAACTTCATCGTCCAAGCGAAGAAGAAACATTCCTTGATCACGGATATGATGAAAGCAAAGATCTTGAGAATCTGACAGCTGAAGATCTGCAGAAAGCGGCAGAATTCAGAGGAGGCGAGTATCTTGGCGGAGAAATCGAAGATATCTATACTCCTGTAAAATGGAAGTGTGCGTTCGGACACGAATTTGATTTATCTGTAAATGCGGCTCTTCAGGGAGGACACTGGTGTCCAGAATGTATGAAGAAGAGTTGGGCTTATCCAAAGATTGCAAGAAAGAACCCATTCTATGCACAGGTATGGGATCCACAGCACAGTAAAGATGAGACTTACGAAATTCCAATGAGATTCAGCGCATATGAGATTCGTGAAGAATTGAAGAAAAAACTTGATTTATAAACACAATAATAATCTTTTCTGATGAAAGGGCTGTCGTATGACAGCTCTTTTAATTTACGCGGGCAACGAGCCAAAGTCCGTGCTTGCACGAGACCTTGGCGACTGCCGCGATAACTTGAGAAACTCGCGGAGCGTGTTTCTCATAGTTGGTAAGAGCATTAGGGAAGAATATTATGCAATATGACAGAAAGAAGAGTCCATCCCTTTTTCAAGCAATCCACTTTCAGTAATTGTTTTATAAACAGCATCCGCAAGTGCTGCATGACCGGATTCATCCAGATGTTCCCGGTCAATTTCACTTGGAAGAGCGATTTTTGAAGCGTCCAGAAAACCGGCGTGATAATGAGTGGCAACTTTCCGATATTCCTGTGCAAGCTGTCTGGAAACCTGTTCAGACGCAAGATCGAATTCAGGATCAAAGCCGTCATCTCCGACTCCATTGCCAAGATGGATCGGAGAGATGATCAAGAGTTCAAAGGGCTGAGAACTATATTTCTTCGCCTTTTCAATAACCTGAATCAATCCTTTGGCAATCGTTTTGGAAGAAGCGTTAAAGCGCGTTTTACAGTCATTTGTTCCTAACATGAGAACCAGAAGATCTATAGGAGTGTGAGTCTCTATTGTGATTCCAATCTGGTCTAATCCGCGGCGGCCTTCGCGAAAAGCGTCCGAAAAAATAGTTGTGCGGCCGCACAATCCTTCTTCGATAATGCGATGTCCGTTGCCGAATTTCTTCTGAAGCAGGCAGGTCCATCTTGTTTTTTCATCAAAGCGTCCGGTTCCATCCGGGCGGTATCCGTAAGTATTCGAATCTCCAAAGCATAAGATATTCATAAGCAAATTCCTCACTCAAACAAAATAACATATTAAACAAGTATGAAAAGTATGATAAAGTATTTCAATGAGAAAGTCAATAGAAAAACCCAATAAACATATAAAAGTAGTAGGAAAATAGAAGACGATAGGGGAATGCTCGGGTTATTGGCATATTCATGCCAAAACACCTCGCGGGATAGTGGTGTGTGAACAGTAACTATTGTTCAGTAGTGAGATGTCACAGGCAGGAAGTAAGCATTGTTTTTGAGAAAATAATTTTGTATAATGAAGTGCAAAGCTGGTTACGATAAGAGATAGCAGTAAGAATGTCGAGGCATTCTTGAATATACGACTTGGGAAGTGAAAGACAAACTATGAAATGTAAATGGATAAAGAAGTTAACAGCAGGAATTATATTTCTTGCGGCAGTTGGAAGTCTGAGTGGCTGTCAGAAAGCAGCGACATCGGAGAATCTGTTCCGCGATATTGAGGTTAATATGACATCAGTAGAATCGGCAGAAGAGAATCAGATCGTAAAACTGCAGATGGGTGATGGTGACAGTGCGATCAGCCAGGAGAGCAATCTGGATATCGAGATGACACGGGATCCGGCAGCAGTACACAGAAAAGGTCAGCAGAAGACGAATATGGCCGGAACGAAAGAGACACAGGAGATGGAATCTTATCAGGTGGAAGAAGACGGGAAGACTGTGATCTATAGTGGAACGGATGAAGCCTGGGAGAAGAACGCTGTTGAGGAGAAAGAGACATCTTCACAGCAGACGGCATTGTTCGATGGACTTCAGAATCTGTCCGGAGCATTCAGCGTTTCACAGGATCTTGCGACCGTGAATAAGGAAGAGTGTTTTGAGCTGACAGGAACGATCAGTGGAACACAGTTCCAGGAGACATTTGCAGATACGCTGAAAGCTTTACTCGGAGAAGATTCCTCTGATCTGTCAGGCTGGAATCTACAGGCTTCCGAGGATGAGGAAAACAACGAGGAGCTTCAGCAGAAATTGAACAACATAAAAGTGGACTGTGTGATTGATATTTATAGAAGTAATATACTTCCGGCAAAGATTACCTTTGATCTGACAGATTATTTGAAGACAGCAGGAGAAGAGAATGCACAGGTGACATCCTATACACTGGAAGTGACATTTGTGTCCTATAATGATACAAAGAAGATTAAAGTGCCAAAGGCTGTAAAGGAATCTGCGAAGGATAATGGTGAGGACGAAGCGGAGAATAATACAGATGAAATGCTGGAAGAAGAGAATCAGGAAGCAGCGGCAGAAGCAGAAGCCACTAAGGGAATCCAGTCGGATATAGAAGGTGCCGCACCACAAAGTGAAGAACTTGGAGCAAGCTGGAATTCTTATACCGTTCAGATTAACGGTAAGGTACTGACGCTTCCGTGTACAATCGCAGACCTGGAAAGCACTGGACTTACACTGGATGAAAAAAGCCTTCCGCAGGAGTATGAGATTGAAGCAGGAGATTATCAGAATGCCTGGTTTAAAGATGCTTCCAAGAATACGATCATGGTGGATTTGATCAATACAGGGAATGCTGTAAAAGAAGCGAAGGATTGTCTGGTCGGAGGAATCTATGTGGAACAGTATTCACTGAGAAACGAAGACCTGACAGTAATATTCCCGGGAGGGATCCAGTTAGGAACGGCAATTGATGTCGTTCAGGCAGCATATGGAGAAGCATCCCAACATACAGAATCCGAGCTTGTAAATGTATATAACTGGTATGAAGACGGAAGTTTTTATAATAGTTGCGAGATCGATACGAACAGCACGGATGGAACAGTGAGCATGATGGGAATCAGCAGATTTGAAGTAAAAAATGGTGAGTAACTGTTGTGTTTTGAAGTGTGATGAAAAAAAGGTGAAAAAAATAAAAGAAAATTTGTAAAAACACTTGCATTCCACAAAAACATATGATATTATATAAAACGGTCACGCGAGAAAGTGATCGTTGAGGCCCCGTGGTCAAGCGGTTAAGACATCGCCCTTTCACGGCGGTAACACGGGTTCGATTCCCGTCGGGGTCATTTTACAGAAAGCATTGCTGGCTGTAATAAAATTTAAGATATGGCGCAGTAGCCAAGCGGTAAGGCGTGGGTCTGCAACACCCTGATTCACCGGTTCAAATCCGGTCTGCGCCTCTTAGAAAGTCTGGAAATGATTGTTTCCAGACTTTTTTCTTTATGTGAAAATAAGTATTAGATACAACAAAATCCCCCATGAGAAGAAGTAAAGATTCTGTCTTCCCATGGGGAATTTTGCGTGCAATATTATAGGGCTTATCAGTTAATAAACAAACTTATGAATTCGCAAGTGCTGTCTGTTTTACATCCGGAATTGCAATCAAAATCGGATAAAGCACTGCAGACAGAACCAGTCCACCGATTCCCTGGACCAGGTTCGCCGGAACGCTTGCGAATGCGCCGGCTCCGTAGATAAAGTACTCGCACAGGCAGTAACCGCCGGCAACGAGAATGATATCAGCAACACCGCCGAGGATGACTGCTGTGTAACGGCTCTTGGAATTCTTACCTACTTTACGGTAAAGAAGGGCGGAGCAAAGGGATACCAGTCCTTTGATCACAAATGTGATCGGAACATAGACAAAATATCCTCCGAGCAGGTCTGCCATAGCAGATCCGATACCGCCTGCGAGAAATCCCCATGTAGGTCCGAGAACAACACCAGCAAGGATAACAATCGCATCACCCGGGTGAATATATCCGCTTGTTCCGGGAGTAGGAATCTTGATTGACATCGTAGCAACACAGGCAAGCGCTGCGAACAGTGCAGCCATGACAAGTTTCTTTAATGTTACTGTTGACTTAGAATTCATAACAAAAACCTCTTTCCTTTAAGATTTACCATACTATACAACAGAAGTGGACTATAAAAAAGAGCCACTTTTACAAAAATAAACCATACCAGTTTTAAACGAAAAATAAATTTATAAAATCTTAAGAAATGTAGAGAGTATGCTTTAAGATGTTGATGAAATAATAAAAGAGATTTAAATCAGAACCGTTTGTACCTGTATAGATACGTTGCCAGGGAACACAGTTCACAAAAGAAGGAGAACTACAAAAGATGGGATATCATTCGATCATATATATCTTCTTATTTCTTCCGGTCTGTCTGTTCGTCTATCAGCTTGCACCGGAGAAATGGAGAGGAAGAGTCCTGCTGGGATTCAGCTGGATTTTCTTTTATCTGCTAAGTGGGAAATTACTGGTTTATCTTTTAGGAACAACGCTTCTGACCCATTGTATCGGCATCTGGCTGACTGTGATCCGGATGCAGGAAGCGAAGGCTGTAGAAGGTCTGGAACGGAAACAAAAGAAAGCAGTGAAGATGGAATATCAGAAAAAAGGACGAAGAGTTCTTGCACTTGGCATCTTCATTTTACTTGGAATTCTCGGCTATCTGAAATATTTTGATTTCTTTACGGTGAATTTAAGTCATCTGTTTGGACATCCGGTTCTGGAAGGATGGAGACCGGAAAATCTATTAATGCCAATTGGAATATCATTTTATACATTGCAGGCTATTGGTTATATGACAGATGTGTACTGGGGAACCATACAGGCAGAGACAGAAATCTGGAGAACCGCATTGTTTCTTGGATTCTTCCCACAGATCATGGAAGGACCAATCGCAAGATATTCTGATGTGGCAGACACATTGTATACAGGAAAATCATTGGAATATAGAAATGTGGTCGATGGTTATGTAAGAATCTTCTGGGGACTCTTTAAAAAGATGGTGATAGCTGACCGTATGGCACTGATGGTAAATCAGGTATTTGACCATTATGCAGACTATCATGGTGCAGTGATTCTTGCAGCAGCGATTGGTTACGTGATTCAGCTTTATATGGAATTCTCCGGCTGTATGGACATCATTATAGGAAGTGGAAAGTTGTTTGGTATCTGCCTTCCGGAAAACTTCCGACAGCCGTTCTGTGCGAAGAATCCTTCGGAATTCTGGCGCAGATGGCATATTACACTCGGCGCGTGGTTCAAGGCATATATTTTCTATCCGGTATCGGTATCCGGATTGGTTAAGAAATGGAACCAGTATGGAAGAAAGCATTGCGGAAAGCATATTACAAGACTGGTGACTTCTGCAATCGCCCTGTTCCCAGTGTGGGTTGCGAACGGAGTCTGGCATGGTGCGCAGTGGAATTATATTTTTTATGGAATGTATTACTTTGTTCTGATCATGCTTGGGATTGCTGTAGAACCGGTTCGAGACTGCATTTTGGAAACATGTCATATCAATCCAGAGACGAGGGTTTGGAGAATGATTCAGATCGCAAAGACGTTGGTGATCATTGTGGTCGGAGAATTATTTTTCCGTGCAAATGGATTGAAGGCCGGATGGTATATGTTCTGCAATATGATAAAACATTTTGATGCTGGACAATTAACAGATGGGACACTGTATACACTCGGGCTCGAGCGGGCAGATTATCTGGCAGTGATAGTGGGATGCCTGATCGTCGGAATTGTGGGTTCTATGAAAGAGCACGGAATCCCTGTGCAGAAGAAAATGGGAGAACTGGCTGTACCGGTGCGTTGGGGATTGTATTATGCTTTGATTATAAGTATTTTAATCTTCGCAGCGTATGGGGATGGATATCAGATTCAAGATCTGATCTACGCCGGTTTCTGAGGTGA
The DNA here is from genome assembly GCF_020561005.1 of Mediterraneibacter sp. 210702-DFI.3.120. Lineage (NCBI taxonomy): Bacteria > Bacillati > Bacillota > Clostridia > Lachnospirales > Lachnospiraceae > Mediterraneibacter > Mediterraneibacter sp. 210702-DFI.3.120. The sequence continues at coordinate 106,572 of NZ_JAJCNG010000002.1, read as the reverse complement.
TAAGAATGAGTAAGATAAAAAGAGGAGTTCTCTTTATTGTAATACTGGCAGTATTTCTGTTGGCAAGTTCTGTCGGGATGGAATATTATGTGGTGCATCAGCTGAATGGAGAAGTGACCGGAAGAAACCGTCCGTTTGCGGCTCTTACAGTTGAGCCGGAAGGTACACTGGATCTGCTGGTGGCCGGTGACAGCGAAAGCTATAATTCCGTATCAACAATGCGATTGTGGGACGATAAAGGGATTACAACGTATGACTGTGGACAGGGAGCACAGAGAATTCCAGAGACTTATTACATGCTGAAACATGCATTTAAGAAACAGTCTCCAAAGATTGTGATACTTGAGACAAATACATTGTTCCGTGATATTGGAGCAGTAAAAAGTACACAGGAGATATTAACGCAGGCAGGACAGTATTATCTGCCGGTTTTCCGTTATCATAATCTGTGGAAGACAGTAGTAGATGAGCCGGAAATGCATACGAATTACAAGGGGTTTGTGATCAGGGATGAGGTTGATCCATATGAAGGAAAACCGGATTATATGAAGAAAAAGAAAAAATGTGAAACAATGCCTGAGTATGTAAAGGTTTATCTGGAGAAAATTGAAGAACTGTGTGAAAAGAATAATGCGCAGTTATTGCTTGTAAGTATGCCATCACCAAAGAACTGGAATCATAAACGGCATGCAGAGATACAGAAATATGCGGATGGAAAAGGAATCACATATCTGGATCTAAATAAGAAGGTGGAAGAATTAGGGCTGAACTGGACAGAAGATACACAGGATAAGGGCGATCATCTGAATGTTTATGGGGCAGAGAAGGTGACTTCGTATCTTGGAAATTATTTAGAAGAGAATTATGAACTGGAAGATCATAGAAATGATCCGACGTATGAAGCATGGAATCAGCTGGCCGAACAGTATAAGCAGAACCTTGCAAGAATACAAGGAAAAATAGAAGTGGCAAAAGAAACGGGTGTGGGAAAATGATAGCAAAAGAAGAGTTGAATATTTTGTGGAGCCTGGAGCAGACAGCGGAAAAGTATGAAGACAGGGTTGCTGTTTCGGATGTAAATCAGGAGATGACTTGGAAAGGACTTGTGAAGAAAGCTCAGGTGATAGGTGCAGAATTAAGTAAAAAAGTTCAACCGGGAAATCCGATTCCGGTTCTTTTAGAGAAAAGTTCAGAAACACTGGCAGTGATGCTTGGAATCGTTTATGCAGGATGTTTTTATGTTCCGGTGAATCCGATGAACCCGGCGGAACGTCTGCGAAAGATTATGGAGAAGCTGGAGCCGGAAGTGATCATTTCTGATGAGAAGGGAAAAGCGCAGCTGGCAGTAGTCGGAGTAGGACTCGAAGAGAAAGTGATCGGACCGGAGACACTTCTGCCGACAACAGGAACGGATTTGTCAGAAGAACAGCGCAGTAAACTTGAACAGATCCAGGGACAATGGAAAGAGACAGATGCTTTGTATGGAATTTTCACTTCTGGGTCTACAGGAACTCCGAAGGCGATTGTAGTAAGTCATGGTGCTGTTAGCCGGTTTGTCCGTCATTTTACAGAAATCTTTGAGATTACATCAGAAGATGTGATTGGAAATCAGGCACCATTTGATTTTGACGTGTCTGTGAAAGATATTTATTCCAGCATCATGACAGGGGCACAGCTTGTTTTGATACCGAAAGAATACTTCTCGACACCGCCGAGACTTCTGGATTATCTTTGCGATAAGAAAGTGACAAATCTGACCTGGGCTGTTTCTGCATTGACACTTGTTTCTGCACTGAAAGGACTGAATTACAGAGTGCCGGAATCAGTGAAAAGAGTTATGTTCAGCGGAGAAGCAATGCCGCCAAAACAGCTGCGTATCTGGCAGGAAAAGCTGCCGGATGCAAAATTTGTAAATTTATATGGACCAACTGAGATTACTTGTAACTGTACCTATTTCCCGATTGAGCGACAGTATGAGGACAGTGAGAAAATACCGGCCGGTAAGGCATTCCCGGGAAGAAGAGTAATCCTTGTAGACGAGGAAGGCAAACAGGTGACAGAACCTGGTGTACAGGGGGAAATCTGCTCGGCAGGAGAATCTCTGGCGAATGGCTATTATAAAGAACCTGAGCAGACAGCGGAGAAGTTTGTGCTGTATCCTGTAGATGGAATAGAACAGAGAATGTATCGAACCGGAGATCTTGGAAGTTATGACGAAGAAGGAAATATCGTATTTGCAGGAAGAAAAGATTTCCAGATCAAACATATGGGACACCGGATTGAGCTGGAGGAAATTGAGCGTTCTATGACAGCACTTGATGGAGTGGAGAAGAGCTGCTGTGTCTTTGATATGGAGAAAAATCGTATTATGGGATTTTATCTTGGAGAGAAAGAAGCCGCAGATGTCAGAAAACAGATGAAGGAAAAACTTCCGGTCTATATGGTTCCGACAAAATTGATTCAGGTAGATGAGATGCCGTTGAACAAGAATGGCAAGACAGACCGTAATTATTTTAAGAATTACGGAAAGAAATAGAGTGTGATGTCTTAAAATTAATCACAGGAAAAAGAATAAGGGGAAAGGATAAATGTTATGAGAGAAGAACTGCTTCAAGAGGCGTTTAGAAAGTATGGAACGCCCCTTTATGTGTTTGATCTGGATATCTTGAAAGAACAGACAGAGCGTATTCGTGCAGGCTTTGGTCCGGGGATCAGCCTTTGTTATGCGATGAAGGCGAATCCATTTCTGACAGGATATATGGCTCAGTGGGCAGACCGCATCGAAGTCTGCTCCATGGGAGAATTCCGGATCTGCCGGAGACTGCAGGTACCATTGGAAAAATTATTTATTTCAGGTGTTATGAAAAAACGGGATGATATCCGGGAGATACTTTCATATTGCGGAAATAAATGTGCATATACAGTGGAATCTCCACTGCATTTCCAATATTTTGCAGAATGGAGCGAGGAACATCCGGAGGATGGTGTGCTCCGGTTATACCCGCGGCTTACGAGTGGAAATCAGTTTGGAATGGACGAAGATACGGTATTAGAAATTCTGAAAAAGGCAAAGGAACTTCCGGGAATCGAGGCAGAAGGAATTCACTATTTCTCAGGAACACAAAAGAAGAATCTGAAGCGCCATCAGAAGGAACTGGCATATCTGGATGAATTTTTAAAGAAAGCGGCAGAAGAGCAGATCGATGTGAGATGTCTGGAATACGGCTCTGGAACGGCAGTTCCGTATTTCCGCGATAAAACGGCAGAGACCTTTGAAGAAGCTGGATTAAAGGGACTTCAGGACGCTGTGAAGGGCATGCAGTGGAAGGGACATGTAACAGTAGAGCTGGGACGCGCGCTGGCGGCGATGTGTGGCTACTATTTGACCAAAGTGGAAGATACAAAGACAAGTGATGGAATTCATTATTGTATTGTTGATGGAGGCTGTCATCAGCTCAATTATGACGGGCAAATCAAGGGAATGTATGAACCGTATGTGAAGGTACTTCCAAAGGAAGTTTCAGTGAAGGTTGCGGAAGTTTCCGAAAATAAGAATACAGAAGAAAAGACCTGGAAAGTCTGTGGATCCTTATGTACACTGAATGATGTTCTCTGCAATGAAATCACCCTGAAAGGTTTGGAAAAAGGCGCCATCCTTGTATTCGAGAGAACCGGTGCGTATTCAGCAATGGAAGGAATGGCATTGTTCTTGAGCCATGAACTTCCTGGGGTTGTACTTTACAGCGAGGAAGAGGGATGGATCCAGGCAAGAGTACAGCAGGAAACATACAAATTGAACATGGTAGAATAGTTACAGATTCAAAATGATAGGAAAAGAGGAAGAAAAAATGGAAGAATTATTAGAGATTTTAAATGAGATTGATGATAGTATTGACTATGAGAACGAGACAGCTCTGATCGATGATCAGCTTCTTGATTCTTTCGCGATCATCACACTTGTATCAGAGCTGGAGGATGCATTTGATATCAGCATTGAAGCCTCTGAGATGATGCCGGTGAACTTCAATTCAGCAAAGGCAATCTGGGCAATGGTACAGAGACTTCAGGAAGATTAAGATTTCAAAAGTCTGTCAATGATTCGGGAGGCTTCGCTTCTTGTCAGCGTAGCTGCATCCCAGTCAGGTATCAGTTCTTTCTGTTCCGTCAGACGTTCTAAGAGTGCAATCTGCTTTGGTGTGGCAGGCTGCACTTTTTTAATTTTATATTGAAGTTGGAGAGGCTGGAACACTTTCGGATCCTGTGGTTCAAAATAGTGTGCCAGTGTCTGATAAAGCTTTGCGGTTGCGAGTGCATCATAGTATGCGCGGTGAGCAGCAGGATTCTCAATATGGTAATAGTCGCATAACGCACCGAGACTTTTAGACTCAAAGTCTTTATGTACTTTGCGGGCAATTTTTAAAGTATCGATCCCCATTTTTTCAAATGTAAGACCTTCTCTGACTGCACTGCATTTTACAAAGCTATAGTCAAACATGACGTTGTGTCCGATCAGCACGTCATCTTCACAAAAGGAGAGAAAATCGTGGATGACTTCCGGGCAGGATCTTGCTCCTGCAACCATATCATTTGTGATATGTGTGATGTTGGTGATCATCGGTGTGATCGGTTTGTCTGGATGGACGAATTCCATAAAACGGTCAACGACCTTTCCTTCCCGGACTTTGAGGGCACCAATCTCTATAATTTCATGTTCCTGAGGACTTAGCCCGGTTGTCTCCAGGTCAAATGCAATATATGATTTCAGCATAGAATGCTCCTTATCTGTAATGTTAATAACTTAATATCACTATACTAACATTACAGATAAGAGAAAGCAAATTTTATAAAAATGATTCTAATTCTCGTATCATTTCTTCTTCTGTTTTGATAATTTTTCTTGCCAGCGCATCGGCAGATTTGTCAGCCCTGTTCAATGTATTGGCACGTTCTCCGAGTGTTTTAATTCCCATGCTGCATCCATCAATCAGAAGTTTTGCAATTTTGGAGTTATCATCATTCAGATTCAGTTTAAGTTCTGTGCTGAACCAGGAAAATGCGGAAGCCATCATTCCCGGAGCTTTAACTTCATTTCCCGAATCAATCAGGTGGTCTTTTGCATTACCGCCTAATCGAGAATGACGATCAATGTATTTTTCAATTAATTGGAATAAGGTTGTATCTTGGGTGAAATCTTTGATTTGCTGCATACTTTCGATTGCCATCTGACATCCTGTGTTGCATTCTTCATATAGTTTTCGTGTTTGTTCATCCATGATGAAATCCTCCTTTTTATGGTGCGTTATTTGTTACGAAATAATATCAAAGATGGAATACGTGCATCAGTTATAAGAAAAGAATGTGGGTTTCTTTATATAGAATGTGGATAAAATACAAAATTATACGGTATTTTGTGAAAAACATAACGGTAAAGGACTTTTCTAAGAATATTTGTTGTGCTAAACTAAAAAAGAGTTTAACAGAAAGGAAAAATGTACTCATGTTAAAGGGAAAAACTGTACTTCTTGGAGTGACAGGAAGTATTGCAGCATATAAAATTGCGTCACTTGCAAGTGCGCTGAAGAAATTGCATGCAGATGTGCATGTGCTTATGACAGAAAATGCGACAAATTTTATTAATCCGATCACATTTGAGACACTGACGGGAAATAAGTGTCTTGTAGATACATTTGACCGGAATTTTCAATATAGTGTAGAACACGTATCATTAGCGAAGAAAGCGGACGTAGTTATGTTGGCACCGGCAAGTGCGAATGTAATCGGGAAGATTGCTCATGGCATTGCGGATGACATGCTGACAACAACAATCATGGCGTGCAAATGTAAGAAGATCGTTGCTCCTGCAATGAATACGAATATGTTTGAGAATCCAATCGTTCAGGATAACCTGAAGGTACTGGAGCATTATAATTATGAAGTGATCAGCCCTGCGGTTGGTTATCTTGCCTGTGGAGATACAGGAGCAGGAAAAATGCCGGAACCGGAGCTTTTGCTTGAATATATTTTGCGGGAAATCGCAAGAGAAAAGGATATGAAAGGACTGCATGTTCTGGTTACAGCAGGTCCTACACAGGAGTCCGTTGATCCTGTACGCTATATTACGAATCATTCTACCGGAAAGATGGGGTATGCGATTGCAAAGGTATGTATGCAGCGTGGAGCGGATGTTACACTTGTCACAGGACCGACCTCTATTGAGAAGCCACATTTTGTAAATGTTGTTCCAATCACAACGGCGAGAGAAATGTTTGAAGAAGTGACAGGACGGGCCGAAGAACAGGATATTATTATTAAGGCAGCAGCAGTTGCGGATTATAGACCTCGCTATGTCAGTGATGAAAAGGTGAAGAAAAAGGATGACGATCTGGCACTTGAAATGGAACGCACAGATGATATTCTTGCGTATCTTGGAGCGCATAAAACAAAAGATCAATTTCTCTGTGGATTTTCTATGGAAACAGAAAATATGCTCGAGAATTCCAGAAAGAAGCTGAAGAAAAAGAACCTGGACATGATTATAGCAAACAGTTTGAAAATGGAAGGCGCCGGGTTTGGCGGGAATACGAATGTGGTTACAGTGATCACAGAAGATTTTGAAAAAGAGCTCGGCAAGCTGACAAAAGAGGAAACAGCAGATCGAATCCTCGATCAGATTCTTGCACAGAGAGGGGAAGTTTAAAAGATGATACTGACAATAGACATTGGAAATACAAATATTGTATTGGGCTGTATTGATGGAGATAAAACTCTTTTTGTAGAACGTTTGTCAACTGTTCGTACGAAGACAGAGTTAGAGTATGCAATCGATATTAAGAATGTACTTGATATTTATCATATTCATAGAGATGAAATCGAAGGCGGAATCATTTCTTCTGTCGTGCCGCAGATTACAACCATCGTGAAGCTGGCGGTAGAGAAGATCCTGAAGAAGAATGTTCTTGTTGTGGGAGCCGGAATTAAGACAGGATTGAACATTCGAATCGATAACCCTGCACAGTTGGGAAGTGATCTGGTGGTCGATTCTGTTGCGGCAATTGTTGAGTATCCGGCTCCACTTCTAATCTTTGATCTTGGGACAGCAAATACAGTCTGTGTGATTGATAAAAATAAGAATTATATCGGAGGCATGATTTATCCTGGAATCGGAGTTTCTCTGGATTCTCTGACAGCTCATGCATCTCAGCTTGGCGGAATCAGTATTGAAGCACCGGAGCATATGATTGGAAAGAATACTACAGAGTGTATGAAGAGCGGTCTGATCTACAGTAGCGCTGCCGCAATGGATGGAATTATTGATCGTCTGCAGGAACAGCTTGGCGGAGAGGCAACTGTGATCGCGACAGGCGGACTGGCGAAGAAGATTGTTTCTCATTGTAGAAGAGAGATTATCCTGGACGATGATCTGCTCCTGAAAGGACTTGCAATTATTTACAAAAAGAACCGTAAGTAAAAGATGACACAAATAAAAATGTAAATCAAATTTGAGTATAAACTGAAAAACCGGAAAGTAAAAGAATTTAAATTTATCTTTTACTTTCCGGTTTTTTATGTATATGTATTAACGACACATATTTATGGAAAAATTATTTTCCTATAAGATTCTGTAAAAATGATTTTAAGCTTACAGTCTGTCACCACGTTTGATGTATCCCGGTTTATCAGGGGATGCGATAATACGCTTACCACGAATCAGGCGTGCATGTTTGTCGATCACAAGGTTTTCAGCATGAACACCTTTTCCGATAACCACGTCTGCACCGATGACACAATTCTTAACAACTGCCCCTTCTTTGATTGTACAGCCACGTCCGATAACAGAATTCTCAACAGCACCTTCAATCAGGCATCCGTTAGAAATTACGGAGGATGTTACCTTGCTGCCTTCAAAATACTGTGTCGGGCAGGAGTCATTTGTACGTGTATAAATTGGCCAGTTATCATGGAACAGATCTGTTGCTTTTTTCAGGTCGATCAGTTCAAGGTTTGCTTCATAGTAACTATTGAAGTCTGAGATTGTTGCAAAGTATCCACGATGTGGATATGCGCGAACATCAAGTTCCTCACAAGACTCATTCACGATATCAGCCAGTGTGTACATGGAGGAAAGTTTGTGTGCCTTCTGAACCAGGTCAAGGAACAGATCTTTCTTCATTACATAAGTATCCATGAAGATGTTTCTGTTCTTAGCATTTCCAAGGTTTGGCTCCATGGAGAGAACACCTTTCTGTTTGTTGATGTTCAGTGTCTGACAGTTCGGGAAATGATCCTTCGCATTGTCAACAGAGTGATACATCAGAGTGATGTCTGCACCTGATTCAATATGTGTCTTGAGAAATGCACTGTAATCAGCTGTGTAAACCATGTAGCTAGGCGCGATCACAACATACTCAGAGTTGATCTCATCGAAGCAGTCAAGGTTTTCCATGTAAGCAGCGATATCTGTGTTGTAAATACCGTTGTCAATGTTGCTCTCCTGGAAGAGAGTAATCAGTTTACCACGTTTGGAGTTGATATTGTAATGACGTCCTGTTCCGATGTGTTCTACGAGAGAACGGGGTTTTCTGCGAACATAAACCTGCATTACATCAATTCCACTGTTACTCATGTTAGAAATCGGAAAGTCGATCACACGATATCTTCCGAGGAAGGAGAAGGCACCGATCGGACGGTATGCCTGCATGTCATTTACCTGTATGTTGTTTCCTGCAAAGTTGATAATTCCAAAAGCTTTACTCATTTTATTCGTCCCCCTTTACTCGTTTTGCAACGAGCTCGATATTCTCGCTGGCTGCGTCTCCGACAACAGCGTTCTTTCCAATCTTAATGCCATCGGCAACAAGGGCACGTGTAACAACGGCACCTTCTGCAACCTCAGCACCCGGCATGAGGACACTATCAATGACTTTTGCACCGGCAGCAACTTTCGCACCAGTGAACAGAACAGAATTCTTAACTGTACCATTAACGACACATCCCTGTGTAATGAAGGCTCTTTCTACAACTGCATCAGCTCCGATATACTGTGGAAGTGCAGTTGCATCTTCTGTATAGATCTTCCAGTTTGGGTCATTCAGATCAAGCTTATTGTTCTTATCAAGAAGGTCCATATTAGCTTCCCAGAGTGAATCAATTGTTCCAACATCTTTCCAATATCCTTTGAACTTGTATGCATACAGACTCTTTCCGTCATTAAGCATAGTAGGAATGATATCTTTACCAAAGTCATGGCTGGAATCTGCATTCTTCATATCTGCGAGAAGCATCTTACGAAGAAGTTTCCAGTTAAAGATATAAATACCCATGGAAGCGAGGTTGCTCTTTGGATGCTCAGGCTTCTCTTCAAATTCAACGATATGTCCTGTCTCATCTGTATTCATAATGCCAAAACGGCTTGCTTCCTTCATAGGAACTTCGATAACGGCAATCGTTGCATCTGCGTTGTTCTGTTTATGATATTCGAGCATCTTGTCGTAATTCATCTTATAAATGTGGTCTCCAGAGAGGATCAGCAGATAGTCTGGGGAGTATGTATCTATAAAGTCAATATTCTGGGAAATAGCGTCAGCTGTTCCTCTGTATACATCAAGGTTCGCATCAGCTTTCTCACGTGGTGGGAGCACATAAACTCCACTGTCCTTCGCATCAAGTCCCCATCTTCTTCCTGCTGCTGCATAGCTGTTCAGAAGTACGGATTCGTACTGTGTCAGAACACCTACAATGTCAATTCCGCTGTTTGCGCAGTTACTAAGTGGGAAATCAATAATGCGGTATTTTCCGCCATATGAAACGGCTGGTTTAGCCACTTTTTTTGTCAAATCATGGAGGCGGGTTCCTCGACCTCCGGCTAAGATCATAGCCAACATATTATCGTGTTTCATAAAAAGCCCTCTCTTTCATAATACTACTTCTTTAGTATACTCTTTTTTGTGCGATATTGCTAGGATTTTACATAGAAAAAATAAAAAAATAGCAAAAATAATGGAAAAATTTATCGAAAATCATTTGTCATTTTTCACAAAAAAAGAAAATAAGGAAAATCAGACAGATTTTTAGGCATTATTATATACAAGTGAAAAGGAACATTAAAAAAATTCCTTTAATATAGAAAGAATTGATTGATTTCAAAGCAGGAGTGTGGCAAAATACAAATCACAGTATTCATGAAAATGGTAGGTGTGAGATGAAAGCAAATGTGAAATCAGTTTTAATGAAAAAATATTGCAGAGTATATCAGGCGGGGGCGAAGCTTTTGATGGCTGCACTTCCGTGGCGTTCACCGAAAATGCTCAGTGGATCAGGAGCAGTGAAGAAGCTGCCAGAGGCGGTTCGAGATAGAGGATTTCATAAAGTATTAATTGTAACAGGACCGAAGATCCGTGCGAGGGGGCTTCTTAATGAACTGCTGGAAGAGATGAAAGAGAAGAAGTTGAAATATGTTATCTTTGATGGCATTTCTCAGAATCCTACGGATGAAGAAGTTGAAAATGGAGTAGGAATATTTCTTGGAGAAAAGTGTGACTGCATGATCGCATTTGGTGGCGGAAGTGTGATGGATTGTGCAAAAGGGATCGGAGCCAGAGTTGCGAGACCGAAGAAAGCAGTTCGGAACTTACAGGGACTTTTCCGTGTGCTACGTCCGATTCCTGTAATCTTTGCCGTGCCTACAACTTCAGGCAGCGGGTCTGAGGCAACGATTGCAGCGGTGATCACCGAGGTTCAGACACATCATAAAGCATCAATCAATGATTTGCAATTGATGCCACGCTTTGCAGTACTTGATCCGCGCCTTACAGTAGGACTGCCACCACAGGTAACAGCACAGACAGGAATGGATGCGCTGTGTCATGCAGTGGAAGCATACACGAATGATACATATAACAGTGATTTTGAGCGTCTGATGTGTAGTAAGGCAGTACGATTGATTCATGAAAGTCTTCTGACAGCATATGAAGACGGGACAAATCTGCAAGCGAGACAGGATATGCAGGAGGCTGCATTTCATGCGGGACGCGCATTTACAAGAGGGAGTGTGGGTTATGTTCATGCAATTGGCCATGCGCTCAGCGGGCTCTATGGAGTGCCTCACGGGCTTGTGATGGCAATTCTGCTTCCGCATGTGATGCGTGCCTATGGATCTTCTGTGTATGATAAGCTTGCGGATTTGTGTGATATCTGTGCGATGGAAGTAGATACACCGGACGGTATGATCTCAGCCGAAGTTCGTGCCGAAACATTTCTCCAGTGGATGGAAGAGTTAAAAGAGAAACTTGGAATTCCGAAATATCCGGATATGATCCGGGAAGAAGACGTGAACCAGATTGTAAAATGGGCACAGAAAGAGGCGAATCCGGTTTATCCGGTTCCGGAGATCTGGGATGCGCAGGAGATGAAAGAGTTTGTTCTGGCCATGATGGAAGGTGCGAGACTTGAAGGTGCAGAAAAGAATGAATAACCGACAAAAATCGGTGATGGATGTAATGAATTGGAGGAAATAATGACAGTATGAGTGACAATGCAACAATGAAAAACACAACGATTCATGACATGACGACCGGAAGTCCGGCCCGCCTGATCATGCAGTTTATGATACCAATGTTTTTGGGAAATATATTTCAGCAGTTTTACAACATTGCTGATTCAATCATAGCAGGACAGTTTCTTGGTGTAAGAGCACTGGCTGCAATTGGAAGTACGGGATCCTTGATGTTCTTTGTGACAGGCTGGCTGAACGGTCTGAGTAGTGGATTTGCTATTTTGGTGTCACAGTGGTTTGGCGCGAAAGAATATGAGAGGATGCGGCATTATGTGGCGATGTCTATTTACCTTTCTGCTGGCTGGGCTGTGCTTATGACGATTGGTCTTGGAATTGCAAATGAGCCAATCTTACGTTTGATGAATTATAAGGATAGCATTATGCCGGACGTAAAGGCATATATGGGAATTATTTATGCGGGTCTGATTGTAACGGCAGCGTATAATGCGCTGGCTGCATTTCTGCGTGCACTGGGTGATTCGAAATCCCCATTGTATTTTTTGATCATTTCAGCAGTAATCAATGTAGGACTTGATGTGGCGTTCATTATTTATGGCGGCATGGGTGTAGAAGGATGTGCCTATGCGACAGTTATCGCACAGGGAATCTCAGCAGTACTCTGCTTTATATATATCGTGAAGAAGTTCCCTATTCTGCATCTTAAAAAAGAGAATTTCAGATTTTCTCTTCCAGCTTGCGGAAAATTGATGGCTCTTGGAGTTCCGATGGCATTACAGTTTTCTATTACAGCGATCGGAACAATTATTGTACAGGGTGCTGTAAATGTTTACGGGGAAGATTATATGGCAGGTTTCTCTGCGGCAGCAAAGATTCAGAATGTAATCTGCACAGTATTCGTTGCTTTCGGTGCAACGATTGCAACTTATGTGGGACAGAACTGGGGAGCTGGAAAAGTAGACCGTGTACGACAAGGTGTGCGCTGTACACAGATTATGATTCTGGCTTACAGTGTAATTGCGATGATATTGGTGTTTTTCTTTAGTAAATATCTGACCTACCTTTTTATCAGCCCATCAGAGACGAAAGTTATTGAAGTATCAGTGCTGTATTTCCATACAGTATTCTGGTGTTATCCATTCCTGGGAAGTATCTTCCTATATAGGAATACCCTGCAAGGACTTGGATATGGACTTGTGCCGATGCTCGGAGGAGTGTTTGAACTTGCGGCGAGATCTGCAATTGTAGTTCTTGTGGCAGGAAAAGCAAGCTTTGCAGGAGTGTGTCTGTCAGACCCGGCAGCATGGATCTCCGCATTGATTCCACTGATCCCGTATTATATCTATGTGACACGGAAGTGGAAGAAACAAGGGAAGATAGCGATGTAAAAGTGAAAGCAAAAAACAGGCGCAGGGAATCAATTATGAAGCTCTGCGCCTGTCGCTTGTTAAGTTAAAATTATTCTGCGGCTTCTTCTTCCTCTTCATCTGAAGTAAGATCAGAAGCTTTTACGTGTACTTCTGTGATAGTAACTACTGTTGCATCAAGATCTGTCATAAGATCAACATCTTTGTCTTTAGCAATTGGAAGATCAGCAACACGAATTGTGTCCCCGATTTTCAGAGGTCCAACATCAACTTCGACTTTCTCTACCAATGCGGCAGGAAGAGCCTTGAAGGAAATCTCCTGAAGCATCTGCTGTGGTACTCCTGAAGACAGTTTCTCGAGGTTTACAAGGTGAATCTCTGCTACAGAGTGAACCTTCTCATTGCTTACCAGTGCCTGGAAATCTATTTCATCTATATACCCCTTCAAAGGATTGTAATCAACTTCCTTGATCAGAGCGTCATAAGTCTCACCGGCAACTTCCAGCATAACCTGGCCACCTTTGTTTTCGACTTTCAGAAGTCTTTCTATTTCAGCTTTATCAAATTTCAGTGGAATAGAATCTTCCAGTTCACGACCAAACAGGTTTCCTGTTACAAATCCTTCGCGTCTTAATTTTTTTGCTTTGATTGACATGTCTCTTTTTTCAGCTTTTAAAGTATTCATTTATCTTTTCCTCCAAATTACTGAATTCGCTTAGCAGCCTTCAACTTGTCAAAATAATAAGTAGGTTTTGTTAAGTGTTCTTTTTCTTTGCTACAGTTACACTATAGCACCCGGTGTCAAGGGGAAGGAAAAAGCAGGGAGAATTGTAGGGTGAAAAATTAAGGTTTTGAAAGTTTAAAAAGGTGTGATAAATGAAAAAATTAAGGTTGTATAACGGAAATATTCAGAGAATTATTGTGAAAATGGCTGAAATGTATGGGACGGGATATTTATTTAGAAGAAAAGTGACGAAATTAAAAAGGAATCAAAACATGTGTAACATTATTGAAAATGCAAATCCTTTATGATAAAATTTCAAACAGAAACTACTGATATTAGTCGAAATATCGGTATAGAAATGGGGAAGAAACAATATGGATTTACAGACATTGATCGTTTTGATCATCGAGTTGATCGGAACGATCGCATTTTCAATTTCGGGGGCAATGGTTGGTATCCGGCGAAAGATGGATATTTTCGGTGTGTTGGTGCTTGGTGTGGTGACCGCGGTAGGAGGTGGAATGATGCGTGATGTGATTTTGGGGAAGACACCGAGCGCATTTGTGAAGCCGATTTATGTAGAAGTGGCAGTGATTTCTGCATTAGCGCCATTTCTCTTACTTTCTATTAATAAGAGACTGTTGCATAGTAAATACCAGGCACTCTATGCAGGACTAATGTTCCTGATGGATTCGGTCGGACTTGGGATTTTTACAGCAGTCGGAGTATCCACAGGATGGACAGCAGGATATCATGATAATATGTTTTTCTTAAGTTTCCTTGGAGTGCTGACCGGTGTTGGAGGAGGACTTCTACGAGATGTGATGGCAGGGGTTCCACCATATATTTTTGTAAAGCATGTGTATGCCTGTGCATCGATCGCGGGGGCAATCTGTTGTGTACTGGCATATAGAAGCTGGGGACAGATTCCGGCGCTTGTGATCGGAACAGTAGTTGTGCTTGTGATTCGTATCGGAGCAGCGCATTACAGATGGAATCTGCCGTGCGTGAAGCTGGAGGATGAAGAATAACGAATAGGAAAATTCAATTTGGTGACAAGACACTGATAGAAGTAGTGGTATAGTGTAATAATTTAGAGACACCCGTTATTTTATCTTGAGAAGGATGAAAATAGCGGGTGTTTTTATAGTCTTATTTATAAAAACAGTTCATTTTCTTTTCGTCCGGAACAAGCTTTTTTTAACTTCTGGGAAGCAGCAGCCAGCATTAGTGGATTCAGCTTGCGGGAATGCGTTGGACAGACGCTGATACAGCGCATACAGGAAATACATTTGTCCTTATCAGTCTGCGTAGGATTGTCAGATGGAATTGCTCCTGACGGGCATTTCGCTGCACACAATCCACAGGAACCACAGGTATGTGAAGCACCAGGGATAAGCGGAATCGTACCGTATTCGCGGTAAGGTCTGTTACCCGGAACATGTACTGGCGGAAAATCAGTTTTTACAGTGTTGTTTGTTTTCTCTTTTATCTTCTGTGCAAAGGAAGCGAGTTCTGTAAGATCATTCTGATCAGGTCTTCCAGTTGCAAACTGATGCATGATGGAATGTTCTGCGATAGCCGCAATAGCTGCCTGGCAGGTGAAGTTCTTTTCAATCAGAGTATCTTCAAGTTCGATCAATGTATCTTCATAAGCACGGTTTCCGTAAACGGTGATTAGAATCGCAGTTGCATTATTTCCGCTCAGGGCTTTGATTCTCTCTAATGCAATGGCAGGAACACGTCCACCGAAGGAAGGAACTCCGATGATACAGAGATCTTCTTCGGAAAAATTATTTGTTAGATCAGAAGTCTTTTCGCATAAATCAATGCTCTGATATTCACCAAATTGTTCAGCTATAAATGTAACTATTTTTTCAGTTCCCCCGGTTGGACTGAAGTAAATTGCGTATATACTCATAAATTTTCTCCCTTAATTAAATGTTTTGGCAGATACAATAATTTTAGAGGTTTTAGAGTTATTTTGCAAGTGCCTGGTTGATATTAAAAGATAAAAGTGATATGATTCAAATAGATAAAATATTATCTAAAAATGCATAAAATAGTTAAAAATAGATAAAATATTATCCATAGAGTGAGGTGTATGAATGCAACAGTTAGTATGGGAAACAGCAGAAGAACTGGATCAAAAGCTTGCGCAAAGAGTGCGCAATATTAGAAAGAGACGTTCAATTTCACAGGAAAAATTAGCATCTATGAGTGGTGTGAGTTATGGTTCGATTAAAAGGTTTGAGACGACAGGAATGATTTCATTACTTTCCTTAACGAAGATTGCGATGGCATTGGATATGGCAGATGAACTTAGAGATATTTTTACAAGTGTGCCGTATAGGGATATCCAAGAAGTTATAAATGAGACAAGGTCTCAAAGTAAAAGAAGAGATAGATTTAGATGAGAGTTTATGGAATTATATTAAAGAGAGTAGGAGTTTATTATGAGTTACATCACAACATACACAGGAAACCATTTTGATCCGATCAATCCAGATCCGGAGCTGATCAACATCGTAGATATCGCCCATGCACTTCCGATGATCTGCCGAGGAAACGGTCAGGTCAGTACGTTCTGGTCGGTGGGAGAACATTGCATTCTGTGTGCGAAGGAAGCCGTAGCCAGAGGATACAGCAATCGTGTGATCGAGGGTGCACTTTTGCATGATGCAAGTGAGTGTTACATGTCAGACGTGCCGCGTCCGCTGAAGCAATTTATGACAGTATATAAAGAGCAGGAGAATCATTTGCTTGATGTTTTGTATACCAAGTTCCTGGGTTCACCACTTGATGAGCAGGAAGAGAAGCTGATCAAAGAGATTGATGATGCGGTATTGTGGTATGATATGAAATATTTACTGGGTGAAGACTCAGAAGGAGACAAGTCGGAGACGTGTATGGTACCTGATTATACGGTGAGAGCATTCAAGGATGTTGAGCAGGAGTACTTGGAAATATTTGAAAAATATAAGGTCTTATAAATGCTAAAATGGTGAAAAGGGGCGGGGAGTTCTGATTGAAAAAATGTCAGAACTCTCCGTTTTTGTAGATATCAGTATTGTGATCTTCGTTGCGTATTGTTTAGAACCATAGAGAGGTGTAGTGTTCCCAAAACTATTATCCATTTATTTTACAACAGCTGTCGCGTTCAATCAGCTGGTGCGGCACGATGATCTTTGTTGCAACAAGATTCGGATTCTCAATATGATTGATCATCTGTGATGCCGCCTCGATACCCAGCTGCTTGGAATTAATATCAATTGAAGTAAGCTGTGGAGATGTCGATCTTGCAAACAGAGAGTTGTTGAAAGAGATGATCGACAAATCTTCAGGGATGGAAACATGATTCTGTAGACACACTCTTTCAAGTGAAACGGCAAGAATATCATCACTTACAACGATTGCAGTTGGCGGTTCATCCTGCAGTAACAGAGAAGAAATTGCGTCTATGTTATCTCCTGATACATTCAGAACTTCCGCGCAGTATTCCGGACGGAAAGGGATTCCGTGTTTAGTCAATGCCATCTGGTAACCGGTTTTTCTGTCTGCGGCAAAAGTCAGTGAACTGTCGGAACCCAGATAAGCAATCTTGCGATGACCGAGCTGATAGAGATATTCGGTCGCGTCCTCTCCGGCAAGAAGATTATCATTGTCAATATATAATGTCTGATTTGTGTACTGTGTTGCTTTTCCAACCAAGATATAAAGAAGTCCTTCGCTGAAGAGATAATCAATAATCGGATCGTCCTTTCGAGAATAAAGAACGATGAACCCATCTACTTTTCCACTTCGTGACATAGACTGAATCGCTTTTAAGATCTCATCTTCATCTTGACCTGTCACAACAGTAGACATGTATTGTCTCTGGTTACAGTAGTGGCTGATGCCGCGAATTGCTTCAAGATAGAAAGCATTCTCATATACTTCACGGGCAGATGCCGGAAGGATAATCCCGATCGTGCGGGAATACTGAGAAGCAAGATTGCTGGCCTGAAAGTTTACTTCGTAACCAAGTTCGATCATCGCTTTACGAACTTTTTCTTTTGTTTCTGTGCTGATGGATGGGTTATTCTTACAAGTTCTGGAGACAGTGGAAGGTGATACACCTGCCAAAGCGGCCACATCTTTAATTGTTACTGCCATATTTTCCCTCCTGTGAGGAAATGAGGATGTCAGGAGTCTGATACCTATTTCCCTTTATTTTCACGTAACTGTTCAGAGCCAACCTCCAAAATGCTACGCATTTCGTCACCTACTATTTTAGTGAAAGAACGCAATGATGTCAAATCTGTTGCATAGTTTTTTGCATAGAAACTGTTGTGAGAATGTACAAAAACAGAGCATATAAATTGTGCAAAAGGCAGAAATAGAAAATAGATCTATAAATAGAATTGCATTTCGTACAAAACGTACATATAATTAATGCAAACGGTTGCATGGAATAATGCAACGAACAGAGGCGTGCCACAGGATGTGATGGTATGCAGGGAGATCTAAAGGAGAAATTATTTACAATAAATATTATAATTACCGCAAATTACCGGATGCATTATCTTTCTTCAATGGAAAACGCTTCGTACCAATGGTATGTATCGCATGGTCAGTAATTATTTCTCTGATCCTTGCAGTTGTATGGCCGGTTGTACAGTCAGGAATTAATGCCGGAAAGCAGGTATTTGGACAGGATCCGCTGTGGCTTGCATGGGTAACTGATCTGATCAATTACAAAGATGCAGGAAATATGGAAGCTTATAAAACTCTGCTCACAACAGTAACACCGGCCCGTTTCAAAGTCGGACAGATGATTGGAGCAACCGGCCTTCTGCTTGGTGTTGCACTTGCAATGTATAGAAGAGTTGATGCAGAACAGAAAGATTCCGGTGTTACAGTGGAAGAAGAAATCGATGGATGGCGCGATGGAGAAGGCGGTGGAGCAGTGAAAGATGCCAAACGTCTGGATTACATTTTCTGTAATACGCAGAAAAAAGTAAAGTCATCGAAAGTGGTATGTAATGGTAAGAATTACCCGGTAGTATCCGATCATTATGGAGTAATGATCGAGGTAGAAGATTAAGAGGAGGAAGATAAAATGAGCGAAAGAGCAGCAGGTATTTTAATGCCGATCAGTAGTTTACCGTCCGAGTATGGAATCGGTTGTTTTTCAAAAAGCGCATATGAATTTGTAGATTGGCTCAAAGGAGCAGGCCAGAGTTATTGGCAGATTCTCCCGCTTGGACCGACCAGTTATGGGGATTCTCCGTATCAGTCTTTTTCTACATTTGCAGGAAATCCGTACTTTATCAGTCTTGATGAACTGATTGAGGAAGGGGTCCTGACACGTGCAGAATGTGAGAAGGTAAACTGGGGAAAAGTAAAGGGTTCTATTGATTACGAGAAGATTTATAAAGGACGCTATCCACTGCTTCGAAAGGCTTATGAGAGAAGTAAGATCAGTGAGAATCCGGAGTATCAGAAATTCGTGAATGAGAATAGCTGGTGGCTGTCAGATTATGCACTGTTCATGGCTGTAAAAGGACGATTTGACAATGTAGAGTGGACAAAATGGGCAGAAGATATCCGTCTCCGTTGGAAATGGGCAATGGATTATTACAGAGAGGAACTGTATTATGATATTGAATTCCAGCAGTACATGCAGTTTAAATTCCACGAGCAATGGATGAAATTAAAGGCATATGCAAATGAAAAGGGAATCAAGATCATTGGAGATATCCCGATCTATGTTGCAATGGACAGTGCGGATACCTGGGCGCATCCAGAACTGTTTCAGTTAGATGAGGAAAATGTTCCGACAGCTGTAGCCGGATGCCCGCCGGATGGATTCTCTGCGACAGGACAGCTGTGGGGAAATCCGCTGTACCGTTGGGACTATCATAGAGAGACAGGATATTCATGGTGGATTTCAAGACTGCATTATGTATTCCAGATGTATGATGTTGTCAGAATCGATCATTTCCGTGGATTTGATGAATACTTTTCAATTCCGTATGGGGCAGAGAATGCGATCGGAGGACATTGGGAGAAAGGTCCTGGAATCGATCTGTTCCGCAAAGTGGAACAGGCACTTGGATGGAAGCAGGTTATTGCCGAAGATCTTGGTTATGTGACAGATTCTGTTCGTGAGCTGGTCCGCGAGAGTGGTTTTCCGGGAATGAAGGTTCTGGAATTTGCATTTGATTCCCGTGACTCAGGTTGTGCGAATGATTATCTTCCACATAACTACCCGGTGAACAGTGTGGCTTATACAGGAACTCATGACAACGAGACAATCGTTGGATGGTGGAGCAGTATCACAAAAGAGGAGCAGAAACTGGCGAGAGATTACATGTGTGACCAGTACACACCGGAAAGGGAACTGTATAAATCTCTGATCAGCCTGATTATGCGAAGCAGTGCAAAGCTGTGTGTTATTCCGATGCAGGACTATTTAGGGTTAGGAAATAATTGTCGTATCAACACTCCGTCTACGGTAGGAAAGAACTGGAAGTGGAGAGTGAATACAAGACAGTTGTCATTGAAATTGCAGAAGGAAATCCAGGAGATGACACTTAGATATGGAAGAATGAACTGGGAGACAGTCGAGTAGGATTCTAAAAGATAAAATTTCATGAAAAAGAGACGGAGGTTTCTAATTACAAAATGTCAGAAACCTCCGTCTTTTAGTCTTCTTTAACATAGTTGGGTTAAACTACTGTCTTTTTTCTCAACGTCCAAAGAGCAACAATCAGTGTCAATATCTCAGCTGCCGGTACTGCCAGCCAGATTCCATTTAATTCCAAGAACCTCGGAAGAACTGTCAGGAAAAGAAGTAGCAGAGCAAAGGAACGAAGGAAAGTAATCATACCTGAGATATATCCTTTGCCATATGTCATCATACGGATTGCTGCGAAGATATTGATTCCTGAAAATAAGAATCCGAGTCCATATAAGCGCAGTCCGGAAACTGCCATGTCGAAGACTGTGCTGTCGGGAGATGCAAAGAAACGTACCCCAATTGGTGACAGCAGATAAGTGCATCCGTAGAGAATGATCGGTGCAATCGCAAAGAAGCGATAAGCGTACTTTTCTAAAACACGACAGACAGAGAAATTTCTGTCTCCGTAAGCATATCCTAGTGGCGTTGATAGTCCCATAGAAAATCCAAAATAAATTCCGATACATAAGAACTGTAAATACATGATGATTGAAACAGCAGCAACGCCGTCTTCTCCGGCGAAAAGTAGGGTACTTCGGTTAAAGACAACGGTTGTGATCGCAATTGCAAGCTGGTTTACGAATTCAGAAGTTCCGTTGATCATGCTATGAAATGCTTCCTTTATGGACAGTCCGCGGAATGTAAAATGAAGGAAGTTTGGATGTGTTACAAAGTAAACCACTCCCATTACGAAAGAAAGCAGAAGGCCGAGGAAGGTTGCAAGTGCGGCACCTGTAATTCCCATATGGAGCTGTCCGATAAAAATGTAATCGAAAACAATATTAAAAATCCCTCCGGAAAGTGCTGTCAGAAAACTGTACGTTGGAGAACCGTCAACACGGATGAAATAAGTGAACATCTCTTTTCCAACCACGATCGGAGCACCGAACAGCCACCAGTAGATATAAGCTTTACAATCTGCCATCAGCAGTGAGGTTGCACCAAGCATCTGCAGGATGACCGGCAACCGGAAAAGAATAAGTGCAGAAACAAGAGCGCCAATGACAATGGCAGCAGTCATGCTTATAGAGAAAGTCCGGCTGGCTTCATCATTTCTCTTTCCACCGATATGAAGAGCGGCAAGTGTACTTCCTCCTGTAGCGAAAGCAAGTGCAATACCATATAGAATATTTACAAGTGGATAGACAACATTGATCGCGGCAAGTGCATTTGTTCCAACATAAGCAGAAACAAAGATTCCATCAACGATCGTATAAACTGTAGTAAATAATGAGGTCAGATAAGTTGGAATGATAAAGCGTAATAATTTCTTTAATCGAATCTCATCTACCGAACGAAATATAAGAGTTTTTTCCATAAGGAAGCCTCCTTGTTAAAAAAATATCTTAGTATAGGATAAACCTTAAAGGTACTTGAAGGTCAATAAAAAGATTGCTAAAATACCAGTAGCAAGATGTCGGTATCTTCATGAACGATGAAGAGAAAAAGATCATCTAATCATCAAGAGGAGGTGGAAAATATAGCTTTGGAATTTCAAATAGGAGAGATATCCCATTTCTTTGACATTCCCGCATCTACATTGCGCTATTGGGAAGAGATGCAGGTTCTATCTCCGAACAAAGGGGAGACAAGTCATTATCGGGAGTATGCGGTAGAAGATCTGATGACAATTTCTGATGTGATCTTTTATAAAAATCTCGGATTTCAGTTAAAGCAGATCCGAGAGATGAAATCCAATACACCGAAACAACAGGCAAATCTGTTTGAACAGAAGTTATCGGAGCTTGAACAGGAACAGGAATTGATAAGACTTCGGATGAAAAAATTACAAAGGCATATTGAGGCGGTGAAGACGTTGGAAGAACTGAGAAGAATGCCTTATCAGGAAACAGAGATCGATACGGAGTGCATTGTCTCTTTTGAGTTGATTGAGCAGGAGAAGTTACTTCAATATATTGAAGATCCGTATCTTTATTCCCGCGTACAGCATACGGACACGCTGCAGCAGGAACAACGTGGTCTGACTGTCTTGCCGGACGCGAGCAATGTGTTTGACGAGTCACATATTATCTGGCGTAAGCATGGCGGCAGATATATGACATTTCTTATGAAAGAAGAAGTTGCCGAGAATTATCCAAATGACTTGCAGAAACATATAGAATATCTACAGCAATATCATAAAACAGGGGATGTGATCAGTCGATTCCTACTCTGCGCACAGGAAGACGGTAAGGTATATGATTTCTATAAGACTTTTGTAGAGATTTACTGATCATTATGAATAAGAAGAAACGATACTAGCGTGGAAAAATATGCAAAACATAGAATTCACAAATAAATCAAAAAATGGGATTGATATTCGCAGAAACAGTGACTATAATTTTTTAATTGGTAAGAGAAGTAATGAGTGGATGAAAGATGTCTAAGGAGGAGTTAGATATGAGCAATCAGGAGAATGTATTTGAAACAATTTTAGCACCTATGACCGGTACAGCAGTAGCAATCACAGAAGTGCCGGATCCTATTTTTATAGAGAAGATTCTTGGAGATGGAATCGCAATCGTTCCGACAGAAGGTAAGGTTGTAAGCCCGGTTGATGGAACTGTATCAAAAGTAGCAGAGACAGGTCACATTTATGCTGTTACTTCCGATAACGGAGTAGAAGTTGTGATACATGTCGGACTTGAGACAGTCGCACTGAATGGAAAATGTTTCCAGATCCATGTAAAAGAAGGAGACAAGGTAAAAGCAGGAGATCTTCTTGCAGATGCAGACCTTGAGTTTATCAAAGAAACAGGACGTAATTCCATCACACCGATCGTCATCGGTTCAAGCCTTGAAGGGAAAGAGCTTGTATGTGAAGAGGGAGAAGTTCAGGCCGGAAAAACTGTTATTATGGAAATCAAGCAGAAATAAGAAGTCTGAAGATATTGTTCCAGAATTGGTTTAGCTTAGAAGGAAGGTTATAGTATGAAGGAAGAAAGATACTCAATCATATTCAGCAGCAAAACAGGAAATACAGCAGAGCTGGCAAATGCGATCCGTGATGCATTGCCGCAGGAGAATTGTGATTATTTCGGAACAAGCGAAATCGAAGAAACGATATCAGAAATGCTTTATATTGGTTTCTGGACAGATCAGGGAAATGCAGATAAGTCCGCATTGGAATTATTGCAGAAGATAAAGAATAAAAAAGTCTTTCTGTTTGGAACAGCCGGGTTTGGTGAGAATGAAGCATATTTCCAGAAGGTTCTGAATAACGTTAAGAGTTCTATGGATAAAAGCAATCAGGTGGTTGGTGAATATATGTGTCAGGGAAAGATGCCGCAAGCGGTGAGAGACCGTTATGTGAAAATGAAAGAGCAGCCGGATCATATGCCAAATCTTGATCTGCTGATCGCAAACTTTGACCGTGCTTTATCACATCCGGATAAGGAAGATCTGGATAAACTCAGAGAGTTGGTTAGAGGGTAGAAAAGTAAAGAAAATTTTGTTTGACTTTTAATAAAACAGGAAATATAATAACTACAAACGAGTAGCAAGTAAGCGTAAATCCAGTTTACCGGCTGCTCGTTTTCTTATTAAAATAGAAGTAACTGTTCAGAGGCAACCTCCAAAATGCTACGCATTTCGTCGGTGTGGCGTATCCGCCAAATAAAATTTCAAAAACAGTCTTAAAAATGCAAGCATTTTACACCTGTTTTATGAAATTTTGCTTGGCTCTGAACAGTTACAAATAGAATATCGCCATGAAAAAGTGTGTAGCCTGTCAGCGTAAGTCCAGCTTATAAGACAAGGTGCGCACTTTTTTTGTGCAGAAAAGAGAGGAGTTAAAACAAAATGGTGGAAAGCAACAAAATGAAGGATATGCCGGTGAATAAGCTGATGGTCCAGATGGGAATCCCGATGATCTTATCTATGGCATTGCAGGCGGTCTACAATATTGTAGACAGTGCATTTGTAGGAAATATGAGAGTGGGCAGTGAGGCAGCATTAAATGCATTGACACTGGTATTCCCGGTTCAGATGCTTATGGTAGCAGTGGGAATCGGAACAGGTGTCGGAACCAATGCACTTCTGGCAAGAACGCTTGGCCAGGGGAATAGTAAAAAAGCAGCAAAGGTGGCCGGAAACAGTCTGTTCCTGGGAGTGATCATTTATGTGGTTTGTTTATTGTTTGGCATCTTTGAAGTGAAAGCATACATTTCATCCCAGACAGTAGATGCAGAAGTTTTTCAGATGGGTGTCAGTTATCTGCGGATATGCTGCGTGATTTCTTTTGGAATTATTTTCTTCTCTTTATTCGAAAAGTTATTACAGGCAACAGGACGATCCCTTTATTCCACAATCGGTCAGGTGGTCGGAGCAGTTGTAAATATTATTCTTGATCCGATCATGATCTATGGTATTGGACCTTGCCCGGAAATGGGAGTGAAAGGCGCGGCCTATGCAACGGTAATTGGTCAGGTAGCGTCCGCAGTATTGCTGTTCATTTTCCATATAAAATTGAATAAAGAGTTTGAGCATGGGGTGAAATATATGAAGCCGGATGGCGGTGTTATAAAAGAAATCTATGCAATCGGACTTCCGGCGATCATTGCACAGGCATTGATGTCGATTATGGTTTATGTAATGAATCTGATCCTGAAGTTCAATCCGTCAGCACAGACAGCATATGGTTTGTTCTATAAGGTGCAGCAGTTTGTTCTCTTCCTTGCATTTGGTCTGCGTGACGCGATCACTCCGATCCTTGCATTTGCTTATGGAATGAGAAGTAAGAAGAGAATAAAGGATGGAATCAAATATGGTCTGATCTATACGATTGCATTAATGATTCTTGGAATTGCTATTACAGAGATTTTCCCTGGGGCGTTCGCGACACTGTTTAATGCAGGACAGTCAAGAGAATATTTTATCGGAGCAATGAGGGTAATCTCAGTCAGCTTTCTGTTTGCCGGAATTAATGTTGCTTATCAGGGTATTTATCAGGCATTGGACGGTGGTGTGGAATCATTGGTAATTTCGCTTTTGAGACAGCTTATCATTATTCTGCCACTGGCCGGAATTTTTTCGATATTTGTCAGAAATGGCCAGATGGGAGTTACATTAATCTGGTGGGCATTTCCGATTACTGAAATAGTGTCATGTTTTGTGGGATATATGTTCTTAAAGAAAATCAGAAAAAATAAAGTTGATGTTTTAAGTTAAGGAGGAAGCGGAGATGAAAAAAAGAATTATTACAATCAGCAGAGAATTCGGAAGCGGCGGACGTTTTATCGGAGAAGAAGTAGCAAAGAAACTTGGAATTGCTTATTATGATAAAAATATCATTAATGACATTGCAGAGAAGTCCGGTTTGTCACCGGAGTATGTTCAGAAAAATGCGGAATTATCTCCGAAAAAAGGCTTGTTTGCATATGCATTTGCTGGACGTGATATCACAGGAAAATCAGTAGAAGACATGGTGTATGAGGCACAGAGGAAAGTTATTTTAGAACTGGCTGAAAAGGAGCCTTGCGTGATCATTGGAAGAAATGCAGATTATATTCTGAAAGACCGGGATGATGTACTGAATGTATTTATCCATGGGGATATGCCGGAAAAAACACAGCGAATTATGGGGTTATATAATGTAGAAGAAAAGGAAGCTGTCAAAATGATGGCAGATACAGATAAAAGGCGTATGGCGAATTACAATTTTTATACGGATCAGAAATGGGGAAAAGCCAGCAATTATACGTTGTGTCTGAATAGTTCCAAGCTTGGGTACGACAGATGCGAGAAGATAATTATGGAATGTATATGACTGTGAAAATACATTCCGAAAATAGTTTGTTATAAAAAGGTAAAACATGAGCAAGAAAGGATGTGAGTCATAGAAATGTGACTTACGTCTTTTCTTATATTGTGCTGGAGAGGAATTTTTGAAAAAGCTTACTATTTGTGAAATGGGAAATACATTTTATGAAATAAAAAAATGACATTACATATTTTGTGATAAGATGTGTTCAGTAAAGAAACTATAATATAATGATACAAGGAGATGATAGGAATGAAACAGCAGGTATTTAATCCATATCTGCCAAGCTGGGAATATATCCCGGATGGAGAACCCTATGTGTTTGGAGATCGAGTATATGTCTATGGCTCTCATGATTCCTTTGGAGCGCCGATTTTCTGTGTGAAGGATTATGTTTGTTGGTCTGCACCTGTGACAGATCTTTCTGATTGGAGATATGAAGGTGTTATATACAGAAAAAATCAGGATCCTTCTAATAAATTAGGAATTCGCTGTTTGTATGCACCAGATGTTACACAGGGACCAGATGGAAGATACTATCTCTATTATGCCTTCGACTTCATGGGTGAGATGGGAGTTGCTGTCTGTGATACTCCGGCAGGCAAGTACGAATTTTACGGACATGTTCATTTTAAAGATGGACATGTATGGGGAAAAAAGAGTGGGGAACCATTTCCGTTTGATCCGGGGATATTGGTAGATGATGATAAGCGAGTATATCTTTATTCCGGATTTGCTACTAAGGTTCCGGCTGTTGCTTCCAGAGGACGTAATCTGACCAATGAAGGCGGAGTTGTTCTGGAACTGGAACAGGATATGATTACAATCAAATCCGGCCCAGAACTTCTATTTCCTACAAAAGGAAAAAAGGGTGCTTTTCAGGATCATGCTT
Source organism: Mediterraneibacter sp. 210702-DFI.3.120 (assembly GCF_020561005.1). Classification (NCBI taxonomy): domain Bacteria; kingdom Bacillati; phylum Bacillota; class Clostridia; order Lachnospirales; family Lachnospiraceae; genus Mediterraneibacter; species Mediterraneibacter sp. 210702-DFI.3.120. The sequence goes on along the minus strand of NZ_JAJCNG010000002.1, from coordinate 79,595 downwards.
TTTTTGAAGCAAGTTCTATACGAAAAGTGGATGGAAAATATTGTTTTGTATATTCATCAGAACACAATCATGATCTTTGCTACGCAATGGCAGATTCACCTAAAGGTCCATTTACTTATGGAGGCGTTCTGGTAGATATTGGTGATCTTTATTTGAATGGAAATGAAGATGAGACACATGCCTCTAATTATTTAGGAAATACACATGGGGGAATGCTTCAGATAGAAGATCAATGGTATATCTTTTATCATCGACAGACAAATCGTAGTTCTTATGCAAGACAGGCATGTGCAGAAAAACTGGAACGTAGAAATGACGGAGGCTTTCAGCAGGCAGAAATTACAAGCTGTGGCTTAAATCAAGGAGCGTTGAAAGGGATAGGAGCTTATGAAGCAAGAATAGCTTGCAATTTGTGGTCGATAAATGGAACAGGACGATATGATGGAAAGTCATCGAAACAAAAATTGAAAGATCATCCTTATTTCACGCAGAGTGGAAAAGATCGAGAAAATAATGGAGATCAGTACATTGCAAATATGAAGAATGGGTCGGTCGCTGGTTTTAAATATTTCGAAATGGGAGAGGCAAATCAGATCGGAATTACTATACAGGGGAATGCAAAGGGAACAATGCAGGTTTCTGACAAATCTGATTTTGAAAATATTTGTGCAGAGATTGAAGTGAGTAACAGAGAGAAAGAAATGCATACTTATAAAGGTGCCTTAAACATCCCAAGAGGAAAAAGAGCATTATTCTCCAGATTTCAGGGAAAAGGTACAGTAGACTTTCATTTTTTTGAACTGATGAAAGATTAAAACTGGAAGAAGGAGAAATGACATGAAGAAGTGGATAGAAAAACATCCGGATTTATCTTTAAAGCTTTAAGCAATAGACCATTTAAATTTTTTGTAAGTATCGGTATTCCGACAGGATTGAATAAATAAAAGGGCATGAATCTATAGGTGGATTCATGCCCTTTTATTTTAGCAATTTATGTGACATACAATAACTGTAAATACATGCAATGATTTCTGCAATCTAGAAGGCATACCAGCCATGTGAAATGCCAGAGATTTTTATAAAAATCCAAAGGCATGGAACCAGTAAAATAAGCTGACGGATGGCAGCACCAACCATGTTAATAATGCCATTTCCAAGCCCGGAGGAAAAGTATCCGCAAAGAATCGTAATTGCAGACATCACAAAGGAAATGGAAATAATCCTCAGTGCCGGAATGCCGAGCAGCAGCATTTCTGAACTTGCAGAAAATAATTGCAGCAACTGTCCGGGGAAACACCAGAATATAACAGTTCCGCGCAAGGCAATGATTGCTCCGGTAGGAAGTAGAAAAAGTTTTCAGCATTTTCTGAATGCGCAGAGTGTATATCAGGTTGTGAAGGAACCGGGGCCTGTAAAGCAGGATAATCAGGAGAGTATGGAGACAAAAGAATATATTTCCCGATCAGAGGCAGCGGCTCTTGCAGGAGTTACAAGCGGAACAATCACAAAATGGATGCAGATGGCATGGAGCACCAGAAGTCGGAAGGCTATACCACGCTGAAAGAAGCCGAAAAGCGAAAAAAGGAGATTGAGTATAAGCAGTCCCTGGGAACATTTGTTGTACCAAAATGCACCAAGGTAAAAGAACTTATAAAGGAATATGTCAGAATCTACGGACATAATGAGTGGGGAGTTGCTACTTATGATGGAAATATAGGACTGATCAATAACTATATTATTCCCACGATCGGAGAGGTGCAGCTGTCTGAGATCAACAACCATTTTATGGAGAAGTATTATACGGATCTTCTGAAAATGCCGGCTGTAAAGAGTTCAAGGAATCCGGATGGGGACAAGCTGATCACAGCTGCGACAGTTCATCAGATACATAAGGTACTAAGGAGCTGTTTCAGGCGGTAAAGTGGGATATGATGGACAAGAATCCGGCAACAGATGCGACACTGCCGAAGTATAAAGCTGAGGAGCGTGAAATCTGGACTGCGGAAATGCTGATGCAGGCAATCGATGCGTGTGAGAATAAATGGCTCAAAGTAGCATTTCATCTGGCATTCGCAGCAACGGTCCGAATAGGAGAGCTGCTTGGGCTGACATGGGACTGTGTGGATATATCAGAAGAAGCTATTTCAGAGAACAGGGCATATGTCTTTATTAACAAACAGGTGGAGCGTGTATCAAAGGAAGCTGTTGAGGAGCTGGATTCAAAAGAAGTCTTCTGATCTTCCCATCCCAAAGGAAGAATAATAAGACGGTCAGGGTGCTGAAAACACCAAAGACCGATGCCAGCGAGCGCAAAGTCTATATACTAGGGTTTGTTGCACAGTGCCTTATTGATATAAAAAAGGAACAGGATGAGATAAAGGAGGCACTTGGCAGTGAGTATACCGATTACAACCTGATAATGGCGACTACTTTTGGAATGCCGATCAATGGCAGCTATATTCGGGATCAGATGCAGAAAGTAATTGATAAAGAAGGTCTTCCGGATGTGGTTTTTCATAGTCTGCGCCATACAAGTGTCACATACAAACTGAAACTGAGCGGTGGAGATATCAAAGCAGTCCAGGGGGATTCCAGACATGCACAGGCGGACATGGTAACGGAAGTGTATGGTCATATCATTGATGAGGACCGGCGGAAGAATGCAGAGAGAATGGAGAATGCCTTTTATAATAAGGAAAATCTTAATCCGCAGATGAAGGGTGCAGATGCTGATCAGGCAGCAAACATGATGGCTGTTCCGGAAGGTGTGGACGCCGAACTTTTGATGAAAGTTCTGGGAAATCCGGAGATGGCGGCTTTGCTGACTAGCCTGGCAAGACAATAAAAGTATAATGAAGAAAATATGGGTATCGCGTGGATAAGATATATCTGTGCGATATCTTTTTTGTGGTATTCTATATTATAGCAATAAATAAAAAAAGGTGGAATGAAAGATAGTGATTGAGTTAATTCGTAAAAGATGTGTAGCAATAGACAGTGTAATCATGGATTTAAACATGGAATACCATGCAATTAAAAGTAAAATATTAAGAGAAGAATATAAAAAGTGGAAAAAGGAACTTACAAGAGAAGAAGTTAAGGAAATACGAAAATATAGGATAGGAACAGTTACTCCGGGAAAGAGGAATATCAATGCATATTTAAGAAATAGTACACAAAATGATTGCAAAAAAAATGATAAAGTTAAAATACTGAAAAATGCAATTTCCAGAGCAAAAATAAATAATAACATTGTAACGTACAGAACAATTAACAGGATAGAATGTGATTATATAAAAAAATTTAGTAAAAATGAAATTTTTGAAAATAAGGATTTTAAGGGAACTCATGTGTCAAAATATATATTCAAAAATACAACTACAGCATATGTAATATATCTAATTCCAAAAGGATATGCATGCGCATATATAAATTATTGGGTTCCTATTTTTATGCATGAAAAAGAGCTATTATTAAATTGTGGTTCAAAATGCAGAATAGTAGATGTGAAAAAAGTATTTGAAAAGGACTGCTATGTAGTTGAAGTATTAAATTAACTATATGATAAGAGAACAGTGAAAAATACGAGCTGATGCAGCTACATCACGCATTGCAATTAGTAGCGGATGATAATGTATCGCAGAAGGCAACAAGGTCAGATGTTTCATCATGGTAGAATTGCTATAGAAAATATTGTAATTGGCAAGGTAGACGAATTGATAGTATTTGTTGAAAATCGCTATCCTAAGAATATTTTTGGCAGTAAGTTTAATTTGGGAAGCATTACAAATAATAGGCTTTGGTAGTTAGATGATCTAGTAATCATTGGGTTATAGTAAATATGATTTTTCATGCAATAGACATGATGGGTATAGGAATTTTGTAAAAAGATATAAGGAAAAGTAGGTTATGCTACAGATAAAGATGATTTGTTGGGTAATCGAGGAGAAAATAAAAGATGATAAATGAACACTTGAAAAAAGAAAACATTTTTTTGGATGATTGGGCAGTAAAGTTTTCGGGCTTTATAAGGGATGGCATAGTCAATCATGAATTTTACTGGAAAAGCGGGATAAAAATTCTATTTTTACTAAAAGAGGTAAATGGTGGAGAAGACTGGGATTTAAGAGAATTTCTTCGTGAAGGTGGAAGAAAGCAAACATGGGACAATGTTACCAGGTGGGTGATAGGAATAAATCATTTAGAGCGAGATATACCATGGAAAGAGTTAGAAAGTATAACTGAAGAACAAAGAATAGAAAATCTGCAAAGGATAGCAGTTGTGAATGTGAAAAAGACCCCTGGTAGCCATACCTCTGCAGTTGAACAGATAACAGAGGCAGCTATAAATAATGGAGAGATGTTATGTAATCAAATAAATATGTGTCAGCCAGATATCATAATCTGTGGAGGCACTTCGGGAAATTATTTTAATAGTATTTCGGAGTATTCAAATCCTACTTGGAAGCAGACAAAACATGGTATATGGTATGTTGTTGAGCCAACAGGTCGGATTATTGTTGAATATTCGCATCCGGAAGCGAGGGTTAAAGATTGCCTGCTTTATTATGGTTTGGTAGATGCGGTAAGAGAAATCATATATAAGCCGATAACACAGAAAATACAGTCATGGATAGATTATAATCGGAATAAGCCTAAAGGTAATTATGCTGCTCATAAACAAGAGCATGATGAATACAGGAAGAATAATGATCTGGATTGTATTTTAACAGATGGAAATTTATATGCGGATACAATTTTCTCGTTGTGGCTACCACTACGATTCGTATTAGTTCGTATTAACGATTATAAGGTATTAAATCAATATGGAGATATAAACAATAAAGATAAAAAAGGGGAATTCTTAAGGGCAATAGCTGGAAACATACCACAACTGCTTCCATTGGAAAATAGTATTGTAATGAAATTGATTAGGCTGTTCGATTTAGGACAGAAAAGATGCAATGTTATGATATTAAAGGATAGAAGCATGCAGCGTAGGGGTGATAAACCATATTATGATTATATGCCTTATTTTTTGTCTGAATGTTTTGAGAATGGAGATTTTAGTTTTTATTTTACCGGTGGGGATGAAGAACTCAAAGAGTGGATTCGAGAAGAAAATCTTGAAATGTTCTTTAAAGACAGGATAGAAAAAGAGGCAATAAAAGATTTGGCAGGAACGGGCAACATAAAAAAAGGAGTACCCCAAGATATGAATTTTTTGTTGGATAATTATATTGCGATATTGGAGCAAAGAGAAAGGCTTATAAAGTAGAAGATTATAAGAGTAAATTAGAGTAAAATATGGTCAAAAACCCATCGACATCCGACCCTGTACACGTTATAATATATGTAATCTAATAAGAAAATCAAGTGATCATTGTTACAAGCTGAATCGTAATGGTGGCCAACCGAGTGAACTCAATGGAACGGAATGGTTATATCCTCCGGGTGCTCCGAGCACCGAAAGGTGTTTTACAGAGATGAAAACAGGTTTTCTTATTTTGGCAGTGAGCAACAGAATAGTTAGGAAAATCAAGGATTTCCTTGACTTAACTTTACTAAGAATTATATATGTTTTCAGTGGTATCTTGAACTCCTAAGCACTAGATGTGGGTTCGATTCCCGCACGGGACGTTGCGGAATGATTAGCAGAAATCGCGAAATCATTCCGTTTTTTATTGCAAATGAATAGCTGAAAAAGGACAATGTCATTAACTTAAAAGCAGATCAGACGATGAACACCGACTATTCGATCCTGCCGTTGAGAAAGTTGTAGAGATCGGTCTGGAGCGTCTGAGGCCATTCGAGAATCATCCGTTCAAGGTAAAGGAGGATGAAGCAATGGCACGGCTCATGGAAAGCATCAAGACAAATGGAGTTCTTTCACCGGTCCTGATCCGACCGGAATGGACACTTATGAAATGATCTCCGGTCACAGAAGACTCCATGCTGCACAGCTGGCAGGGCTTACTGCGATTCCTTCAATTATCCGGGAAATGACAGATGATGAATCGGTAATCGCGATGGTGGATGCGAATATTCAGAGAGAGGAGTTATTGCCGAGTGAGAAGGCATGGGCTTATAAGATGAAATTGAATGCGATGAAACGACAAGCCGGAAGACCATCAAAAGAAAATGCTGGTCAAAATGACCAGAATTGAGAGTGAAATCATAAAGCTGAAAAGCGTAGCAATTAGCTGACACCAAAAATAAAAAATGGTGTCAAATCAAGAAAAAGTGATGATTATAAGGAAGAAAAAGTGTTGCAAACCGTAAAATCAAGGTTTGCAAAAAAAATCTTAAAAAATTAGCACTCGCCTCTTGACTTGGCTAAAAACTGCGTGCTATATAATAAGTAGAACAAAGGAAGACAGAGAAAAAAGAAAAGAAATGAACTTCTGAATCCTCCGAATGTTCTGACAACAACTGCGAAAGCAGCTTATATAAATTGTGAGATCTTCTCACAAAAGGCAACAAAGTTAGTTAGCATTGAAAGGAGAAATGACTTATGATGATGCCTAGTATTTTTGGAGAAAACTTATTTGATGATGATTGGATGAATTTCCCATTTGAGCAGGATTTCTGGGGAAAGAAGAATCCGTTATACGGTAAACACGCTAAGAATTTGATGAAGACAGATATCCGTGAGCATGACGCAGGATATGAAGTAGATATCGATCTTCCTGGATTCAAGAAAGATGAGATCAGCATTGAGCTTGAGAATGGTTATTTGACTGTATCAGCTGCTAAGGGTCTTGATAAGGATGAGGAAGACAAGAAAGGTAAATACATCCGTAAGGAGCGTTATGCCGGAGCAATGCAGAGAAGCTTCTATGTAGGTGAGAACCTTACACAGGAAGATATCAAAGCAAAATACGAGAATGGTATTCTGAGACTGTCAGTGCCGAAGAAAGAGGCAAAACCAGTTGAGACAAAGAAAACAATCGCAATTGAAGGATGATTTGAACACTGATGTGAGTCAGGTGTCAAATGTCGAAGGGGCTTATGTAAGCCCCTTCTTTTTGTATATAAATAAGATAAATATGAATCATAAACGCACAAAAAATCAGCCGTAAATATTTACGACTGATTTTTTGACTTTATAATACATTTGTAATTTATTCAGTTTCCGCTTTGATTCCCTGATCGAAGATTTCAACAGCTTTTTTATTTGGCTCAGCAGTAAGTTTTGCTACAATAACAGCAATCAGAAAACTTGCAAAGAATCCAGGGACAATCTCGAAGATACCTGTGGCATCTGTCATTCCTGTGAGCAGCCATCCGAGATCTACAACGAATCCGGAGATTACACCTGCTACAGCACCCTGGTAATTAAAGCGTTTCCAGAACAGTGACAACAGAATCGTAGGTCCGAAAGAAGCACCGAAAGCGCCCCATGCATTTTCAACCATATCCATGATAGCCTGAGCACCGCTTCCCTTAGAGTTTGCGATACCGAAAGCAATCAGGGAGAGGATCAGTACGAGGATACGTCCAACCATCAGCGTCTCTTTTTCAGAAGCATTTTTTCTGAAGAAAGGCTTGTACAGATCTGCTGTGAAGGAGCTGGATGCTACCAACAGCTGAGAGTCTGCAGTGGAGATCGAAGCGGCGATGATCGCTGCAAGCAGAAGTCCACAGATGCCTGCCGGGAAGAATCTTCGCGCCATAGCAATGAATACAAGTTTCTGATTTCCCTGAGTGAGCAGTTCAGCGCCCATAACCATTCTGCCTAAGTAAGCAATCAGGACAGCAGAGAACAGTGAGATGATTACCCATACAATTGCTACGATAGAAGATTTCTTGATCATGGATGGTTTCTCGATAGACATAAAACGCACCAGAATATGTGGCATACCGAAGTATCCTAACCCCCAGCCAAGTCCGCTGACGATATCCTGCCAGCTGGCATCAAAGATACCGCCTCCGAAAGCACACTGTGTTACAGCTCCTGTAGCAGCATCAGTATACGTATATACTGTAGTAAGAGCAGTAGGATCCAACAGATCACTGTGACCGATGCAGACTACGAGAGGTACAAGCATCAGTGCAAGCATCATCAGTAATCCTTGGAAAAAGTCTGTCCAGCAAACTGCCGCAAAGCCACCAAAGAATGTGTAGGCAACAATGATCAGCAAGAATGCGAACATAGCAATCTTAGGAGAAACTGTCGGGAACAGTGTTGTGAATACAGAAGTACCGGCTACCAGTGCAGATGCTACATAAATTGTATAAGCAAACAGGAAGATCAGTGCACATGTCAACTGCAGTGATCTGGAGTCTGTTGCAAAACGATTTGTCAGATACTGTGGTAATGTGATTGCATCATCTGCAGCTTTAGAGAATGTACGCAGACGTTTTGCGCACAGAATCCAGTTAGCAGCTGTTCCTAATGCAAGACCGATACCGATCCACATCTGTCCGAAACCGAAAGCTAAGATCGATCCCGGAAGTCCCATCAGCAGCCACGCAGACATATCGGACGCTTGTGCGGACAGTGCTGTTACCCATGGTCCCATAGATCTTCCACCAAGGAAGAAGTCCTCAGAGTTCTTATTGGTACCGTTAAAGTAAAATACTAATGCTACGCCAAGCAAAATGACGAAATACGCAATAAAAGTAATGATTTCCCAATTCATAATTTTTTATCCTTTCCTTATATTGATATGATGATATCGGGCAGGATCGTCAAAGTGCGTAGCACAGATACAATCCGTAGGTATCATAATTGAAGGCATTTTTAACCCACAATAACATTTAATTTACCGCAATTAGGCGGATATTGTCAATAGTTTGGGGGAAACTACTATTGTTTCAGGTGTTTCTTATAGTTCTGCGGTTAGTAGAAACGGACAGAGATTTTTTCATAAATTATGAAATATTGATGGAATCTCACCTTGTATTGTGAGATAATAGAAAAGTAAGAGTTCTATTGCTGCTCGTAGGTAACTGCGAACAGTAATAGATCCGTATCTGTTCAGTATCTTCACAGATACCAGTATTCTAAAAAGTAGAAAACGAGGTAGAACAACATGAAACTGATCAAGGAGAAGAAGATTTATACTGGGAACGGTGTAATCGAAAATGGCTATATCCGCTTTGATGAGAAGATTGAAGAAGTCGGTGATATGGCGGGGTTCGAGCCGAAAGAAGGGGATCTTGAGGTAAGTTGTGCAGGAACAATGGTTGTTCCTGGATTTATTGACATTCATAGTCATGGTGGTTATGGGAAAGATAACATGGATGCTACACCGGATGAGATTGATGAGATGGTTAAGCAGATGACAAAGCAGGAGGGAATCACAACTTATTTCTGTACAACTATGACTCAGACCTATGAGAACATCGAGAAAGCAATGCAGAATATTCATGATGCGGCACAGAAGAACCCGGTGATTAAAGGGATTCACTTAGAGGGACCATTTATTTCAACGGTGTTCAAGGGGGCACAAGATCCTTCTTATATTAAGAAGCCGGATGAAAAAACACTGGCAAAATGGAATGAGATCAGCGGCGGTCTCCTGCGTATTGTTACTTATGCGCCGGAAGAGGCAGATCCATCATTTGAGACATGGTGCAAGGAAAAAGGAGTTGTCTTAAGTGCAGGACATTCGAATGCATTATACGGGGAATTGAATGCAAGCGGAGCAACACATGTGACTCATCTTTACAATGCACAGAGAGGACTGAATCACAGAGAGCCTGGTGTGACAGGATATGGTATGCTGGCAGAAGGGGTACATGCAGAGCTAATCTGTGACGGAAAGCATATCGTACCGGATATGGTGAAACTTGCATGCAAAGTAAGAGGGTATGATGGAATCGAGCTGATCACAGATTCCATGCGTGCGAAAGGAATGCCGGAAGGAAAGAGCGAACTGGGCGGACAGGTCGTAATCGTAAAAGATGGTATGGCAAAACTGGAAGACGGAACGATCGCAGGAAGTATCCTTACATATATTCAGGCATTTAAAAATGTTATGGAATTTACAGGTGCTACGGTTGAAGATGCAGTAAAGATGACCTCTGGAAATCAGGCGAAAGAGTTCGGACTTGATTCTAAGGGTGCTATTGCAGCAGGAAAAGATGCAGACATGGTTGTATTAAATGATGTGTTTGATTTAGTACAGACAATCAGCTACGGTAAACTCGCATAAGGAATAAGAAGTTATAAAATATATCTACAGAAGCAGGAAGCAAATAGATTTGATCTATGAAAATATGGGGTGGCTTCCAAAGCACTCGATATAAATATAATGAAATGAGAGGGTATTAAACATGGAAGTAATTGTAAAGAAGAATTATGAAGAGATGAGCAAGGCAGCAGCAACACTGTTTGCAGCAGAGATTATGGAGAATCCGAAAACAATCCTTGGTATGGCAACAGGATCTACACCGGTTGGTCTGTACAAAGAGCTTGTTAAAATGTATGAGGCTGGAGATCTTGATTTCTCTCAGGTTACTACATTTAATCTTGACGAGTATATTGGACTGGCACCGGAGCATGATCAGAGCTATCATTATTTCATGAATGACAATCTTTTCAATCATGTAAATATCAACAAAGAGAATGTACATGTACCGGATGGGGTTGGATTTGAAGCTGGAGAGGCAGGAAAAGCTTACGAAGAACTGATGGCAAAGACAGGACAGGTAGAAATCCAGCTGCTTGGACTTGGATGCAATGGACATATCGGATTCAACGAGCCGGCAGATGAGTTTACAAAAGTAACAGGTGAGATCGATCTGACAGATAGCACAATTGAAGCGAATAAGCGTTTCTTTGAGAAGAAAGAAGATGTGCCGAGAAAAGCAGTTTCTATGGGGATCGGAACAATTATGCGTGCAAAGAAGATCGTACTTCTTGTAAACGGAGAGAATAAAGCAGAGATTCTGAAAGAAGTAGTAAACGGACCGGTTACACCAAAGGTACCTGGAAGTATCTTACAGTTCCATCCACATGTAACAGTGATCTGTGATGAAGAGGCAGCAAAGTACCTGTAAAATGCCTGCAAGAGGTCATCAACTGACATACGGTTAAAGCTTATAGTAGCTTGTGTCTAGAGAGACTTCTTAGTAAACGATAAGAACCATGAAGAAGCTGCCAACGGCAGCTTCTTCTAATATATAAAAATTATTGAAGGAAAATAGAACATATGAAAACAATAATATTAGAAGCATGCACAGATTGTGTACAATCAGCGATCAATGCGCAGAAAGGTGGCGCAGACCGAATCGAATTATGCAGCAATCTTGTGATCGGAGGACTTACTCCGGGGAAGGCATTATTTGATCTTGTCAAGAAATATACAGACATCAAGACGAGAGTTCTTCTTCGTCCGAGATATGGAGATTATTGCTATAACCAATATGAATTTGAACAGCTAAAAGAGGAAGTTCAGATGTACTGTGAGATGGGAGCTGATGGAGTTGTCATCGGAATGCTTAATCCGGATGGTACATTGGATACAGAGCGAATGGCAGAACTTATCAAGGCAGCAGGAAATAAAGAAAAAGCGCTTCACCGTGCATTTGATGTCTGTATAGACCCGATGAAAGCACTCGAAGAAGCGATTGATCTTGGGTTCGATACGATTCTGACAAGTGGACAGAAAGAAACTGCGTGGGAAGGGAAAGAGATGCTGAAAGCACTTCAGGAGAAAAGTGCAGGAAGGATTGAGATCCTTGCGGCAAGCGGAATTGGTGCAGAATCAATAGAAAAATTACTTCCGTATACAGGAATTACTTCTTATCATATGTCTGGAAAGATTGTAGTGGACAGTATGATGAAATATAGAAAAGAAGGAATCGGACTTGGATTGTCGGAACGTGGAGATTATGCGCTTTGGCAGACTTCGGAAGAAGAAATCGTGAAAGCAGTAAAGGTTTTAAAAACAACAGGTTAACTTCAACAGACATGTCTTGCACAGCTTCACAAAAACAGTTATACTCATAGGCAAAGGCAAAAAATATATTTATAAGACAAGAAAGTTTTAACAGGAGAAAGCGGATTATGATCAAAGTAATAGCAAGTGATATGGATGGAACACTACTTGGAGACAATCACAAAGTAGCACCGGAGACAGTAGAAGCGATCCGTGAAGCACAGGCGGCGGGAATCCGCTTTATGATAGCAACCGGAAGAAGTTATAATGGAGCAATGGAAGAATTAAAAGGTCTGGATCTTGGCTGTGATTTCATTGTGGGCTCAGGCGCAGAGATACGCAACCCAAAGGGTGAAATTCTAAAAAGCATAGGATTTACATATGAGCTCTGCAATGAGGTGGCAAAGGTATTGGAAGAATATCCAATCTCGGTATTGTATTGCGCCGGACCTTATGAGTATCGTGTGGGAACACCGGAGGAAGTAGAGGAGAGTATTGTTCGTCAGATTCAGCTGTTCCATTTATCTGAGTGCAGAGACCAAATAGAGCAGTCAGAACTTTATAAGCGAGTGAAGGCAAGTTCAAGACGAATCGATTCTGTGGACGAATTAGAGAAACAGGGAATTATGATCCATAAGATTTTCCTTTTTACAGGCGATCTGGAGATGCTTGATAAGATCAAGCGAAGACTGATGCAGAATCCGGAACTCGCAGTTGCGTCTTCCTTCTATAATAATCTGGAAATCACGGTAAAAGGAGCGGAGAAAGGACCTGCGATTCAGGAATATATTGAATCCTTAGGTTATACAAAAGAGGAAGTGATGGTGTTTGGGGACAGTCTGAACGATTACTCTATGTTGTCTATGGATTTTGGCGCAACTGTCGCGATGGAAAATGCAGATGAGGAAGTGAAGCGGGTTTCAAAATATGTTACAAAGTCAAATGAAGACTTAGGGGTGGCATATACCATTCATGAACTGTTGAAAAAGCAGGGGAAAATCAATTCAAATTGGTAACTGTTCAGAGCCAACCTCCAAAATGCTACGCATTTCGTCGGTGTGGCGTATCCGCCAAATAAAATTTCAAAAAACAGTCTTAAAAATGCAAGCATTTTACACCTGTTTTTTGAAATTTTGCTTGGCTCTGAACAGTTACTCAAATTGTGAATAACTTTTCAAAAAATGAAAATGCATGTTGATAACACAAAATAAAAGCGAGGCAATTAAGATGGATGTAAGACAGAAAAGAAACAAAGTACTTGGAGAACGTGTGGTGAAAGCACTTGAATCCAGAAATATGGATGCTTATTATGCTGAGACAAAGGAAGAAGCAGTGCAGAAAGCACTGGAGTGGATTCCGGAAGGAAGTACGATCAATATGGGAGGTGCCTCTTCCGTACACGAATGCGGTCTGATTGATGCGATAAAATCCGGAAACTATAATTTCTGTGACAGAGATAAAGCAGCTACACCGGAAGAGAAGCAGGAAATCGCGAGAGCAGCATTTTCCTGTGACTGGTTTCTTGGAAGTGTGAATGCGATGAGTGAAGATGGAGTGTTCATCAATATTGACGGAAATGCAAACCGTGTAGCAGCATATGCATTTGGACCAAAGAATGTACTTCTAATTGTTGGTATGAACAAAGTTGTAAAGACACAGGAAGATGCAATGAGCAGGGCAAGAAATGAAGCTGCACCTGTAAATGCACAGCGTTTTGGAATTGATACACCATGTTCCAAGGCTGGAAGCTGCTTTGACTGCAAGAGCCCGGAATGTATCTGTTGTCAGATTCTGGTAACAAGATTCAGCCGTCAGAAAGGTCGTTTCAAAATTATTCTTGTAGATGAGAATCTTGGTTTCTAGTAGCCGGAGAAGGGAAAAAGAATGGGAAAAAATAGAAAGAAGCCGGTGCGCCACAGATTAGAAAAGCGACAGAAACGAAGCAGACAAAAGAAAAAAAGCGGTTTATTTGACAAAGTAACAATGGTGGTCCTGGTTGTGGCAGTCTGTGTTTTTGCATTTTCGCTTTATCAGCTGGTACGCACAATGGTGCCATATTATTCTGGTGGAAAAGAGTATGATAAGCTCAAAAATAAAGCAATCACTGTACAGGAGCAAACAGATGATCCGGGAGATGTATCGGGAGACACATTTAAAGTAGATTTTGATGTGCTTTTGCAGGAAAATCCAGATACGGTAGCCTGGATCCGGTTTGATGAACCATCAATCATCAGTTATCCGGTTGTAAAAAGTGCAGATAACAAAGAATATCTGACAAAGACGTTTTCCGCAAATGATAATAAACTGGGTGCAATTTTCATGGACATGAAAAATAAGAGTGATTTTTCAGATAGAAATACAATGATTTATGGACATAACCTGAAAGTTGGCGGAGAAATGTTTTCGCAGCTGAAAGAGTATGAGGAAGAATCTTTCTATAAAGAACATCCGAATTTCTATATTTATACACCGGATGGAAAAACAAGGACTTATACCGTGTTTTCAGCAGCTGTCGTGAAGGATACTGCAGATCAGTATAATCTGACTTATGCGACAGACGAAGCGTTTGAGAGTTATTTGAAAATGTGTAAAGAAGATTCAGCATATGACACAGGAACAGAAGTGAATGCGCAGTCTCAGATTGTCAGTCTTTCAACTTGTACCAATGTAAGAGAAGATGAGAGATTCCTTTTGCAGGGAGTGTTGACAGCGACAGACGGAGGAGAAAATTAGAATGGCAGACAGATTTGATGTAGGCGACATTATTAAGATGAAGAAACCGCATCCATGCGGAAGTCAGGAGTGGGAGATTCTCCGGGTCGGAGCGGATTTCCGTCTCAAATGTATGGGCTGCGGGCACCAGATTATGGTGCCAAGAAAATTGGTAGAAAAAAATACAAGACAAATTACAAAAAAGGCTTGAAACAACAAATTCTTTATGGTATTATAAGAAACTGTGACATGCTGATGGAACAATTCCACTCAGTCATTCAATTTCCTTGTTCCCGGGAGGAACCGGGGGCCAAGAGACCATAAGGAGGTAAAATAAGATGAATAAGTATGAATTAGCTGTTGTTGTAAGCGCAAAACTCGAAGACGAAGCAAGAGCGGAAGTAATCGAGAAAGTGAAAGCAATGATCACTCGTTTCGGCGGTAATGTAACAGACGTTGATGAGTGGGGCAAGAGAAGATTCGCTTACGAGATCCAGAAAATGAAAGAAGGATTTTATTACTTCATCCACTTCGAGGCTGAAAGTACAGTTCCAGCTGAAGTAGAGCAGCGTATCCGCATTATGGACAATGTACTCAGATATTTATGCGTGAAACAGGAAGCATAAGCGGAAAGAGGTATATATGAATAAAGTAGTTTTAGTAGGACGGTTAACAAGAGACCCAGAAGTGAGATATTCACAGGGAGACAATGCTACAGCGGTTGCAAGATATACACTTGCTGTAGATCGCAGATTCAGAAGAGACGGTGAGCCGACAGCGGATTTTATTCCGTGTGTTATATTCGGACGTTCCGCAGAGTTTGCTGAGAAGTATTTTCATCAGGGAATGCGTGTCTCTATTTCCGGACGTATCCAGACAGGAAGCTACACGAACAAAGATGGTGTGAAAGTATACACAACAGAAGTGATCGTGGAAGAGCAGGAGTTTGCAGAGAGCAGAGCCGAGGCAGAAGCTAACAGAGCAAGTTTCCAGCGTCAGTCTGCACCGAGTCCGGCACCTAGCGCAGATGCAGGTGATGGCTTCATGAATATCCCGGATGGTATCGATGAGGAGTTACCGTTTAACTAAGTCGGAAAGGAGATAACCATCATGGCTTACGAAAAAGGAAGCAGACCAGAGGGTGGATTCAAAAGAAGAGGCCCAGCTCGTAGAAGAAAAAAAGTTTGCGTGTTCTGTGGTAAAGAGAACAACGAAATCGATTACAAGGACGTTGCAAAATTAAAAAAATATGTTTCTGAAAGAGGAAAAATTCTTCCTAGAAGAATTACAGGAAACTGTGCTAAGCACCAGAGAGCTCTTACAGTAGCAATCAAGAGAGCTAGACACATTTCTCTTATGCCTTACGTTCAGGACTAATTGAGATAATTAGCTAATAGCAAGATCGAATTTTTGGAGAAATTCAGAAATTCGATCTTTTTGCTTTTTCTAATTCATTTTTGCGTGTTTTTTGCATAATACAACCTATAGCATCTTAGGGGAAAAGATGCTATAATAGATTAGCTATATTGTAATTAGTCACAGATGATGGTGATTGATAGTAGTCCCAGGTGAGGTATTAGTTATGAAAAGGAATAAAATGCAGCTGAAGGGACAGCTCAGAATGTACATGCGATGGCCGCTGATCATGACACTTCTCTTGATTGGCATGGATGTATGGATGTACATGGTGGACAAGAAAGCCGGACTTTTGATGTCAGTGATCATAATTATATATGTAGGAATCGCTTTTTCGCTGTATTTCTATAACAGATCTTTGATCCTGGCAGATCTGATCCAGTTTTCAGTACAGTATAAAGGTATTGAAAACCGGTTGCTCAAAGAACTGGCAATTCCCTATGCGATTGCGCTGGAGGATGGGAGGATTCTGTGGAAGAATGATTGCTTTTTGAATCTGACAGAGGGTCAGAGAAAAGAACGTTATCTGAACCGTATGATTCCAGAATTACATCCGGGTGTGTTTCCAAAAAATGATGTGGATCATGTAGAATTGGAAGTAACTTATCGTGAAAGAAGTTATCAGGCAGAGCTTCGAAAAGTATCATTGGAGGGATTCAGTGAGAAAGAAGAGTTGCTTCAGATTCCGGAAGAGCAGGAATATTTTGTTGCAGTTTCTTTAAGAGATGTAACAGAACTGAATGCCTACATCCGAGAGAACGAAGATCAGCGAATGATTGCCGGATTGATTTATATTGATAACTATGATGAAGTTATGGAGAGTGTTGAGGAAGTCAGACAATCCCTTCTTGTGGCATTGATCGACCGTAAGATCAATAAGTATATCGGAGATGTAGATGGTATCGTAAAGAAACTGGAGAAGGATAAATACTTTATCGTACTTCGAAAGGATGCTTATAAAAAACTGAAAGAAGACAAGTTTTCTCTTTTGGAAGAGGTAAAACAGGTTAATATCGGTAATTCAAGATCAGCAACACTGAGTATTGGTTTGGGATTGAATACGGCAACGTATGCGTTGAGCTACCAGTATGCGCGTGTGGCAATCGATCTTGCACTTGCCAGAGGCGGAGATCAGGCAGTTATTAAGGATTGTAACGGAATAACTTATTTTGGTGGTAAGAAGGAGCAGACAGCGAAGAATACACGAGTGAAGGCGCGTGTTAAGGCTGAGGCACTTCGAGAGTTTATTGTGACCAGAGACAAAGTTATTGTTATGGGTCATAAGATTGCTGATCCGGATTCTTTTGGTGCATGTATGGGTATTTACCGTGCTGCAGTAAGTCTGGAGAAAAAGGCACATATTGTGATCAATGAAGTTACAGGATCTGTTCGTCCGTTGTATGATGAGATTCTGGAGAGCCCTGCATATGAGGATGATATTTTTATTACGTCAGAACAGGCATTGGATTATGTGGATGACAATGCAATGGTCATTGTAGTAGATACGAACAAGCCACAGATGACAGAGTGTCCGGAACTCTTGAAGAAATCAAAGATGATTGCAGTGCTGGATCATCACAGGCAGAGTAGTAATATTATTGAGAACGCGGTACTTTCTTATGTGGAGCCGTATTCTTCTTCCACTTGCGAGATGATCGCAGAAGTTCTACAGTATATGGTAGATGACATCAAATTCCCGGCACTTGAAGCAGAGTGCATGTATGCCGGAATTATGATCGATACGAGAAACTTTATGAACCGTACAGGTGTGAGAACCTTTGAAGCAGCAGCATTTTTGAGAAGATGCGGTGCAGATATTACACGGGTACGCAAGATGTTCCGTGATGATATGGCATCTTATCAGGCAAAGGCTGAGGCAGTCCGCAATGCAGAAGTTTATCGTAAAGAGTATGCGATTGCGGTATGTCCAAGCGATATTGACAGTCCTACAGTGCTTGCAGCACAAGCGGCGAATGAATTGCTGGATATTAGCGGAATAAAGGCTTCTTTTGTATTGACAGAATATGAAAATAAGATTTATATGAGTGCGCGTTCCATTGATGAAGTGAATGTTCAGATTATCGCGGAGAAGCTCGGTGGAGGCGGTCATATTAATTCTGCGGGAGCACAGTTTGACCACACGAATATGCATGAAGCAGTCAGTGCATTGAAAGAAACCATTGATAAAATGATAGAAGAAGGAGATATTTGACAATGAAAGTTATTTTATTACAGGATGTAAAATCTCTTGGAAAAAAAGGAGAGATCGTAAACGTAAATGATGGATATGCAAGAAACTTTATCCTTCCAAAGAAGCTTGGACTGGAAGCAACAGGAAAGAATCTGAATGATCTGAAGCTTCAGAAGAATAACGAGAAAAAAGTTGCGGAGGAGAACCTGGAGGCAGCGAAAGAACTTGCAGCTAAGATCGCAGAAGCTAAAATTGTAACACACATCAAAGTTGGAGAAGGCGGAAGAACTTTCGGTTCTGTATCAAGCAAAGAGATTGCAGAGGAAGTAAAAGCACAGTTGAATCTTAATGTTGATAAAAAGAAGATCCAGTTAAAAGAAGCGATCAAGACACTCGGAACACACAACGTGTCTGTAAAGCTTCATCCACAGGTTACAGCAGAACTGAAAGTAGTTGTACAGGAAGAAGCATAAGGAGACGAAATCTTTATGGATATGGAAGCAGCAATGAAACGAATTCCTCCGCACAGTGCGGAGGCAGAGCAGGCAGTGCTCGGTGCGATGCTGATGAACAAGGAGGCCATCACGGTGGCCTCCGAGATATTATCAGGGGATGATTTTTATCAGACAGCATATGGAATCTTGTTTAATTCTATGGTGGAACTGTTTCATGCGGGAAAACCGGTCGATCTGATCACCTTGCAGGAATATCTGAAAGAAAAGGATGTCCCGCCAGAGATCAGCAGCATGGAGTTTGCAAGAGATTTGCTGATGGGAACACAGACTTCTGCGAATATCAAGAGCTATGCTGAAATTGTACGTGAAAAATCAATCATGCGTCGCCTGATCAAAGTAAATGAAGAGACGGCAAATGCCTGTTATCTGCAGAATCAGCCATTAGAGGAGATTCTGGAAGATGCACAGAAGCAGGTTTTTGCACTTGCAGAGACTGGGAATTCAGAAGAGTATGTACCGATCAAGCAGGTTGTACTCAATGCATTGGATGTAATCGAGCGTGCGTCTAAGACAAAAGGAACAGTAACAGGAATTCCGACAGGATTCATTGATCTTGATTATAAGTTGTCCGGTCTGCAACGCTCAGACCTTGTACTGATCGCAGCCCGTCCTTCCATGGGTAAGACGGCGTTTGTATTGAATATCGCACAGCATGTGGCGTTTCGTCAGAATAAAGCAGTAGCAATCTTCAGTCTTGAGATGTCCAAAGAGCAGTTGGTAAACCGTCTGTTCTCATTGGAGTCTCATGTGGATGCACAGATACTAAGAACCGGTAATCTGTCAGATACGGATTGGGAGAAGTTGATCGAAGGAGCCGGAACAATAGGATCATCAAGAATGATCATTGATGATACGTCAGGTATTACGATTTCAGAGATGCGCTCAAAATGTAGAAAATACAAGCTGGAGATGGGACTTGACCTGATCATTATCGACTACTTACAGTTGATGAGCGGAAGCAATTCAAGAAAGAATGAGAGCCGTCAGCAGGAGATTTCTGAGATCTCACGTTCTTTGAAAGGTCTTGCCAGAGAATTGAATGTGCCGGTGCTTGCACTGTCACAGCTGAGCCGTGCAGTTGAGCAGAGAACAGATAAGCGTCCGATGCTTTCAGACCTCCGAGAGTCCGGAGCAATCGAGCAGGATGCCGATGTCTGTATGTTTATCTATCGTGATGATTATTATAATCCTGACACGGAAGATAAGAACATTGCAGAAATTATTATCGCAAAACAGAGAAACGGCCCGATCGGTACAGTGCGTCTTGCGTGGATGCCACAGTACACTCGTTTTGGAAACGAGCTGCGTCAGCAGGATCAGGAGATATAAAAAAGAAAAGGACAGGCACTTGTTGGAGAGCGCCTGTCTTTTTTCGGTATACAAATCCAATAAATCTACCGGTATGTGCAGTGTGCAATTAGAAATCGCAGAAATGCTATGTAAATCTTTTTTTGAATCTCAGCACCGGACTATTCTTCACACTTTCTCTTCGGGTCGCCTGTTGCTGGCGAATCAGGCTGTCCAGTTTACGGAAATGTTCTTCTTCCTGCCGTTCTTTCGCCTGGAAAAGAAAATCCATCTCACGTATGACATCTGCGGTGACCTGAGTGCTGATTTCTTTTTCTAATGCTTTGTTATTTTCAGAAACGACTTCCGTAAGTACCTCTCCGATGAGTGAACGTACATGTTCCAGCTGGGTCTTTGTGATGACTTCGATCGGAGTAGTGGTAGTGGCCGGTTTGCACTCAGATGTCAGGTCAGGTGCGGGTGTTTTGGTAAGGGCATTCTTTTCCTTGTTTTCAGTGTGTCTCATTATCTGACGTGTAGATTTCA
The DNA here is from genome assembly GCF_020561005.1 of Mediterraneibacter sp. 210702-DFI.3.120. Taxonomy (NCBI): domain Bacteria; kingdom Bacillati; phylum Bacillota; class Clostridia; order Lachnospirales; family Lachnospiraceae; genus Mediterraneibacter; species Mediterraneibacter sp. 210702-DFI.3.120. The sequence goes on along the minus strand of NZ_JAJCNG010000002.1, from coordinate 59,037 downwards.
ACTCTGGGATCAATGGCTTCAGATCGCGAAGCAGAACCCCTTCATTCTTAAGTTTTTTAATACAGCAAAAGAGCTGGATATCATCCTGGGTATAATATCGATGTCCCATCTCTGTGCGGCCGATCGGAATATGAAGTTCCTCTTCCCAGTACCTTAAGACATGGGATTCTACCTGAACTTTCTTGGCGGCTTCAGAGATCATAAATCTGACTTCACCCATTGATTTTCTATCCTCCTGTTAGAATCATTGCGATTACTGTTCTGATTTCGCTACATTTATTATAGCATAGAGAAATTATGAAAGAAGTGCTAATCGTTCGTCAAATTATGGCAAAAAATGGTAATTAAAGAAAGGTATGGAATACAAGGAAAAAAGTTGTAAAAAAAGAAATCCTGCCGCATCTGAATCAATCAGACGGGCAGGACTTCTGCGTTTTGTGATCACTTAGCGCTTATAAATTATGCTTCAGAGATAGCGCCTGTAGGACAAGCAGCCTCACAAGCTCCGCAATCTACACAAGCATCAGCATCGATCTCATATTTGCCATCTCCTTCAGAAATAGCGCCTACTGGACATTCGCCTTCGCAAGTACCACAGCTTACACATTCATCACTAATTACGTGTGCCATTGTATGTACCCTCCTTTTTTGGATTACGATAGGTTTTTCCCTTTTCGTTATCCTCATTTTAATACAAGACGGGGAAATATACAAGAGTTCCTGATGTATTTATTTGAGTAATTTATAAGTTAGTCTTATAGAACTTATGAGCGTGGAAAATAGAAGATTTCTATCATAAATTAGTAAAAAAACGAAAATTCACGAGATTTTAAGAAATTATCTCTTCCATTTTTCAAGGATTCGTGTATCATAATGGATTGAGAGTTAAAAAGTAGAAAACATAGAGATAAAATTGTGTAAATGAAAAGAAGGAGAAAGTTATGCGGAAACGAAATGTAAGAGCAGCGATTGCGGCAGCACTTTGTATGACGGTACTTGCAGCCGGCTGCGGAAAGAAGGCAGATGATCCGGTTTTTACAGGGGATAAGACAGAAGCACCGGTATATCAGGCGAATCTGGATGCAATTAAATCTTCTGTATATGCATCGGCAGACAATCTGGATCTGGAACCTGGAACTTATATTTCTGTAATCGGAAGGGGATCTTCAACACCATATTGGAATCAGGTAAAGGCAGGGGTAGAGCAGGCAGCAACTGACTTGAATACAGCACTTGGCTATTCCGGAAATGATAAGGTGAAAGTATTATACAGTGCACCGGATGAGAATGATAATATCGATCAGCAGGTGAATATTCTGGATGAAGAGCTTGCACGTTATCCGGATGTGATCGCAATTTCCAGTGTAGATGCAAGCGCATGCTCCGTCCAGTTTGATCTTGCGATTGAGAATGGAATTCCGATCGTAGCATTTGATTCAGGAAACAGCTATCAGAATATCCAAAGTACTTGCAAAACGAATAATATAGAAGCGGCAACAACAGGAACAAAGAATTTCTGTGAGAAGATCGGTGACAGTGGGGAGATTCTGTTGCTTGTGCATGATACAGTATCAGATACGGCGAAAGAGCGTGAGGCAGGAATCAAAAATGAACTTGCAGCAAATCATCCGAATGTGACTGTTACAGAGACAATTTATCTGGATCAGCTGGAAATGTTGAAGAAACAGATTGTAGCTGAACAGGTCGGGGTAACACCAGAAGAACTGGCAGCCGCAGAAGCAGGAGAAAAGAAGGAAGAGACAACAGGAACAGGTGATGCTTCCGAGACAATTGCAGATGCAGCATCGAATGCGGATTCTTCATCAGCAGACGAAAGTGCGAATGAGACAGCACAGGAAGTGGACAATGAATTGTCTGAGAAGATGCAGCAGGTCAACGATGGCGCGGCAAAGATGAGTGATGAAGATGCAATTCAATATTACATGGAGAAACATCCTGATTTAAAAGGATGTATTGCTACGAACGAGACAGTAACCCAGCTTGCAATTAAGACGATGGATCAGCTTGATGCAGAAAAACATATTACATTAGTGGGGTTTGATGCTGGAAAAGAGCAGGTCAAGGCATTGAAAGATGGAAAGGTGGATGGACTTATTGTGCAGAATCCTTTTGGAATGGGATATGCGACAGTAGTTGCAGCGGCACGTACAGTTCTTGAGATTGGAAATGAAGCTGAGGTCAACACAGGATATGTGTGGGTGACAGCAGACAATATGAATGACGATACGATAACACCGTTCCTTTACGAATAAGTTGAAAATAAGTCGAACAATTTCATAAAAGAAAAGAGCTTGTCAGGTAAAATAAAAACATCAGGTTTTATACTTCATTCTGAAATTCAGAAATATAGAAGTAATAAAATCCTGATGTTTTTTATTTTATATTAGGAAAGTCCTTTCCTAATAAAAAAAAACGCTCCGCTCAGGATGCGCACTGCGGCGTACAAGGTAGGTGTCGCAAGCGACCGCCGCAGGCGCAGGAATGTGCCAAGGCACATTCTTTGTTCTGTTCACGTTGTCCTTTAAGCTTTGCTTAAAGAAAAAATAAATTCGGTGCCAACCCCTTCTGTACTGATCACATTGATATGTTCATCGTGAGCCTGTATGATTTCTTTTACGATCGAAAGTCCAAGTCCGGTTCCTTTCTTATCCTTTCCACGGGAAAGATCTGATTTGTAGAAACGCTCCCAAATCTTATTGATTTCCTTTCTTGAGATTCCGATTCCATGATCTTTTACGGAAACAAAGATTTTATCATTTTTCGTTGTTACTTCTACTGTAATAGAAGAGTCATTCTCACTGAATTTAATCGCATTATCCAGAAGATTATAAAGAACCTGTTGGATTTTGCGTCGGTCCGCCATTACATTGATCTGTTCAGACAGTAGAAAGAGCTTAATGGATATATGCTTCTGAGTACAGACACCCTCGAAAGACTGGGCAGTATGTTTGATCATCTCCTGAATATCAAAGGAAGTCTTATTGAGCAGGAGCTCTTTTGTATCAAATTCGTTCAAAGTAAGAAGATCCGTTGTCAGGTCAGTCAGTCGTTCCGTTTCGAAGAGAATGATATTTAGGTATTTCTCATGAAGCTCTGGTGGGATTGTTCCGTCTGCCATTGCTTCTACATACCCCCTAATTGAAGTCAACGGGGAACGGAAATCGTGGGATACATTTGCTACGATCTTTTTCTGATAATCATCAGAGTCCTTCAGTTGTGTAGCCATATAATTCAGTGATGCGGATAAATATCCGATCTCATCATGCCTGTTTACCGGAATCTCGTAATCCAGATTGCCCATGGCATATTGCTTCGCAGCTTCTGTGATCAGCAACAATGGTCGATGGACGAAGAAATGGAACCCAAGCAGGAAGATGAAGGACAACAGGAAAATAACTCCAAGAGAAATATAAACCGGAACCATCAGCGTGCGGCATCTTTCGTTGATCAGAGAGACCGGGCTGTGAATGATCAGATATCCCTTTGTATAAAATCCCTGTGTGACAGGAGCCATTACAGTAATCATATCTTCCTGAAAATAATTATGGTAGGTTCCGATCATGTACTGGTTGCTCCCGATTTCGGCCGGATCAAAATTATTGACGGATTGTGGCGCAGTAGTATCCTTCAGGTTGGCAGAGGTGATCATTGTACCATCTTTTTCAACAAACCACAGAGAAGAATTAAGATACGTCTTCATAGCAGATAACTGAGAATGAACAGCCCAGCTGGAAGATTCGTTTGAAAAATAGGAAGGCAGATAATTATCCGCAATCATGGTTGCTTCTCTGTATAATGTCTGCGAAGTATCTTTTTCCAGACGTTCGGTGATCAGTTCTGTGGTTAATGTTGCTGTTGTGAAAACACATAAAAACCCGAAAATAATATAAAGTACAATAAATTTTAAATGCAGAACTGCTTTCATAATTTCTCCCTAAGTACTCATCGGCCACCAGATGCTGTTTACAGTATCCAGGACCGATGATTTAAATCTATTTTGTCTCAAATTTGTAACCAATTCCCCATACAGTACTGATATTCCAGTGAGGGTGGTCTTTAATCTTTTCGCGCAGACGTTTAATATGAACATCAACGGTACGAGTGTCTCCGATATATTCATAGCCCCAGATACGGTCTAAGAGCTGCTCTCTTGTGAATACCTGATTCGGTGATGCAGCAAGACAATAAAGGAGTTCTAATTCTTTTGGCGGCATATCAACAGGATGTCCGTCACACACAACAGAGTAGTTTGTAAGATTGATCGTCAATCCGTCAAACTCTGCACATTTTGTTTTTTCAACAGAAGTATCATTCTGTTGTCCAACCTGATATCTTCTCAGGACAGCTCTTACGCGGGCAACCATTTCCTTAGGGTCAAATGGCTTCATGATATAATCATCCGCTCCGAGTTCCAGTCCGAGAACTTTGTCAAATACTTCACTTTTTGCAGAAAGCATGATGATCGGTGTGGCAGCTTTGGAACGAATCTCACGACAAACCTGATACCCGTCAATTCCCGGAAGCATCAGATCAAGAAGAATCAGATTTGGTTGATAGCTGTCAAAAGCTGCAAGCGCATCTTCTCCATCATATACTAATTTTGTATCAAAACATTCTTTTGTGAGATAAAGAGAAATCAGTTCAGCGATATTCTCATCATCATCTACGATTAGGATTTTCTGTTTTCCAAACATTCTTTTTCCCCCATTAACCATGATAAGGTAGTTGGTAACTGTTTAAAATAATTAGCCAAGTTCTACAATTGTTACACCTGCGTCACCTTCACCAAATTCGGCAAGGTGATAGGATTTTACATGTTTCTGACGACGCAGATATTCATGAATTCCCTTTCTGAGTGCTCCGGTTCCCTTTCCGTGAACTACACGGACAGTATTCAGGTGAGCGAGGATTGCGTCATCCAGGTATTTATCCAGCTCAGCAACGGCTTCATCAACAGTACGTCCGAGCAGATTGATCTCAGGCCGGACAGAAAGAGATTTTCCCATTTTGATTTTGCCTTTTGAAGTACGGTTCATTTTCTTCGGTGCATATGGAGAGACTTCCTCGATAATTTCCAGATCGGAAATGTTGACCTGGGAACTGAGGATTCCCATACGTACGGTAAGATTCCCTTTGGCATCAGGTAGAGAGCTTACGATTCCTGTCAGGTTCATGCTGAGAACTTTGACAGATTCTCCGAGCTTGAAGTCAGATGCTTTATGCTCTTTCTTTGGTTTCTGTGCTTTCATTGCAGACGCAGATGCTGTATCTTTGATCTTCTTGCGCAGCTTCTCGCGTTCCTTTTCCATCTCGGCAGCAGAAATGTTTTCCTTGCCGAATTTACGGAAATCCTTGATCGTCTTGTCTGCAATTTCTTTTGCTTCACGCAGAATGGCGTTTGCTTTTTCATTTGCCTCGCGTAAAATGCGGTCGCGCTGATCATCTAATTTCTCCTGGCGCTGTTTCGCCTGGGCTTTCAGGTCTTCCGCTTCTTTCTTCAATCGTGCGATTTCTTCCTGTTCCTTTTCAATCGTCCGTTTGCTTGTCTCAAGATCAGTAAGAAGATCTTCAAAGGAAACGTCCTGTTCACTGAGCCGTTTCTTTGCATCTTCAATAATATAATCCGGCAGACCTAATTTCCCGGAGATTGCAAATGCATTACTTTTACCAGGAATACCGATCAGCAGACGGTAAGTCGGACGAAGACTTTCTACATCGAATTCACAACAGGCATTCTCCACACCCGGAGTGGAAAGTGCATAGACTTTTAACTCGCTGTAGTGTGTGGTAGCCATTGTACGGATTCCTCTCTGGTGAAGATAGGACAGAATAGAAATTGCAAGTGCGGCACCTTCCGTCGGATCTGTACCGGCTCCAAGTTCATCAAAGAGAACCAGCGAACGTTCATCTACTTTCTTAAGGAAAGAGACAATATTGGTCATATGAGAAGAGAATGTACTAAGGCTCTGCTCAATACTCTGTTCATCTCCGATATCTGCATAAATCTGATGAAATACAGCCAGTTCACTGCGGTCTCCGGCAGGAATGTGAAGTCCGGACTGTCCCATCAGACAGAACAAGCCGACCGTTTTCAAAGAAACAGTTTTACCGCCGGTATTTGGTCCGGTGATGATCAGCAGTGTGAAGTCCTCCCCAAGTGTCACGGTGATCGGAACAACTTTTTTCGGATCGAGCAGTGGGTGACGTCCCTCACGGATACGGATGCGTCCCTCTTCATTCAGAAGCGGCCGGCTGGCGCGCATGGACATTGCCAGAGCACCTCGTGCAAAAATGAAGTCAAGATCCGTCAGAGAACGGTAATCCACACGGATTTCCTCGATATATTGTGCGGCTTCTTCACTTAGATTCGCAAGAATTACCTGAATCTCTTCCTGTTCCTTTGCATAAAGTTCTTTTAAGTCATTGTTCAGTTTTACGATTGCCATAGGTTCAATAAAAAGAGTAGAACCTGTTGAAGACTGATCATGAATGAGTCCCTGTACCTGTCCACGATATTCCGCTTTAACAGGTACACAATAGCGGTCTCCACGCATGGTAATGATTGCATCCTGCAGATAAGTGCGAAGGGAACCGTTGACCAGTGTAGTTAAAGTGGCGTGTACTTTGTCATTGATGTTATTAATGCTTCGACGAATTTGCTTCAGTGTGGAACTGGCATCATCACTGTATTCATCTTCGCCGATAATACAGCGGTCGATTTCATTTGAAAGTGGTGTCAGTGGTTCAAGCAGGTTAAAATATTCATCCAGGCAGTCGCAAGCGTCCTCTTGTGTATCATGTCTTCCGTAGGCCTTTACCCTGGCTGCATTTACAAGCAGGCGGGAAATACGGAGAAGTTCTGTGCTGCTGAGTGAGCCACCAATCTCCAGACGCTTCATGGACTCTTCAACCGGTGCAGCGTCACCAAACGAGATACGTCCTTTTTGCACGATTCGTGTATAAGCGGCAGCAGTCTGTTCCTGATAAGTGTTGATCTTATGAAGGTCGGTCATTGGCTTCAAACGACGGCAGAGCTGTCCTCCACGGAAAGATGTCGCTTCTTTTTCAAGAAGAGCAATGATCTTATCATATTCCAGTTTAAATAATGTTTTTTGATTCATTTATTTTCCTCTGTCATTTCAACTTAATACTAATTTTTTAATCATGTAGCTGTTCACAATACATGTGAACAATAACTATTTCCGAGTCTTATTGTACCTTATTATTTCATTAAATAAAAGGCTTTTATAGATATTGAACAATCTATATGAATCAGTTATACTAAGTAATGGAAATGTCCGTGTCGGTTGATTTTGTAGTTGACACGGAAGTGAACAGTCACGAATGAGGTTCATGCCAATGTCAGAAAAGAAAAGTAATGGTCAGGTTCCGGAAGAGGGTCCTGATGGGAAAAATTTAGAACAGTCAGAGAAAAAGGAATCTTTTGCATTTCTCGAAGAGACGATAAAACCAAAGAAGATCAGCAAACAGCAAGGAATGAAACAGCTCATCCGGATTGCAATATGCGGACTGGTTTTAGGAGGCTCTGCATGCCTGGGATTCTTTGCATTGCGCCCGCTTGCACAGCATTTATTTCCTGAAAAGACACAAGTTGTGACAATCCAGGAGGACAATCAATCAGAGGAAGATTTAGCAGAAGGTGGCGACACGACAGAGCAGAATGACGTGCAGAATCAGCAGGAGATCAGTTATGTACAGATGATGTCCAAAGCATATGAGAAAGCACTGACAGCGAAGAAGAGTGTGGTATCTGTTACGAAAGGAGCAGAACAGGAGAACTGGAATGCAGAAGCGACCGGAATTGATGAGAGCGTATCTGGTGTGATCGTTGCGGATAACGGACCGGAGATACTGATTTTGTCCTATGCTTCGATCTGCGAAGATGCAAAAGAGTGGTGCGTTACATTTTCAGATAAATCAGAATATAAGGCAAGCCTGAAAAAAAAGGATAAAAATAGTGGATTTGCAATATTTGCGGTAGATAAAAAAAGCCTTTCAGATGCCACATGGAGTGCTTCAAGTGTAGCATCACTTGGTAATTCGAATCTGACAGAACAGGGTGATGTTATATTCGCACTGGGAAATATTTTCGGTTATGCCGGAGGAAGCGGTTACGGAATTGTCAGTTCGTCAAACTATAAAGAAATCGGACGCGACGGAGAGTATAGTGTGATTGCGACCGATATGAGCAGTGCATCCGAAGGAACAGGTATTTTATTCAATCTGGATGGAGAAGTGATCGGAATGATTTCTTCTGATATCTGGAAAGAACGTGGAATACGTACTGCGAATGCTTATGCGATCTCAGATCTGAAGTTGGTTATCCAGCTGTTAGCGAACGGTGCAAGTGTACCTTATATCGGTGTGTCAGGAACAGCAGTGACAAGTGGAATTCAGAAAGAAGAGGGCATGCCGTCAGGAGTCTATGTGATTGACGTGGCAGCAGATTCACCTGCAATGGCAGCGGGCATACAGAGTGGAGATGTGATCTGTTCTGTGAATGGAGAGAAAATTGTAAGCATGAGTGCTTACCGTAAACTGATGCTGACATGGAAAGTAGGAGATCAGATCAAAGTAGAAGGGAAACGCCGAGGATCTGAAGGATATGTAGATATTAAATTTGATGTTACGATTGAAAGTAAAGAATAACAAGTGAAAGAGGCAGAAAATGAGATTTATAGATGGATTATGCGAGGGAGAAACAATCAGGAATGTATATCTTTGTAAAGGAAAACGTTCCGCAGAGACAAGAAATGGAAAGCCGTATGATAATCTGATTCTTCAGGATAAAACAGGAACATTAGATGGAAAAGTATGGGATCCGAACTCCCAGGGAATCGCAGATTATGATGAGAAGGACTTTATCGAAGTTTTTGGAGATGTGATCAATTATAATGGAAATCTTCAGTTGAACATCCGTCAGATCAGAAAGGCGGAAGAGGGAGAATACAATCCGGCAGATTATATGCCGACAACAGATAAGAGTGTAGACGGAATGTACGAGGAACTGACAGCTTATATTCGTCAGATCTCTAACAAATATTTAAGACAGGTGTTGGAATTCTACTATATAAAAGATGAAGCATTTATCAAAAAATTCAAGGCACATTCCGCAGCGAAGACAGTACATCACGGATTTTCCGGAGGATTGCTTGAGCATACACTCAGTGTAACTCGTATGTGTGATTATTTTGCAACAAGCTACTCTATTTTGAATAGAGATCTGCTCCTTAGCTCTGCAATCCTTCATGATATCGGAAAAGTGAAAGAACTTTCTGATTTTCCGGACAATGATTATACAGATGAGGGACAGCTGATCGGACATATCGTGATCGGTGTCGAGATGATCGATGATGCGATCCGTTCTATCCCGGACTTTCCGGTGAAGCTTGCTCATGAACTCAAGCATTGTATCGTGGCACATCACGGTGAACTGGAATACGGTTCTCCAAAGAAACCGGCACTGGCAGAGGCAGTGGCACTGAATATGGCAGATTCAACAGATGCAAAGCTTCAGACATTGACAGAACTGTTCAAAGGAAAAACAGGAACAGAATGGCTTGGATATAACCGTTTGTTTGAGTCTAATTTAAGAAGAGCATCCGAGGATTAAATCTAACAATGAGAACAACAAGTGTCACTGTTTGCAGAATCTATGTGAGCAGTGGCTATTTGTATGATACAAGGGTCAAAAGGTCATGCGTTTCTTGCTTGCATGAAAAAGCATGACTTATTGACCCGCAAAACACCGAAAAGTAGCCATTTTTCGTAGAAAAATGAGCGGATTTGAGGTGTTTTAGGATTGCGAGAGCATGAAATGCGAAGCAATCCGTGTATCATAGGGGTCAAAATACCTTTTGACCCCAACATCTTTGTATAATTAAGAGTAAAATAGAAGAGAGAAAAGAATGAACAAGAATGATATTGTAACAGTTGAAATAACAGATATCGGAGTGAGCGGGGAAGGAATTGGCCATGTGGATGGCTACACGCTCTTTATCAAAGACGCAGTGATCGGTGATGTGGTTGAAGCGAAAGTCATGAAGGCAAAGAAGAATTATGGCTATGCCAGATTGATGAAAGTCATCACACCGTCAGAATATCGCGTAGAACCAAAGTGTGCATTTGCCAGAAGATGCGGAGGCTGCCAGATCCAGGAAATGTCTTATGATCGTCAGCTTGTGTTTAAAGACCAGAAGATTCGTGGCAATCTGGAACGAATCGGTGGGTTCACAAAAGACCAGATCGATACAGTGATGCAGCCGGTTGTTGGAATGGAGCATCCGTTTGGTTATCGTAATAAAGCACAGTTCCCGTTCGGAACGGACAAAGAAGGCAATCCGATCACGGGATTCTATGCCGGAAGAACACATGATATCATTGCAAACACAGATTGCGCTCTTGGCGTAGAGCAGAACAAAGAGATTCTCGAGATCATTTTACAATATATGCGTGAAAACAAGATCAAATCGTATGACGAGAAGACTGGAAAAGGTCTGATCCGGCATGCATTGATCCGCTATGGATTCAAGACAAAAGAAATTATGGTCTGTCTTGTGATCAACGGAAAGAAACTTCCGAAAGCAGAGCGTCTGATTGAAAAGCTTATTCAGATTGAGGGCATGACAAGTATCACGATCAGTCCGAATACACGAAGAGATAATGTGATTATGGGAGATTCCTATGAAATTCTCTGGGGACAGGGATATATTACAGATTATATCGGAAATGTAAAATATCAGATTTCCCCATTATCATTCTATCAGGTAAATCCGGTACAAACAGAGAAACTATACGGACTTGCACTTGAGTATGCAGACCTCAAAGGTGATGAAACCGTGTGGGATCTGTACTGCGGAATCGGAACGATTTCCCTCTTCCTTGCCCAGAAGGCAAAACAGGTTTACGGAGTTGAGATTGTGCCGCAGGCAATCGATGATGCCAAAGAAAATGCAAAGATCAATGCGATTGATAACGCAGAATTTTTCGTCGGGAAGGCAGAAGAAGTTCTGCCGGAATATTATGCAGAGTATGAGCGAGAGCATAATGGCGAGACAGCTCATGCAGACGTGATCGTTGTGGATCCACCGAGAAAGGGCTGTGACGAGACACTGCTGGAGACAATCGTGAAGATGCAGCCGGAGAAGGTTGTGTATGTAAGCTGTGACAGTGCGACATTGGCGAGAGACCTGAAGTATCTGTGTGCGAATGGATACGAGATCAAGATGTGTAGAGGTGTGGATCAGTTCCCGCAGAGTGTGCATGTGGAGACAGTTGTTCTTTTGTCCCAACAGAAGCCGGATGACACGATAGAGATCGACTTAGACCTGGACGAGCTGGATGCTACCAGTGCCGAGTTGAAAGCAACCTATCAGGAAATCAAAGATTATGTGCTGAAAGAATTTGGCTTGAAGGTTTCAAGTTTATATATTTCTCAGGTAAAACGCAAATGTGGAATTGAAGTGGGAGAAAACTATAATCTTCCAAAATCAGAAAATGCAAGAGTTCCACAATGCCCGAAAGAGAAGGAAGAAGCTATCAAGGCTGCCCTGAAATATTTTGCGATGATCTAAGGACATCGCTGATTTCAAGGAGGAATAACACATGAAAAGCACATTTGAAAAAATGGGTGGAACCTACACACTTGGCGCAGACGGAATTTACTATCCGAATCTTGTCAGTACAGATGAAGAACCGCATTATGGGAAATATGGAATGATGCGGAAAACATATCTGAAAGAGCATCGTCCGGCAATGTATTCACTGTATATGTTGGAAGACAGACTGGTGGAACATCTGAATCTTGTGGACGATGAAGCACAGGAGAGAATGGATATTCTGGTACGTCAGATGATGGAGCAGCAGGGCATTACGGAAGAATTGAAAGCTCGTGATCAGATGGAATGGGTCAGAGCGGTAAACAATATCCGGAATGCTGCAGAAGAGATTGTGTTAAAAGAATTAGTGTATATTTAAAGCGTGGAAAGCTCCTTCGGGAGCTTTTTACCGTTTCTACAAACAATTTTTTCTCGTGCCGGAAAGCAATCTATTTACATGGAACAGATGCAGAGAGAAAAAATATTGGAAGGTTATGATTCTTGATCAGCTTTTTTGCTATTGCTCTTTTGAAGATGGTAAAAAAACAAGTGATATGGTAAAATAATACTATTAGATTGAACGGACAGAAATGAGGAAAGTTGATGAATTAAGAAATGTAATTGCAAATCAATTTGCCTGCGAATATAAGGCTTATGACTTTGGGGAAATCTGTAATGCATTCATTGATGATTTGATTAGATTAATGGAAAATAGTATTAAAAATGAACAAGGCAATTTTTAGTTGACATAAGGAGAACAGAAAAATATGAAAAAATATTACGCAGAAAGACATGGTTTACTTACAAAGCAACTACAGATAGATTTTGATGAGTTATTACAGTATTTCGGACAGGTATATAAATATTTTTGTGATAAAGAGTATTTTGAAGTGGCTACAAGAGGAGTGTGGAGGCAAATTCCTTATACGCAGGATTCGGAGCAGATTTTACCACCAAGTTTGTTGCCATCACCGGAAGTGTATTTTGCAACATGCTTACAGGATAAAGAGGTTTGGCCAATTTGGCAATATCTTGAAGAATATGATGAGCAGACATTGTTTTCAGTGATTGAGATTTTATACGACCATATTGGTGTTTATAACTATGAAACAGATCAGTTTGAAAATGAAGCACAAAAGGAAGAATTTGCTGAACAAATTAATAATATCTTACGTGCATATAAAGAGGGATATTATCTTGAACCGACAAATGGATTTATAATGCAAATACCTAACGGTGCGTTGCGTGAACAGTTAGAATATGACGGTTCTGATTTACCCGATTCAGTATATGAGCAATTAGCAACAGCCACAGAAATGTATTATCGTTTTGATGCCAATTTAGAACAGAAAAAGAAAGCTATTAATATTCTTGCCGATATTTTGGAAAGTGAACGTGAAGAAGTAAAAGATACTTTAAATGCTGAGTATGAAGTTCCTAAAAATGAACATGATAAGTTGATTTTTGGTATAGTTAATGGTTATAATATTCGCCATAATCGTGCAGATCAAAAGAACGATTATAGCAAAGAAATATGGTATGATTGGATGATGCAATATTATACAAGCGTAATAATAGCATTTTACAAGTTGAAAAATAAGTATACCGATATTGATTTTTAAATGGTGAGTTAAATGATATCTCCCTAAGTGGAGTATAAATTTTTTCTCAAAAGGTGATGGTTTCGCTATTTAGCATAAAAAGTAACTTAGAAGTTTCAGAATTAAGTTAATCGTGCCACATGGCTTGATTATAAAAGCAAAGATAAAAACGCAACGTACATCTTTGATGTACCAGAGCCGGTAGGTAGCCCGGCCGTCCTATATAAATAGGGTAAGTAACCTGCCCCTCCGGGTTGTCCATTCTTTGTTCAATCATTTTTAGGAGGGATTTTTATGGACAAAGTAAATGGAAAGCTGACAGTATTTTTTGAAGAGCCGTTTTGGGTGGGAATCTTTGAACGCATCGAAGATGGTAAACTATCTGTGGCAAAGGTAACATTTGGTGCAGAGCCAAAAGATTATGAAGTACAGGAATATATTCAAAAGTGCTATTTCAGTTTGAAATTCAGTCCGGTTGTTGAAACTGTTGTAAAGGATATCAAAAGAAATTCGAAACGGATGCAGCGGGAAACAAAGAAGCAGATGCTGGAAATAGGCATTGGTACAAAATCGCAACAGGCGTTGAAATTACAACAGGAACAGAACAAGCAGGAACGTAAAGAGAAAAGCCGCAAGAGAAAAGAGGCAGAAGAGCAGCGAATGTTTGAACTGAAACAGCGAAAGAAAAGAGAAAAGCATAAGGGACATTAAAGTTCCTTGGGCTTTTACTCAAATCGTAAATTTTTGAATAAAGCTTTCGGGGGTGTTTCTATGAAGAAAAAAGTACTTGCAATTATGTTGGTTGCCGTATCAATAATGCTGATTTCGGCGTGCGGAAAAAAAGAAAAACTATACGAAATTCCTGACCTATCGAAGTATAAGACAGATTATGTAGGAGATTCTTCGAATGTTATAAATATTGTAAGCGGTCAAGAGTATCCGGAGGGATACTCATATGATAGTATAGAGATACAATCTGAAACAGAGCCTTATGGATTAACAGTTTTTCTAAAAGATGAGCCGTCTGCAGTCAAGCTTGAAGATGAATTGCAGGTTAATGCAGATATGACATTTGATTTGATTGGTAATTTGGGAACAATTGATTATAAAACAGCAGATAGCAAAGAAATTATTGTATCATATGAACGGTGATATATTTTTAGTCAACTTTTAGACAATTTGAAGAGCAGAATATAAAAAGGCGTATGGAAGTTTTGATTTCCATACGCCTTTTTGAAAGGAGTTTATTTTTGAACAAGAGATTTGTAAGAGCATGTTATCTACTCGAAGATGATTACAATTCCATATCATAGGACTTTTTCTTAGCTCTTGCAGGCTGATTTCGCCGCATTTCCTGTTCTCGCTGATATTTAAGTTCCCATGCACGATGGGAGAAAACATCAGGATCCTCCACATTGAGATAATCCACCTCATCGGCTGCAATATCACGACGGTGATAGTCATAATATTTACCGAAAGTCCCCTTGAACTGTTCAATCAGCTTATCCCGGAAATCAGGACGTATCTGGATTCTGGTATCCAGTAACTCGGTATATTGTTCTGGTTCAGGACGAAATTTTTCTTCCCGGAAAGCGGCGGCGTCTTTTTCAAGCTGTTTTTGGAGCGAGATGTCCTGAGAATCCAGGATATCAAGATTGTTATTCATCTGGTCATATTTCTTGGATAGATTTGTCATAGCTTTATCGGTAGAGCATTGTGCCTGGAAGATTAGCTGCTCTTTCCTTGATTTCAGTTCTTCAATTTCTTCGGTAACAGTGGTAAGTTGCTGATTCAATTTTATATGCTGAATGGGATTCAAAATACTGGTTTTCTCTTTTTTTACATTCAGCTCTTTCCGTTCTGTAACTTTAGCTTTGAGTTTCTTTTTAACGGTGTTGTATTTATTCAGTATTGGATTAAAATGATTCATCCAGTCATGGATCACTTCTTTTTGCATCTCATTGTGGAGCAAATGATACTGTGTAAAAATCATATGATTGCGGATCGCTTCTAACGTTTCAGCTATTATTGGAATAGACTTTTCTACAGCTTCAGCCAGTTTTGCTACCTTTGCTTTTAATTCTCGGAGCATTTTGTTATCCGCACGAATCTGACGGTTGATTTCACAGCGGTCTGCTATCATGCCTTTCTTTTCCATATTCTGGGCAATGTAGCCTTCATGGATGGTTGGCTGTTCGGTGATTCCCTGATCTGCAAAGCTGCGGTGATCAATGGTAGCATTTATCTGATTACGTGCAAGCATTTTATTTACGGCATCTGCCCAGTTTGCCCGCCAGATACAAAGTTGTTCATCACTGTTCCATTGTTGGGAAATAGGATTCTGTCTGCCATATCGGCTGCTCTTGGGGTGTTTATCAATCCGTTCATATCCTTTTTCCTGTGCAACAGAGGAAGTCAGATATTCTTTCTTTTTTCCAACTTTATAGCGATATTGCTTTTCCCATCCCTGTTTCTGAGCAGTTTTAAATTCAGAAGCAGTAACCCCTTTTTCTTCCCCATCTTTGATACAGAGATATTCTTTTTCTGTTTTATACTGCCATGTTCCATTTTCATTTAATGGTCGGACAGTAAGAAGAATGTGTGCATGGGGATTGTGACCATCTGTATCGTGAATGGCAAAATCAGCACACATCCCCATATCTACAAAATTCTTTTTAATAAAATCTTGAAGAAGAGAAATATTGCTGTCTTTATCCAACTCAACGGGGAGTGCGACAACAAATTCTCTTGCAAGTCGGCTGTCTTTGGTCTTTTCGGTTTCTTCCACAGCATTCCAGAGTTGTTCCCGGTCATTCCATTCCAATGGAGCCATTGGAGGAAGCATCACCTCCTGATAGATCAGCCCCTGCTTTCTGGTATAGTCATGCTGGATGCCGTCATAATCATTGTACATGCGGCTACAGCTCATATAAGCAGAAGCAGCAACGGCAGACCGACCGGAACCACGGCTGACGACTTTGGCTTGCATATGATAAATTGCCATATCTGGCACCTCCTTTCGATGTTGCCTGCAACAGCGGATAAAGCCCTCGGCAGAGCGCACGAGCCCCGAAGGGGATACCACTGCCTGATTTATCAGGTGGTGAGTAAGTGCGCCCTTCGGGAGTAGAACTTGTGCGTTTACATTCCCCGTAGTCGGATCATCAGCTCCCGTTTCAGGGAATCTAAATCCATTTCTTTAATATGGGGAACAATACTTTCCAGAATGGCTCCTTCCTGGACTAATCGGTGTGTTCTGGCATCACGTTCTTTTTTGCGATTTCTTGCTTCGGCTTCTTCCTGGCGGTGTCTTGCCTGTAAAAGTGCTTTTTCTTCCGGTGTCATGATTCTTTTATCTGCCATACCTGGCACCTCCTTTTTATGCCCGTATCCGGGCAGTTTTGGTTTTAAAATCTTTTGGTTTGGTACTATGGTTTTAGATAACTGACAGTGGCATGTTCTTGGTGAAAAATAAGGAAAGATAGTAGTACCACTGTCAGTGAAAAATAATCATTGCGTTATACTTCTTTGAGTCAATTCTGGTTCGGAGCATGATTGTTCAACAGGATTTTTTTCGCCCGTTTTAAATTATCTGTTGCATTGTCCTGACGGATATTCCGGTTATTGATACGGACAGGAATACATCTCTCCAGAATACGGTCATAAATTCGTTTGTGTGCGATATCAGCGGCATTATTCAGCTCTGATAAAGTGAGATTGGTCGTTATGATCAGGGGCTTTTTACTGCGGTAACGACTGTCGATCACATTGAATACCTGTTCCAGTGCAAAGTCAGAGTTTCGCTCAATTCCGAGATCATCAATAATCAGAAGACTGTAGCGGTTTAAGCTGTTGATGAACTGGTTTCTGTCTTCAAAATGCATTCCGGTAAGGGTATTCAGAATCTGGGAAAAGTTGGTCATCAGTACAGGAACGCCTTTTTCCAGCAGGGCATTGGCAATGCAGCCTGCAAAAAAAGATTTTCCAGTACCGACATCACCCCAGATGAGAAGTCCGGAGGCGTTTGCTTTCATCTCTTCCCAGTTGCTTACATAATTGTGTGCCAGTTTTATTTCCGGATTGATGCCGTTATCCTTGGAAAAAGTGTAGTCATAGAGTGCTTTGTCCTGTAAGCCGCTGGTTTTAAGATGCTCTATTTCCATTTGTTTTTCATGAAGTTTTCTCTGGGTTTCTTCCTGCTCAAAGATTTCCTGCTGGCATTTACAGCGAATGGAAGGAATAAGCACCTTTCCCTGTAATTCATGCCGGCATTGTCTTGGCGTATTGCATTTGGAACAGTAGATCAGGTGGTCTGTTTCGTTAAAATATTCATCAGGCTGAAGCTCTCTGTTTGGTGTTATAGCGGTTGCTTTTCCTGTAAATCTTGTCATAGTGTTTCGTATTCCTCACTTTCGTAATTTCTTTGCCGGGAAGCAGGATGATCCTGTCTTGCCCAACTGATGATGGTAGCTGCATGGTTCTGATATTGTTTTCCGGTAGAAGCCATATAACCGGATAAGCGTTCAATATAATCCTTCCAGTCAGGGATTGTCTGCCGGATATCTTCAAGCTCTTTTTCTGACAGAAAAACATTTTGAAATTTTCCATAGGGTGAGAGTGGCTCCTTACTCCCTCTTATTGCTAAATTGTTCTTTTTTATCTCTTTCTTATTACCAGACAGTTTTCTGTCTGTATCAGGGAAAGAATCCTGTCTGTCAATAGGACAGTTTTCTGTCTGTCTTAGGGAAAGAAATCTGTCTGTATAGTGGATGGTTTCTTTTGGGAGTTTTACATAAATTCGATTGGGCTGTCCGGGTCCCTGCCGTTTTCGGAAGATAAGCTCCTGTTTTTCCAGTACTGCCAGAGCAGTTTTAATCGTCATCTGGCTTTTGTGGAGAACTTCTGCCAGTGCTTCAATTGTAAAGTAAATGAACACATGACCATCGATATCTGACCAGCCCTCATGTTTCTGGGAAAGCCTTGCCCGGTCGAGCAGGATAATATAAAGCATTTTGGCAGTTTCGTTTATTTCCATGTCCAGAAGGAAACGGGGAAACATCATATAAGATGGCAGGTTGGTGTCTGCTGTCAGAAAGTCCGTCATGTGTTCACCTCCAATCAGTTATTCTCCAAGAAAATCCCAGTCTACATCATTATCCGGCTGTGAATTTTCAGGTGTTGGAAAGGACGCCCTGATTTGGGGCTCCCTTTGCGCCATGCCTACAGTCAGTCCGGAAAGAAAAAGTGGCAATTCCTGTTTCAGACTGTTTTCCACTGCATCTACAATCTGTTTCACAAAAAGTTCTTCCCGTTCTCTTGTTTCCAGATAAGGATCAGCCTGTGTGCGGTAGTAGCGGTCAAAATAATCTACCAGTGCAAGAGAGATTACCTGACTGTAAGATTTAAAATCCTGCCTGTCCATCGTCTGTAAATATTCCCAGGCTCTCCGCTGTTGTTCTTTGTCCAGATTAAAGCGCAGGTTTGTGTTGCGGATATTGTTCTGCATGGTTTATCCCCTCCTTTTCAGGCTCATATAAGCCAGAGATTCGTAACCTTTGGCAGTGGCGCAGATGTCATCAATGATTGTGACTCGTGATTTGTCATACGTTCCGAAGTTACGGATCAGGCATCCACCGCCGCCAACCACATACAGGCGCATCAGGTCAGGATTATATTCATATTTGCGGAGCGTGGAAAAAAGTTCTGCCACATACTGTCTGGCAATAGAACTGATACAATCCAGATATGGTGCTGAAATGTCAGCTGTTCCAAACCGCAGAATCTGTTCTACTGTGGATTCTTCAATTTTCACTCCGAATTTGTCCAGAACAGCGTTCTTTGCGGCAATCATGCACTGGTTTACACCAAGTTTTTCTGTCCAGCATCGGCTCTCCTGAGCTTTCTTATTGTTAATATACAGAATGTTCATGGTTCCGTTTCCGATATCTGCAAGGAGATTAGTTCCCTTGAAATTTCCAAGGTGGTTTACAATAGCCGGATATCCCTGTGGGTAAAGGCTACATCCCGCAAAGTGGAGATGATATTCTTTGCCGTTGAAACGGTAATGGACTTCTGGATTCTGGAGCAGATAGGAACGAAAAGCTTCTCTTTGATTTCTGATCCATGTCAGAGGAAGTCCGGCAGCCAGATGAACATCTGCTTCACGGATGGAAAAGACATTCAGTTCCCTTGCAATAGCCATTAGCGTCAGAAGATAATATTCTTCGTCCATAGCTTTATCCGGGATAAATTCTTTGTGTCCTTCGCCAATCCGGTAGTAAATGCCGTTATATTCCAGAATATTCCCGGTGAAGATTGGTTCGGTTTCATAGGCTTTGATTCCGGTTGGTGTGACGGTGTTTGCTGTTTTCATATTGCCATAGCCATGATCTACAGCGATGATTTTTGTGTTTTTGAGTTCTCGCATAAAAAATACCTCCGTTTTCGTATTGATTGATTCAGCAGGTCATACCGGTGTGGTACTGCTTTGCTGTGAGATAAGCATACGAAAATCGGAGGTAAAAGACATTGAGTGGAAATTGAGCTGGAATTGAGAAAAAAGATATATTGTGCGTACATTCTTCATGTACTCTTGTTGTGATTTCATTGTTTTTTATCGTATAATATGGATACTGGAGGTGGTTTGGATGAAATACAAGATTTTAGTTGTCGATGATGATAAAGAATTGGTGAAAATGCTTTGTAGTTATTTTAATATGAAACAATATGAAACCATTACGGCTACAGACGGAATGGAAGCATTAAATAAAATAAAAATGAAACCGGATATTATTTTGTTGGATATCAATATGCCACGCATGGATGGGATTGAAGTATGTCGTCTGATACGCAGTAAAGTGTTATGCCCGATTTTGTTTCTAACAGCAAGAGTTGATGAAGATGATAAAATTAACGGGTTGCTTTCGGGTGGGGATGACTATATTACGAAACCATTTAGTCTTCGGGAGTTGGAAGCAAGGATTGTCACAAACATAAAGAGAGAAGAAAGGCATCAACAAAAAACGGAATACCGTTTCATGGATGAAATGCTGATTGATTATTCTGAAAAAATAGTAGCTATAGCCGGACACAGGATGGAGTTCACAAAAATTGAATATCAGATTATTGAATTCTTATCCATGCATCCAGGGCAGGTGTTTGATAAAGAACGTATATATGCACAAGTCTGTGGATATGATGCGGAAGGGGACAGTAGAACGATAACGGAATTAGTACGGCGTATAAGGAAAAAAATAGCGGATTATTCAGAAAAAGAATACATAGAAACTGTATGGGGGATTGGATACCGATGGAAAAAATAAGAAACTTGTCACTGAAAAAAACAATTCTGCTTTATTTTGTGATCAGCTTAACGGCAGCATTTCTGTTATCTGGATTTACAGTTCATTTTGCAGGAAATATGCAGAATAAAATATGGGAAAAATATATTGATTATGCAGATTATACGGACGTGTTTCAGCAATATGGAAAGAAATACGAGATTGAGATATCAAGACCTAATCAATCGCAGATGAATCGTTTGGACTATCATCTTTCGGAAATGTGTGACTTTATGGAAACATATTCGGTACTGATTTTTTCGATTGTTGGGAGTGTTGTTGCGGTATTCTTTTTTTATAAAAATAAGTTAAAGACACCTCTACAGGAACTAAAAGATGCCTCACAAATGATTGCAGATAATGAACTGGATTTTCATGTGTCCTATGAAAATAAAGATGAGATGGGAACTTTGTGTAAAGAATTTGAAATGATGCGAAGTGATTTAGCAGATAACAACAGAAAGATGTGGCGAATGATTGATGACGAGAAGGCTTTGCGGAATGCAATTGCACATGATATACGTTCTCCACTTTCCATATTGCGTGGGTATCAGGAAATGCTCTTAGAGTTTGTTTCTGCCGAGAGTATAAAAACAGAGGATGTTATTGATATCTTACAAACAGGCATGTATCAGATTGACCGTATAGAGCATTTCACGGAAAACATGAGAAAAATGTCCCATTTAGAACAGAGGGAACTGCAATGCTCAGAGATAGAGTTATCGGAACTGGCAAAAAAGATTGAGGCAGAAGCTGCCATGCTGTCCAAGAAGGAAAGTAAATTATGTAAGGTAAAAAGAGTGCAGGAACAAAACATTGTGAAAGTGGATGAGGAACTTGTCATGGAAGTGACAGACAACTTACTGGAAAATGCGGTTCGATATGCACAAAAAAGTATTGCTTTGCAGATAAAGAAAAAGGATGGTTTTCTTATAATTTCTGTTGAAGATGATGGAATAGGATTTGTGGATACTGAGGAAAAAGTAACAGAGCCATTTTATCATAAGAATCCACAAGATGATTTAAAGCATTTTGGCCTTGGTATGTATATTTCTCGTATTTTCTGTGAAAAGCATGGAGGAAATTTGAAAATATATAATGCCAGACAAGGCGGTGCTCATGTAGAAGCTCTTTTCAAAGCTGAATAAAAATACTTTATAAGGCTGAAATCACAAATAAAGTGGTTTTAGTCTTTTTTGTTGTGAATTTATTGAGAATTGATTTGTATGATGTTGTTAAAGAAATAAAGAAAGGAAGAGATACAATGAAAACAATCATAAAAAGAAGTATACTTGATTATTTAAAGAACCCTGTTTTGTGGATTGGCTTGATTATTATAGTTGCCAGTATGTATCAATGTCTGTCATCGTATTTGCAAATTCATTATATCAAACAGAATGAACAGATCACACAAAATGACGTAGCATTGGAAGATGCTGATGTCATGGATGGGTACATTCCCACATCTGATGATAAAGAAAGAAGAAGGGAGTGGGAAGATACGATCAAAGGGACGTTAATGGACACCTCCAAAAATGGTTTTGGATTTAGCAGGCAGGAAGCAGATCATGTAATGAAAGAAATTCAGAATATGGATGTAAAGACTGCTTCTGAGTTTTTGGAATCCCAATATGGCTATTATAATGCAATATATGCTTATGAGGACCTTGAAATTCATAAGGGGACAGCAGAAGAAATCAATCATTATATCGAGCGGAAATTATCCGAACATTCTTTTTCCTGGTACTTTGCCAAAAAATTTACGGATTTTGCAGGATTGCATATGGCCTTTTTTGCAACAGTCTTGCTATCATTTTTATTTATTCAGGATACACGAAAAAGTACCTATGAATTATTACATACAAAGCCTGTTACGGCAATCCAATATATATGTGGGAAAGTAATAAGCGGATTCATTAGTATGCTGGGAGTATTAGTGATTTTGAATGTTATATTCTTTATGCTGTGTTTGAAAACGTCTTTAGAATCGGGCTTTCCAGTAACACCAATTGATTTTTGCGTGAATTCTCTGATCTATATTGTTCCGAATCTTTTGATGATATGTTGTGTCTATACAATTACAGCATTAATATTTAAAAATCCGCTTCCGGCAGCACCAATCTTGTTTTTACACATTATATATTCAAATATGCTGACCATGAAGAATGATATTTATTATATGAGACCGTTCTCTATTATGGTGCGATTCCCTGGCAGATTTTTTGAAACACATGTAGCCAAAATGTCAAACATAAATCAGATTATTCTTGTAATTTCATCAGTTATATTAGTATGTATTTCTGTTACAATCTGGAAAAGGAGGAGGGTTCATTGAAAACGGAACTAAAAAACTGCCTGTCGTTATATAAGATTTTTTATTCATGTGCATTTATACTGATATTGTGTGCTATTCATCCGATTATATACTATGAAGAAATCGGTTCAGCGATTCAGTCGCCAATAGCATTTTTAACAATTATTTTTTGTAGTGACACATATTTGATGGAAGTAAAAAGTAAGCGTGCCGATGTATTTCATTTGTATGATCAAAAAAAGCAGTTAAAAGTAATATCGCAGAGAGTGGGCGTTCAAATATTATATTTATTAATACTTTCCTGTGTTGGATATGTTTTGTTTTTCTGGCAAAAACCGGGCAGTGTAAACGAAGGCATTTCGGGTATTCAGATATTTCTTTTATATTTCATTGCAATGTTTGGAACTATCTGGCTTTGGAGTATATGCTCTGTGATTTTGTGTACATTGCTTCGAAATATGTGGGCAGGTATTGGATGTTTATTTGGAATTGTCATTGGACTTATATCAAAAGCGGGAAGTTCATTTTTCGGAAATCTGGGATTGTTTTCTTTCAGCTTTTGTGAACCTACTCAATTAATGTCCGAGAGTTGGATTTATGGAACGCTTGTGTCTTTTATAGCGGGGCTGTTTTTATTTGCAGTATTACCAATGACTTTAAAGAAAAGAGGATAGATTATGAGTATTAGAATAAATGATTTAACAGTTAGATTTAAAAATGGTGTAGTTGCAGTAAATAAGGCATCTCTTGAAATACCTAAGGGAATTTACGGACTTTTGGGTGAGAATGGTGCCGGAAAAACCACTTTGATGAGGGTTCTTACAACTGTTTTAAAACAAACGGAAGGAATGGTTTCCCTTGATGGAATTCTGTATAACGAGGGAAATTATGAGAAAATACAGAAAAAGATTGGTTATCTTCCACAGGAAATCGACTTATATCCGAATCTTACGGTGAAAGAATGTCTTGTATATATGGGGGGACTGTCAGGAGTAGCCAGAAATGACCTCGAACAAAGAATTACCTATTATCTGGAAAAGACTTCTCTTACAGAGCATCAGAATAAAAAAATGCGGCAATTATCTGGTGGTATGAAGAGACGTGTCGGACTCATACAGGCACTTCTTAATAATCCGGATTTTTTGATTATTGATGAACCTACCACCGGGTTAGATCCGGAAGAAAGAATCAGGATCCGCAATCTTTTGGTTGATTTTTCAAAGGATAGAACTGTGCTGTTTTCCACTCATGTAGTAGAAGATTTAGCAGCAACCTGTACACAGCTTGCCATTATGAAAAAGGGAAGTTTTTTATATTCTGGAAGCGTGAGTGGGTTGCTGGAAAATGCAAAGGGCTGTGTTTGGAATTGTACGGTACAAAACGCAGAAGAAGCCCGTTTGTTAGAAGCCAATTATTCTATTTCATCTAAGCAGTATGTAGAAAATGGAATTCATATGAAAGTATTAAGCAAAGGAAAGCCAAATGAGAATTGTGTCCTGGATAATGATATCACTTTGGAAGATGCATATATTTATTTGACGAATAGTTGAATATAACGGCGGGCAAGTTGCCCGCCGTAAATTGTACTTATTTTGTTAAAAGACCGGATAGATTTTTTCCAATGCAAAATCCAATCTGTGGATATAACTCCTGAATTTCCTGATATTTTGCTTCAATCATTTCTGGTTCATCAGCCCAGATCTTTTCATATATTTTGAAAGCTCTTTTAAAATGTGTTTTGGCTTGCGGAAGATTGGCAGTCATCAGATAAATGGTTCCAAGGGTTTCCTGTACTTTGGCATAATCCAGACAGTCATCGGAATGGTATTCCTTGATGATGCCGGATAATTTTTGCAATTCAGAGATGCCTCTTTCGGGTTCCTGCTGTTCTGTCAGGAACATTGCATAATTGGCAATCTGAGGTATGCTGTCATTTATATGAAGCAGGTTAAATTGGTCAAGCAGTGAGATACTTTTTTCCATGTGTTCTCTTGCAAGATCGGGATGACCGTTCATGCGGTAAAGTCCACCGAGATTGGCATGAAGGTTGGAAACAAGGCGAGCATTGTCAGCAGTGATATTTTCTATCTGGGCAAGTGCATCCTTTTCCAGTTTTATTGCTTTTTCTGGCTTGATTTCAAGAGTAGCCTGAAAATCCAGTAACAATGCCCGGTCAGAGTCGGTTCCAATGTTTTTTTTCTTTAACAGCCCCGTTAGTTCCTGAATGATTCCATTCATACCTTTGTGGTAGTTATAGTTATCCATGTATGGAAATGCATTTTCCAGAAAAAGCAGATACTTTGGTATATCATCCTTTTCAATCAATTCTATGATATTTCCGATTGTTTGAAATAGCTTTTTGTAATAAGCTACTTCCATTCCATGCATTAAACATATTTTCTGTAAAGAATCCAGTAATATGTGACAGCTACTTACAGATGGTTTTGTCTCTGAAAGGGCAATTTCCTTAATCATAGGATGCAGGGAGATTGTGTGACGTGTAGTTGTCTGCACAAAACCAGTTTCAATCAAGTCGTTAATTTCATTTAAGGTAGGCAGTTCCAGCCATTTGGCGAATATGCGGGCAGAAATACCAGTGTAAGGAAGAAAACACAAATTGCACATGATATCCTGCTGTTTTCGGGATAAAGCATATAGTGAAAATAGAGTATGGATATGACTATAATAAGTGGCTTTACTGCTTTGACCATCCTTGATTATCTTAATTTTATCTTCATTATCGAGAGATGCTCTTTCTTCCTGAAGTTTTGCTAATAACTGACCTGGAGTTGAAATTCCATTTTCCAAAAGTTTTGCAGCCAGTTCTACAGCAAAAGTATGATAGTGTACGGTCTCTATGATTTTTTCGACGGTCGAACGATACTTGTCTGCTTCTGAATAAAATGCAGATGTCAGTTGGAAAAGAATGTTTATATCCTTTATTTCTTTTAATTGAAAAGTACAGTATTCATTCAGATTACTTCTGGTCGTAAATAAAATCTGACAGCGGTATTTTAATACTACTGACAGAAAACTGTCCTGTGTAGCTGTGACATTAAAATTATCTATGATAAGCAGAGTATCGGATTTCAGGGAACGCAGAAAACGGTTATGTCTTTGAAACCGTTCCTGTTCGCTGATTTCTGGTGGATCATCAATAAAATCCATGTCAGTAATGTCCTGATGAAGATCACCTGTATATTCTACATATAGAATGTTAGTGTAATGCTTTTTGTAATGTTTTGCGTAGGCTTTGGCAAGTTCGCTTTTACCAATACCGGCAATTCCGCAAAGAAAAACATGAC
The DNA here is from genome assembly GCF_020561005.1 of Mediterraneibacter sp. 210702-DFI.3.120. Classification (NCBI taxonomy): domain Bacteria; kingdom Bacillati; phylum Bacillota; class Clostridia; order Lachnospirales; family Lachnospiraceae; genus Mediterraneibacter; species Mediterraneibacter sp. 210702-DFI.3.120. The sequence goes on along the minus strand of NZ_JAJCNG010000002.1, from coordinate 32,838 downwards.
GGTTTTCCTCAAGCATGGTATATAATTCTTCTAGTTCTTTATCTCTTCCGATAAAATGACGGCATGGTTTCGGAACCTCACTGTCCATAATATAATCCAGCACAATGGGTGACAGGGCACCTCCGGCAATTAATTTTTGATTTTTAGTATCACGTTTGATAAATTGTCGCTCCATGCCAAAAGAAATCAGCTTTGCAAGAAAAAGCAGACGTGAGCTGGCTGGTTTGTACAGAGAAGCCAGATTTTTCTTTTTGGCATCGGAGATGGTGTCATCTTGTATAAATAATGTGTATATATCCTGCATAGCCATATTGCAGTCAGACATCAATGGAAGCAGATTCTGGTGAATGGTTTCTGCCAGTTTTTTCTGATTACTGGGTTTGGAATAGTAGGCAGATATTTTGGGACTGATCTTTGCTTGACCGGTCAGCCAACGACAAACCAGACCATTATCCATAGAAAAATCCTGATTTGCCGGATCATCCATAAAATCTTCAAATAATTCGTATAAAAAATCAGGCTGACTCATTTGATTACTTTCGCTGATATGATTTTTTAAGCAAGTGCTAATAGAAGAAAAATCGCATCGATTCAATAGAAATTCCCCTTTCGTAGTTAAGATTAAGTATATCTATCATAACACGAACATATATTCGATTCAAGAAAATGCGGATATTTTTAAATTGATTGTGTCAATTTACAATCAATTTCTATTCAATGTGGTTTTCCGGCAGGTTCTGTAAAATAAGCTCAGATCAAAACAATAACGGGAGGAGCTTATGCAACAGAATATTGAATTTGAGCGGTGCATTGATTTTCTGGTACGGATGATTGATAAGTACGGCGCTGAAGTCCTCCGGGAGTTGGAGGAAGAAAAACAGAATAAGGAAGAAAAAGAAGCGGCAGTTTCCTGAAATACAAAATGTAAATCAGACTGTCGCTTTTTTCATGCATTTTTAAATCAAATAAATTTTAAAAGCTGATGCAGAGTGTGTGGCTCATTATTCTGAGAAGCGGTAATACGCGTATCAAATGGCTTGAAATGATTCTGCGTATAAAAGCTCAGAAGAAATTCATTATCTTCGCATTCAAGAAACTCCATAACGCCACCTACGGAATATTTGAGACTGGATATGGTTTCCAGTGCAAATCCCAGTAGAATATTTCCAGGAATTCGTTTTTCCTTTGGAAGAGAATAGTTCTTTCCCAACTGGGCGATCAGGTAAGCTGCGGTAGTATAAGATTGTGTTTCTTCATCCAAAATACTGACACGGGACAGTTTTTTTGCCATTGTCTTGCTGATATTTGAAGCACGGACAGAGATTGGTTTTATTGTAAGTGAAAAATAACCAACCAGTGAAGCATCTTCAGCATCAAATACCAGATAAGTGATAGATTGATCTTTTTTGGTAAACTCAATCGCATTATGTAATAAAAAGTATTCCACATCGGGATTTTTGGGACAAGAAAAATCGGAGAGTAAGTCGTAAAGACTTTCCTCTCCGATATATGTCGGTTCGTCTTTATCCAAATATGCCCGAATATTAACGGTAAAATATTTATCAGACATGTTTTTTCTTCCTTTTTGACATTAAAGCTAAGATTTCCTGTGGGTTCGTTAACTGACGTCCGGGAAGTGTCTGCTTTGGTGTGCGGTCACGGTCGGCTTCGTCAATTGCTGCGACAAAACGCTTTACGCTATTTGGATTGGATACGACAAAATTATGAGTAATACTTGAAGTAGCCATACTAACACCTCCTCTTTTTTGGCTTTTTTGTGTATTTATAGTATATGCAATGTGTGATAAAAACACAATATCAAAAACAGAAATTATTTCTAAATAATTTTCAAGCCGGACATTTATTAGACGCTTCCGGTAAGCGAACAATATTTTCGAGCCAATCATTTATAAGTCGCCAATGGTGGGCGGGCAATATTTTGATAACAGAAATGCTCTGTATCTAACTTAATTATACGATTGGCGAAGAAATGCGTCAATACGGAAAATAAGTATTGAAAATAGTTGGAACAAGTACTAAAATAAGGTTGGGACAATAAAACAGAGTTATACTGCGAGGAAGATTATGAAGAATAAAAAGATTAAATGCGATATATATACCAGAGTATCCACAACCATGCAGGTAGATGGCTACAGTCTGGATGCTCAGAAAGAAAAACTCAAGAGATATGCGGAATTTCAGAATATGGAAATTGTAAATGAGTATTCCGATGAAGGTAAGTCTGGAAAGAGCGTAGAGGGCAGACCGGAATTTCAGAGAATGTTGGATAATATTGAGAATGGAACAGATGAGGTACAGTTTGTATTGGTGTTCAAGCTTTCCAGATTCGGTCGTAATGCGGCAGATGTATTAAATTCTTTGCAGAGGATGCAGGATTTTGGAGTGAATCTGATTTGTGTAGAAGATGGAATTGACAGCTCAAAAGATAGTGGAAAGCTGATGATTTCTGTTCTGTCTGCGGTGGCAGAGATTGAACGAGAGAATATCCTTGTTCAGACAATGGAAGGACGTAAGCAGAAAGCCAGGGAAGGAAAATGGAATGGTGGATTTGCTCCGTATGGTTATGAATTAGTAAATGGAGAATTGCAGATTGCAGAGGACGAAGCAGAGATTATTCGTCTGATCTATGACAAATTTATTCATACCAATATGGGAATCTCTGCGATTGCTGCATGGCTGAACCAGCATGGATACAAAAAGAAAAAACGACAGAATAATACACTGGACGCATTTGCCGCTTCATTTATAAAGGGCGTTCTGGATAATCCGGTATACTGTGGAAAGCTGGCTTATGGACGAAGGAAAAACGAGAAAGTTTCTGGTACAAGAAATGAATACCGCATTGTAAAGCAGGAAAATTATATGCTGCACGATGGTATCCATGAAGGGATTGTTTCAGAAACAGACTGGGAGCTGGCACATCAAAAACGGGAAAAAACAGGTGTGAAATATGAAAAGACACATAGTTTCGATCATGAGCATATTTTATCCGGAATATTGAGATGCCCATTATGTGGAAGTGGTATGTATGGAAACGTGAACCGAAAGAAAAAGAAAGACGGAACCTTATATAAGGATTATTTCTATTATGCCTGCAAACATCGTCGCCTGGTAGATGGTCATAAATGTGGATATCGTAAACAATGGAGCGAGGAGAAGATTAACAATGCAGTGGAAGAAGTTATTCGGAAGCTGGTGAAGAATCCGAAATTTGAAGAAGCAATTCTGAATAAAATCGGTTCAAGAATAGATACAGAAGAAATAGAAAAAGAGATTGAAAGACTGGAAAAACAGCACAGGCAACTGACCGGAGCAAAAGCAAGACTTGGACAGCAGATGGATAGTCTGGATATCATGGATAAATTTTATGAAAAGAAATATCAGGATATGGAGACACGCTTATATCGTCTATATGATGAAATTGAAGGCGTGGAGAATAGTATAGAAGAAGTTAAGAATCGCCTGCTGAATATCCGGCAACAGAAAATATCAGAAGAAAACGTCTATCAATTTCTTTTATATTTTGATAAACTATATGATAAGTTCACCGACCTGGAGAAAAAAGAATTTCTTAATAGCTTTGTAGAACAGGTGGACATTTACGAGCAGGAGCAGCCAGATGGCAGATTCCTGAAGCACATAAAGTTCCGTTTTCCGGTGTATTTTGGAGACAGGGAAATACAGGAACTTTGTTGGGACAACGAAAGTACCGTTGAGACGGTTGTTCTTTTGTCCCAACAAAAAACCAGATGATTATATTAATGTCACGATTGAACTTGATGATGTGGATGTAACATCTGCAGAGACTAAGTCAACATATGATGAGATAAAGAAGTATGTGGCTGAACATAATGCTGGCATGAAGGTCTCCAATCTGTATATTTCACAGGTAAAGAAAAAATGCGGAATTGAAGTTGGAAAGAATTTGCGCGTTGTAACGAGGAGAATGGACTGCTTGCAGGGCAATTCGACGACTGCCGCGACAGACTTGGAACTTGTTCCAAGTCCTAATTTACCTAAAAATGAAGATAGCAGGCAGCCACAGTGCCCAGAAGATAAAGAAAGTGCAATTGTGGAGGCATTGAAGCATTTTAAGATGAATAGTTAATAAAGAGAGGTGCATATGTTATGCCAGGTATACTCGTGGTTGAAGATGATGAAAATTTAAATCGTGGAATTACATTCTCACTGAAAAAATCCGGATATGAGGTTTTTTCAGCAGAATCAGTGAAAAAAGCGAAAAGAATTGCAAGTGATAATAATGTGGATGTTACCATTTGTGATGTGAATCTTCCGGATGGGAATGGACTGGAATTTGTAAGGTGGATGAGATGCAATTATAATACATACATTATTTGTCTTACAGCACTAGATCAGGAGATGGATCAGGTCATGGGATATGAAGCAGGGGCAGATGATTATATTACAAAGCCGTTTAGTCTTTCGGTACTTCTTTTGAAAATAGAAGCACATTTCCGCCGCAGACAGGAGAAAACGGAAGCCGGAAAGATGATTTCGGGAGATATCGTATTTATCGCAGGAGAAATGAAAGTCCTGATAAAGAGTCGTGAAATCAGTCTGACAAAAACGGAGTTGAAAATGCTGACTTTTTTTCTTCAGAATCCGAAAATGATTCTTTCAAAAACACAAATATTGGAAAATGTGTTTGATCTGGAAGGGGATTTTGTGGATGAAAATACAATCGCTGTCAATATCAGAAGACTCCGTGAGAAAATCGAAGACAATCCGGCTGCACCGGTCTATATAAAGAATATCAGAGGTCTTGGGTATATATGGAATCAGGAGGTAAGGCAGTGACAAAGAGATATCGCAAGAAGATCACAGTAGCGCTCTCCTTGGTTTTGCCTGTCATAGTATTGTTTGCAATATTAAATTGCTTTACCACGTATGTGTTTTATGAAGATTATAAATATAAAATGAATCTTATGACAGAGATTGCTGCAAAGGAAGAATTTTCCGGGCTGGATGCTGTTTCGGAATTGCTTAAGGATAAGGATATTGAAACCAACGAACAGGGAAGGCGATTATTGGAGCAATATGGATACTGGGGAAATAAAGGGAATGCATTTTATATGCAATTCCGGCATCAGGTTATGGTGACCGGTGCTGTAAGCACTGTGATATGCGTGCTTCTTTTGACTTTTTTACTTTATTGGAAGAAAAAAGAAGATGCGTGTCATCAGAAAATTTTAGACCAGTTGGAAGAAATTCTGATCAGATTCCGTGAAAATAAATTTGATGCTTTACTGAAAACGGAAAATCCAGCAGAACTGGAAAAATTGAATGACCAGCTTGAAGCAATCGGACATCATATTCAGTTGCTAAAGGAAGAAGCAAGGGAAGAAAAAGAGAGCACGAAAGAAATGGTTTCTGATATCTCTCACCAGTTAAAGACACCGGTTGCAGCTTTGGATACATGTTTTAGTGTGCTGATGCAGAATGACTTAAGTGCCACAGAACAGGAGGAGTTTCGTATCCGTTGTCGGAGTGCTCTGGATGGACTGGAGACATTATTGCAGTCGCTTCTTGAAATATCCAAGATGGAAACTGGACTGATTCAGATTAATAAGAAAAAACTTCCGCTTATGGATACTGTCATATCTGCTGTGAACTGTACTTATCCAAAAGCGGATGAGAAAGAAATTGAATTCGTTTTTGACTATGAAAAAGAGCTGGAAACATGCACGATTATGCAGGATAAAAGGTGGCTTGGTGAAGCTGTGATCAACGTTCTGGATAATGCAATCAAGTACAGCCCGGATGGTTCAAAAATATTTATCCGGTTACAAAAAAGAAACGATCTTGTAAGAATGGAAATTGAGGATCAGGGAATTGGTATTCCGCAGAATGAGTATCACAAAATTTTTCAACGATTTTACAGAGGAAGTTCCAGGAAGGTCATGGAAAAGAGTGGTACAGGAATCGGACTTTTTCTATCGAGAGAAATTATCGAAAAACACGGAGGTACAATCATGGTAACCTCCGGCAAAAAGAAAAAAGGAAGCACGTTTGTGATTCAATTACCATATGTTGGTTAAATTTTAAGTGGGCAGAAATCTTACAATTCTGTAAGATTTCTGCTCGTTTTTTGAAAGTGAAATGAAAGATTATCCTGATACAATTTGGATGTAGGTTGAAAAATGACCAAATATATAAACAGGCAAAGAAAGCGTGCTGAAAAGGTACGCTTTACAGAATTGAAAAGGAGGCAACACATGAGTGTGATATTAGAAACCAAGCAGCTTTGTAAGTTTTATGGCGCAGGTGAGAATCAGGTCAAAGCGGTCAATCAGGTGGACATTCAGATTGAGCAGGGAGAATTTGTCGCAATTGTTGGAAAGTCAGGTTCCGGTAAAAGTACATTACTTCATATGCTTGGAGGGCTAGACACCCCGACAAAAGGCAGTGTTACTTTAGCAGGGAAAGATTTATACAGGATGAAGGAAGATGCCCTTGCTGTTTTCCGCAGAAGAAAAATCGGATTTATTTTTCAGGCATTTAATCTGGTTTCATCTGTTAATGTCTGGGAAAATATTGTACTGCCACTGGGGCTGGATGGAAGAAAAGTGGATGAAGCGTATGTAAATGATATTATTGCAACTCTGGGGATTGAAAAGAGGATTTACAATTTGCCAAATCAGTTATCCGGAGGACAGCAGCAGAGAGTAGCAATTGCAAGAGCACTGGTGAATCGTCCGGAAATTATATTTGCAGATGAGCCGACAGGCAATCTTGATTCTAAGACCAGTGATGAGGTGATCGCCCTGCTTAAGATGACAGCAAAAAAATATGGACAGACAATTGTAATGATTACCCATGATGACGAAATTGCACAGGTCGCTGACCGTATTCTGGTGATTGAGGACGGACAGGTGGTGGATTTCAGATGAAGACAATAAGCAGGATTGCATATAGCAATGACAAAAAGAACAAGACAAGAAGTATACTGATTATGATGTCCATATGTCTGACTACGATGCTGCTTGTGATTATCAGTACTGTGGGAAATGGAATGATACGTTTGCAGAAAAGTCAGGCGGCAGGCTCATATGGAAGCAATTATGGTCTGTTTGTCGCAGCAGATGCCTCGCAGTTAAAGGAAGTAAGCCGCCGTGCAGAAATAGATGCAATAGGAATTATGTGTACAGAAGGCATCATAAAAGGCAATGAAAAAGGCGGGTTTGTCTGCATGGATGAGACTGCAAGAAAAATGCTTCCTTATAATAAAGAATATGAGTTAAAGGAAGGAAAGTATCCGGAAAAAATGCAGGAAATTGCCGCCGGAAGAGCTTTTTTTCGTGCAATGGGATATGATGATGTAAAGGTCGGAGATACGGTTACACTGGATTACCGTGCAGGGATGCGGTCAGAATATAAGCCGGAAGAGTTTGTTGTCAGCGGAATCCTATATGACCGGAATGAGTATACCATCGAGGCATCTTATGTTGCTTTCGGGTCACAGGAGTTTTATGATGAGCACGTCGCAGAGAATGACAGACAGTATAATATCTATTTTACGTTAAACGATTCTGAAAATGTATCTATGAATAATATTGAACCGGTTATAAAGCAGATTGCAGCATCTTGTGGAATCGAAGAAAAAAACGTTATAGTCAATGATCTCTATTTGCAATGGGTCTTGCAGCCGAGTTATGAAACGATTGCGGTATGTGGAATTCTGATTCTTGCAATTGTACTTTTCTCTGTTGTGGTCATTTATAATATTTTTCAGGTCGGTATTGTCAACAAGATACAGGAGTATGGAAAAATCAAGGCTCTGGGAGCGACAAAAAAGCAGATGAAACAACTGATCTTCAGAGAGGGCATTTTTTTGACAATTTTTTCAATACCGGTTGGATTGCTTCTTGGTTTTCTGATTGCAAAATGCGGTTTTAACTGGCTGGTAGAACAGGGAAATCTTGTATCAACCGGAACGGGCTCTATGGGAGTCCAAAATCAGCAGGTGCCACTGTTTTCCCTGCCTGTTATACTTCTATGTATTTTCGTATCATTTCTTACCGTTGCTTTGGCACTGCGCAAACCAATGAAAATTGTTTCACGGATTTCACCTATCGAAGCAACACGGTATTTAGAAAATGCAGAAACACACAAAAAAGGAAAACGAAATGGCAGAAAAAATGTCACCGTGTTTTCTATGGCAATGGCAAATATAACGGGTAATCCAAAAAGAACCATTGGTACCATCCTCACACTGGGGCTTTCCTGCGCATTGTTTGTGATTATCTCTAATTATGTAGGAAATATTGATACGGAGCATGAAGCACGTCTTTCCGTTAATCATGGACAATTTGAACTGCAGCTTGACTATTCTGCTGAGTACGATGAAAGATATCCGGAGAATAATCTGGATACGATTCTGACGGATAATCCATTGAATGATTCAATGATTGAAGAAATCAAAAGCATTCCGGGAGTGACAGATGTCATGACGAGAGAGATTGTCTCTGTAAATCTGAACGGAACAAGATTTCCGGCTACTATTGTGAGTAAAAAGGATTTTGATTTTATGCGCCAGGACGGGGATATTGGCTCTATGGACTATGATCAGGCGGTAAAGAATGGTGAAATTTTCTTTGGCTGGTCGATGTGGATGGAACAAGATGGATATGCTCCGGGTGAATCCATTGCATTTGACTTTGAGAATGGAAGTGGAACCTATACCTATCAGGGAAAGATTGCGGGATCCTTTGTAAGCGCGGACACTTATCTTGTCATTCCGGAAGGTGTATACCGTTCCATGAATCCGAGGGGAACAGCCTATGGATATCTGTGGGTGGACTGTGATAAAAAAGATATGGCATCTGTAGAACAAAGTCTGAATACTTTGATTTCTAATACTTCGCATATAAAAATGGATACTTATCATGCGCAGTTACAATCTGCCGAATTTGCAAGCAGTATGATGAAGCTCGGCTGTTATCTGTTTATGGCGGTTGTGGGACTCATCGGTTTTATGAATATGGCAAACACCATGATCATGAATATTACGACAAAAAAGCAGGAATATGGTGTATTACAGGCTGTGGGTATGACAAATAAACAATTAAATTTATGTCTGCAGTTACAGGGACTGATTTTTACGGTTGGCACCATATGCGTAGCTTTGATCATTGGTCTGCCGCTCGGCTATACACTTTTTTCCTATGCAAAACATAATGGAATATTTGGAATGAATATCTACCATGTTCCAATCGTACCAATTTCTATTATGATTCTTTTGGTCGGTCTGTTGCAGATTGTACTTTCCTGCGTTTTAAGCAGTAATCTGAAAAAGGAAACGCTGGTAGAAAGAATAAGGTATCAGGGATAGCAAGTAATATGTAATGAACTAGGTCTTAACGAAGAGGAGAAATAGATAACTTCCATTTTGTATGTATGATAAATCTAAACTGTATTTTGCAACAGTCTCTTGCTGTTTATAAGATAAATTCTGCCGGAGATTTTGATTTAATGATTTGATTTATAAAACTGGCAATGATACAATTAGCGTAATTTGAAAGAAAGCAGAGAAAATATGAGTGAAAAGTTACTGATTGTTGAAGATGACAAAAAATTAAATGATGGAATCCGTCTGGCTTTAAAGAATGATGCTTATTTCTTTTATCAGTGCAGAACTTTGCAGGAGGCTAGAGAGATCTTGAAAAAGGAAGATATCACATTGGTTTTGTTAGATGTGAACTTGCCGGATGGGAATGGGATTGATTTTGTAAGAGAAATAAGGAAAAACAGTCAGGTGCCGATTATTCTGCTTACAGTAAATAACATGGAAGTAGATATTGTAACAGGATTGGAAGCTGGGGCAAATGATTATATTACGAAACCGTTTAGCTTGATGGTTTTGCGTGCAAGAGTGTCTGTGCAGCTTAGAAATAAAGAGGCAGCAGCTAAAAATTCTATGGAGCTTGATGGATTTGAGTTCTATTTCGATAAAATGGAATTTTTCAAAGATGGAGAACCTATTGAACTTAGTAAGACAGAACAAAAGCTTCTTAGAGTGCTGTGTGAAAACAGAGGAAAAGTATTGAAACGGGAATATCTGATTGACGAGGTATGGCAGGGGGATACAGAGTTTGTGGATGCTCATGCTCTGACTGTTGCAGTCAAACGCCTCAGAGACAAATTAGAAGATGATACGCAGAAGCCTGAATATGTCAAGACGGTTTATGGAATTGGTTATACATGGGCGGTGAATGGATGATAGAAACAATTATGTTGATTGTAGTTATATTTGTCCTGAGCGGAGTTTTTTGGTACAGCTTTTTTTATCAGAAAGAAAAAAAGCTTTTGAACCGGCTGCAGCGAATGCTGGATTGTGCAATAGATGGAGAACTGGAACGGACAGACATATCAGAAGAAAAGTATTCTGCTCTTGAAAACAGCATGAAACAATATATAGACAGTAGTTTTCTGGCAAAAAAAAATCAACAGGAACAGAAAGAAGTGATACAAAAACTTATTTCAGATATTGCGCATCAGACACTGACTCCCATTTCAAATCTGAAAGTCTATGGAGAAATACTCTCTGAAGTGAGTAATGAAAATCAAGAGGAGATAGCTACCATTTTGGAGCAGACGGAGAAATTGGATTTTCTGATACAATCACTGGTCAAATTATCACGAATGGAGAGCGGAATTATAGCAGTACATCCGGAGGATACTGCTATTGCACAGATGTTTGCATCCGTACAGCAGCAGTTTAATGTAAAAGCAATGGAGAAGGATATTTCCCTGAGTCTATTTGACACGGATTTACATGCTATGTGTGATGCAAAATGGACCGTGGAGGCACTCGGAAATATTGTAGACAATGCGATTAAATACACAGCATGTGGGGGAAATGTTCAGATAAAAGTCGAGCAGTATTCTTTTTTTGTAAAGATTGATATCATTGATGATGGCATTGGAATAGAAAAAGAAGAAATACCAAAGATATTTGGAAGATTTTATCGGAGTCTGTCAGTGGCAGACCAGCCAGGAGTAGGAATTGGCTTATTCCTTGCAAGAGAGATCATTCAGGCACAAAAGGGGTATATAAAAGTGACATCAAAGAGAGGAAAGGGTTCTACATTTTCTGTGTTTCTTCCGATAGCAAAGAAGGAATAGTATCAAAACTGTGACATTTCAGAAACCAGATGGAGACATTGTTATGATAAAGTCTGTATTGTAAAGATCAATACAGACTTTTTTGATGGGAGGATGGCATGAATATATTAAAAGCAGTGAATTTAAGAAAAATATATGGACAGGGAGAAACAGAAGTCAAAGCCCTTGATGGTGTAAATTTAGAAGTGGAAAAGGGGGAGTTTGTAGCGATTGTTGGAACCTCTGGAAGTGGAAAGTCTACATTGCTTCATATCATTGGTGGTTTGGATAATCCAACATCCGGTCAGGTCATTGTTGACGGACAGAATTTAAGCCATATGACAGATGAAGAGCTTACTATTTTTAGGCGTAGAAATATTGGATTTGTATTTCAACAGTATAATCTGGTTCCGATGCTGAATGTATGGGAAAATATTGTTCTTCCTGTAAAACTGGATGGAAAAAAGATTGAAAAAGGTTATGTAAATGAAATCATAGATACACTGGGTATTCGGACAAAACTGGAAAATCTTCCAAGTGCACTGTCAGGGGGTCAGCAGCAAAGAGTGGCAATCGCAAGAGCATTAGCAGCAAAACCTGCTATTTTGCTGGCAGATGAACCGACAGGCAATCTGGACTCAAAAACGAGTCAGGATGTATTGGGACTTTTAAAAGTCACCAGTAAGCGTTTTCATCAAACGATTGTAATGATTACTCACAATGAGGAGATTGCCCAGATGGCTGACAGGATTTTACAGATTGAAGACGGAAAAATTGTTTCAGACAGTGGTTTGGTATAGTGAGGGCGATTATATGGTAAAAGTAGAGAATAAAGAAACGTTACGATTATTGACGAAACGTTTTATGAAAATGAACCGAGCAAGAAATATTATTGCTGTTATTGCAATCATGTTGACATCACTGTTATTTACAAGCCTCTTTGTGGGGAGTGTATCCATGATACTTTCCAAAAGAGCAACGGAAATTAAGCAATTTATGGATTCATCCCATGCTATTGCGCAGAATTTGTCAGAAGAAGATGCGGAGAGATTGCAAAAAACAATAGAACAGGATGAAGATGTGGAACGATATGGTTCCGGTATTTTTCTGGGAGCTGGAATGGACGAACGGTTTGGATTTTCCGTAGAGGTCCGATATGCAGATGAAAATATGGCAGAAAGTTTTAATTGTCTGCCAACTACAGGAAGACTGCCGGAGAAAGAAAATGAAGTAGCACTTAGCAGCACGATATTGGAATCTCTGGGTGTTACACCAAAGATTGGGGAAGAAGTCACGCTGACCTGGGAAGTAAATCCTATGCTGAAACAATATAAGACAGATACGTTTCAGATATGTGGATTCTGGCAGGGGGATAAAGCTGTTTTAGGTCAGATGGTCTGGGTATCCGAAGCCTATGCAAAGGAGAATCGTTATCCCGTTACGCAGGAAGAATTAGAAAATGGTATCTATAATGGGGGAAAGGAGTATTCTGTCTGGTACAAGAATCTTTGGAATCTGGAAAAGAAAACAGAAAATATATCTAAGACAGCAGGATTTACGAAAGCAGGGACAGGATTGGAGATCAATCCGGCATATAATCTTTTTGAAGAGGATTCATTTTCATTCACTTCCCTTATTGTAATGGTACTGTTTGTGATATTGGCTGGTTACTTAATTATTTATAATATTTTTAATATATCCGTGAAAACGGATATTAGAGCCTACGGATTATTGAAGAACGTGGGAACAACAGGAAAACAATTGAAAAAAATTGTACGTATGCAGGCGTGGAGATTATCAGCTATTGGCATTCCAATCGGATTGCTTTGTGGTTATCTTGCAGGTCTTTGTATGGCTCCGTCCTTGACTGCAGATGCTGAAATTAGTGCACAGGCAGGAAAAACGGCTCAGACAGTAGTATCAGCAAATCCTTTGATTTTCCTTGCAGCGATACTTTTAACGCTTTTAACGGTGTATCTCTCCAGTCTGCAGGCTTGTAGAATGGTGGAAAGAGTTTCGCCTGTGGAAGCTCTGCGTTTGGCAGAAGGAGAGCAGTCACATAGGAAAATAAAAAAGAATACTTCTGTAACCTGGTGGGGGATGGCAGTTCAAAATGTGTTACGAAATTGGAAAAAGGGATTGATTGTTATGCTTTCTATCGCTCTTTCTATGGTGGTTGTCAACTGTATCGTGATGTTGGTGCAGGGATATGATTTTGATTCTTACCGAAAAGTGTTTTTAGCTTCCGATTTTCAACTGGATCAGATGACGGGAAGTTTGTCAAATACGAATTTCAACGGTATTACACCTGAAATCAAAGAGATTTTGGACGAATGTCCCGATAGTGCTAAGACAGGATATGTGTATTATTCTGAAGAAACCCACAAGATGGAGCCGGAACTTCTGAAAACATGGGAAGCATTCGCAGATAAATATGAAAAAAACTGGACCGATTATGAAGAACAGGTTTGGGAAGATGCAAAGGCTTCCAATACAGTAAGTGTTCATTTTCTCGGAATCAGTGAGTCGGTGTTTGACAAATTAGAATGGAGAGGGGAAAAATGCTCTTGGGATACATTTAAAAGCGGAAATTATGTGGTTGTAGATTATGGTGATAAATATGCAGAGCATCCGGTTTCTTATTATCAGACTGGGGATGTTTTTCAGATGGAGTACAAAAATGGAAACCAAAAAGATTACGAAGTCATTGGAGAAGCACTGATGCCATATGCATTGGATTATCCGTATGCAGACTTTATCTATATTACGGTATTAGTTCCAGAAGATGAGTATATTACCCAGACGGAAAATGAATCAGCCATGTATGCTGCCATCGATGCAAAGAAGGGCAAGGACAAGCAGATAAAAGAATACATTGATGAAAATATTTTGAAAGAAAATGATATGATCAATGTGTTTTCTGTATTGGACATGAAAGAGAGTTTTCAACAGTTTGTCAGCAAATATTATATGATCGGTGGTTTTCTTGTCGTTATTTTAGCATTTATCGGTATTATGAATTTCTTTAATACAACAGCAACCTCTGTAATCAGCAGGAAAAAGGAACTGGCGCTTTTGGAAGTTGTTGGAATGACGAAAAAGCAGATATCGAAAATGTTGGTGGCTGAGGGATTCCTATATTTGGGAGGTGCATTTGTGATTGCAGTATTATTAGTTGTGTTTGGGGCAGAGAAGATTTTAGCAAATACACTCGGTACGGCATTTTTCTTCCGGCTGCATCTTACGATAATGCCATGTGTGCTTATGATTCCGATTTTGGTTGGGATTGCGTATGTGATACCAAAGTATCAGTTTGAAAAGATGAGTCGGGAAAGCATTGTTGAAAGGATTCGGAAAGAATAATAACAATGTGTAAATTAGGCGTATGGATCCAATCCATGCGCCTTTTTTAGAAAATTACAATTCTATATCATATGATTTTTTCGAGAAGAGTTGCGGACGATTTTTTTGACCGCAAACCTTAACAGTAAGAGCAGATATAATCCTCATGTATTTACAGAGCAAGGATTATATATGCTGATGAAAGGGTTTTCTTATGTGGTGCTTCATCAAAGGATGCTGGCGCTAGAATAACCAGTATTGTTGAAGATTATGGAATATCTAAATATGCCCCTGTGATTGCCACGCTGTTAAAAAATTCGACGTTAATTTTACCACAATAGAGGGGAGCGAATGATTAAACATTCGTAAAGACAATCTATTAACACAAGAGGAGTTTGGCAAATTATTTCATGTTACCAGGCAAACTGTTTCAAATTGGGAAAACGGAGTTTCCCATAGTTAAAGATACCACACCAAATATGATGAACCCACGCTTATACACTACCAGCTATAATAAACCGCAAGGACAGCAATTTGATGATACTGCTGTCCTTTCTTTTATAAAATTGCAGTACACATAAAAAAGCTGTAAAATGATAAATATATTTGTCCTTGTAACATTTCACGGACATTTGCCTGTTATACTATCTGCAAAAAGCAAAGGAAGTGAGGATATGAAGCAGATTTTAATTGTCGAGGACGACAGTTTTTTGAATAAGATGTTGGCCTATAACCTGACAGCAGACGGCTACGGCGTGACTTCTGCCCTAAATGCCAGAACCGCAGCCGAAGCCATCCGCCAGCGGGAATTTAATTTAGTGCTGCTGGACATCAACCTGCCGGACGGGAACGGTTTTGAACTGTGCAAGCTGATAAAGCCCCAGCACCCGGATACCATCGTGATTTTCCTGACCGCCAACGATCAGGAAAGCGACCAGATACGGGGCTATGAGGTGGGCGCGGTGGACTACATCACAAAGCCCTTTGTGATCGGGGCCTTGCAGCGGAAAATCAAAGCCATGTTCGCCATGCTGGAACACCACAAACCGGCCAAGGACATTTACGACGACGGGCGGCTGTTTCTGGACTTCTCGGAACAGACGGCTTCCTTAAATGGCAAGCCCCTGACCCTATCCCCGATGGAGTACAAAATGCTGAACCTGTTCCGCAAAAATCCCCGGCAAGTGCTGACCCGTGGGCAGCTTTTGGAAAAGCTGTGGGATATAGACGAAAGGTTTGTAGACGAACACACCCTGACAACTTCTATCAGCCGGATTCGCAGCAAGATTGAATCCGACGGCGGCGCGCCCTACATCAAGACCGTTTACGGCATGGGCTATCAATGGACGGGAGGCGAGGCAAAATGAAGTTTCAAAACCTCTCGGTAAAGCGGCTGTTTGGCCGGGTGGCAATAGGGTTTGCCCTCTCCATGTCCGGGATCACCATAGCCCTTTTTCTTGTGACAAAACAGACGGCGGTGCTGCTGACGGGCGGGGCGCTGCTGTTGTGCGCCCTTGTAGGGATTTTTGTACTGACGCAGGCGTTTGGAAAACGGTTATCACAGTTTACCGCTGACCTGTGCCAGACCTTAGACCACATGATTGCCGGAAATGAAGCGCCCCAGCGGCCAGAGGACAGCGAAACCCAGCTTGCCAGAATCGGACACCGGCTGGCAAGGCTTTACCAGATCATGCAGGAGAACCGCCGCCGGGTGGACGAGGAACGGCAGGAGTTACAGACCCTTGTATCGGATATTTCCCATCAGGTGAAAACGCCGGTAAGCAATCTGAAAATGGCGACGGACACCCTGCTGGAAAAGCCTATGGCCGAGGCAGAGCGCACCGACTTTATCCGGGGAATCCGCAGCCAGACGGATAAGCTGGACTTTCTCTTTCAGGCCCTTGTGAAAACCTCCCGTCTGGAAACAGGCGTGATCCAGTTGGACAAGAAACCGGGCCGCCTCTTTGATACCGTGGCACAGGCCATGAGTGGGATCGTGTATGCAGCGGAGAAAAAGGAAATCGCCGTGTCCGTGGACTGCCCGGAGGATTTGACCGTTTCCCATGACAGCAAGTGGACATCGGAAGCCCTCTTTAACCTGCTGGACAATGCGGTGAAGTACACCCCGGCAGGCGGGAAAATCGCTGTGTCTGTGGTGCTGTGGGAAATGTATGTGGAAATCAAAGTGACCGACACTGGCAAGGGCATTTCCGAAAGCAATCAGGCCGCTATCTTCCAGCGCTTCTATCGTGAGGAAGAAGTACACGAACAGCAGGGTGTGGGCATTGGCCTGTATCTGGCCCGCGAGATCGTAACGCGGCAGGGTGGCTATATCAAAGTGGTTTCGGAGCCGGGCAAGGGTTCGGAATTTTCCATTATGCTTCCCTTGCGTTGAGAGAAACTTTCTGCTTCGGGTCAAGTTGGCCCGAAGTGCAGAGATAAAATGAAATGTCCGAGCGTTGTAACATTTCACCTCAATTTTCAATGAATTTTTTTAGCCGCTGTAACATTTCGCGGACATTTGGGTTTTACAATACACTCATCAACAGGTAGGAAACCTTGAAAGGAGTTTTGAATATGAGCGTTTTACAGACGATTGACCTGAAAAAGTATTACGGTACAGAACCGAACATTACCCGCGCCCTTGACGGCGTAAATTTCTCCGTGGAGGACGGCGAGTTTGTGGCTGTTGTGGGAACCTCTGGTAGCGGCAAGTCCACCCTGCTTCACATGATGGGCGGGTTGGACACTCCCACCAGCGGAACCGTGATTGTCCGAGGCGAAGAACTGGCAAAGAAGAACGACGAGCAGCTTACCATCTTTCGCCGCCGCAACATCGGCTTTATCTTCCAGAACTATAACCTTGTTCCCATCCTGAATGTGTATGAGAACATTGTCCTGCCGGTGGAGTTGGACGGGGACACGGTGGATCAGAAGTTTTTGGACGAAATTGTTCACCTACTGGGGCTGGAAGATAAACTGAAAAATATGCCGAACAATCTATCCGGCGGACAGCAGCAGCGTGTGGCTATCGCCCGCGCCTTGATTACCAAACCGGCTATCGTGCTGGCGGACGAACCGACCGGCAATCTTGACAGCAAGACCAGCACTGAGGTGCTGGGGCTTATCAAGCGCACCAGTGCGGAGTTCCGGCAAACCGTTGTGATGATTACCCACAACAACGATATTGCCCGTCTTGCAGATCGGATTGTCCGCATTGAGGACGGCAAAATTGTGGAATAAGTAGGGGTGGCAGACTATGACATGGCCTTTTGAAAATGATACCAGTAACATTGAAAAGAAACTGGCAAAGCGCAGTTTGCACCATGAACGGCAGCGTAATTTATTTGCAATCATTGCTCTTGTGCTAACTGCATTTATGATAACTGCGACATTCAGTATTGGTTTTAGTTACTTTGAAACCTACCAAATGCAACAAATTCGGTTAATGGGAACTACCGCTGATGTCGGAATCACAAATGTAACAGAAAATCAGTTGGTTGACATTTCAAAATCAAACCTTGTCCTTGACGTAGGTATACAGCAGCGTTTAGGCAGTGTTGATACAGAGCAACTGCAAAATGCGAGATTAGGTATAGTTTGGATAGATGATACCGAGTGGGAACACCACCGTCTTCCTACTATATCAGGTGTTGTAGGAAATTACCCATCAAGTAAAAACGAAATTATGCTACCTACATGGGTGCTTGAACAGATGGGCATTTCTGATCCGCAAATAGGGATGGAGATTGTGTTGTCGTACCAAATTGGCGATAGCTATAATTATGTCTCAGACACCTTTTTGCTGTCGGGCTACTATACGGACTACATTCCAATGCGCACAAATAATCGTGGTTATGTTTATGTTTCATCCGCTTTTAAGGATAGCTTAAATGTATCACTGGATAATAGTGTTACGGCAATGATCCGTTTTCAAGGCAATGATAATGCTGACAAAAACTGTGAAAGATTGCGGCGTGAGATTGACTTTACAGAAGGGCAAACATTTGAAATTGCACCATTAGAACAGGCAAATGGTGGAACTATTATTTTAGCTGTAATAATTTTAGCAGTTTTTATATCCTTTAGCGGCTATCTGCTGATTTATAATATTCTTTATGTCTCTGTCGTAAAAGATGTGCAATTCTATGGCCGTCTTAAAACGATTGGAACGACCCAAAGGCAGATAAAAAGAATTATCTATAAGCAGGCAATCAGAATCTCTTGTATTGGTATTCCGATTGGTCTGTTACTTGGTGCGGTTGTTTCCTTTGGCATTGTTCCTTACTTCCTGAATATGATGTATTCAACAAATTCTGATGTGGGAACAAAAGTATCTTTTTCGCCGTTTATTTTCATAGGATCGGCCATATTTACGTTCATTACCGTTATGATTGCAAGCATGAAGCCCGCCAAAATTGCCGGAAGTGTTTCACCAATAGCAGCACTCCAATATACAGCAGCCAGCACAAAGAGCAGCGCCAGAAATTGTAGCAAAATGAAGTTGTCCAGAATGGCATGGAACAATGTCTTTCGTAATGCTAAGAGTACAACCCTTGTTTTTGCATCGCTTTTTTTCGGCCTTTCCTTGTTCCTTGTCGTCACAGGGCTATTACATGGTTTAAGCCCGGAGAATTATGTGAGCCAATGGGGAGTAAGCGATTTTGCACTCACATATAGTATCCACGAAAGAGAAGATTTAATTTCCAGCGAAATGGTTTCAGAGATTGGTCAGCTTGACGGCATTGAGAATTTGAGGTTGACCTATGCACCTTATCCTCAAGTAGCAGCAGATGTTGTATATGACGATGCTGTATTTCACGAGTTTCTTGCGTCATTAGACGGAGTAAACGGCATTGATTTTTCTGATCCGGCAAAATTAGAAAATTATCAGCAAAACTTTTTTAGCGGGGTTTTTGGAATTGACAGTGCATATTTGGAAGAAATCAATAAAACCTTAAACTTGCCTATTGACACGTCTGCCTTTGAACAAGGAAAGGTTGTGCTGCTGTCCAAAACAGTAGAAGGCCTTATTCAGCCGGGGCAGGAAATAACAATCCAGACGCAGAACGGACAGCATTCCTTTATTGTAGCGAACGGTTATTTGAATGAAGGGTTTCGAGCAGGAGGAGACAATGAGAGAGGGACGGCTCCTGATTTGTATATTAGTCAAACAGCTTTGAAAGAACTCTTTCCGCAATATAGAGTGTTCCGCGTGGCCTTTGATACGGATGGTCAACATGACGAAAGTATACTGCAAGAATTAAAGCAAATCACCGCATCACAAGCTAACATTGATATTATATCCCGATATGAACGGCGAGAAGAAATGCAGGAATATCTCATTACAGCAAAGGTTTTAGGAACAGGGTTGTCCGTGATCCTGCTGCTTGTTGGTGTCATGAACTTTGTCAATACAATGGTTGTCAATGTAAATACTCGGCGCTATGAATTAGCTGTTCTTGAAAGCATTGGAATGACAAAGCGACAAATCAAACGAATGCTATTTATGGAAGGTTTCTATTATTGGGGCGTTTCCCTTTCCCTTGCAGTCACCATTGGAACAGCAATCTTCATCTTGCTATATATGGTTTTTAGTAAAGTGGCCTATTATGCTGTTTTCTCCTATCCATTTATCCCACTGGTGCTGGTGTCTGGACTGGTGTTGCTAATCTGCCTTATTGTGCCTATATGGGTCTACAAAACTGACGTTAACCTTCCAGTTGTGGAACGATTGCGGTTGACAGAGTGAGTTTTATCAAATAGCAAAACATCCTTAGATCAATCATATCGAAGCGGAGCAGATTTTAGCTGCTCCGCTTCTTTAGTATTTTTCAAAAAATTCTTTTGAAATGTCCGAGCTTTGTAACAATTCAGCCTGTTTTTCTGTCGAAATCAAAGGCACCTCGGACATTTATAGTTCTTCCAAAAGTTTGATGATAATATTACCATTCATGGAAGAAGCAATCTGTTATTGCAATAATGCGAAATTGACGATAGAAAGTTTTTCATATCTCGGTCAGCTCAACAATTACATTACTCTGCTGATACAGCCAGTCCGCAAATTCTTTCGGGCTGGCCATTCCTGTTTTTACAGCTTTTTTTCTCTGTAAGGCTTCTTTCTTAAAGTCAGCAAAGGCAGCCTGTATTTTTTCCAGACGGTCAGCCGGAAAGCCTGCGGTATTTTTTACCCGGTTTATTTTGTTGCGCCAGTTCTGGCATTCATTTTTATAAAGCAGGTCATAGTTATTTTCTCTTGCCCTCTCGTCAAATTCCCGCTTGTTTTGAAGCGCCTGTGCTTTTCGGCATTTGTCACTGCACAGCTCATATCGCTGGCTCTTTGCCAGAAAATATTTCCCGCAGACCTTGCACTGCCGGAAACAAAGCCCCCAGTCATTCAGCCTGTTCAGATAATAGGTAATCAACGGGTAGAGGGACGCATAGGCAGACACACATTCTTCTGTGCGCCGGTTGTCCGGGAACCAGAGGTCAAGCCGGGTATCTTCTGACGGTGCGCCTTTGAAATAAAGGCTGCCAGCTTGAAAATGTTTCGGTTTTCCTGTCTCCCTGTCAAAGCTCATGGTTTCGTTTTGGAATACCCCGGTCAGTCTGCTCATTTTATCCATGAAGCGGTCACAGGCAGCGTTACGGTCACGGGGTTCTCTGGCAAGCAGATAGCTGTTCCAGATACGGAACGCCACATACATTTTCAGAGGGTCATTGCTAAGATATTTTCCCCAGAGAAATTCGCTTGCCGTCTGCTCCAGCTCCGGCTGTTTCCATCGGTTGGAGCGGAGGGCTTGCCGCAGCGGAGAAAGCCCGTATAAGTTCCAATCTCTGTCCGTGTCACGCTCAAAGTTTATCAAAAAAGTCCCCAGCGGGCGTTTCATATCACAAAGCACCTCGGCGTTTTGGCTCCCGTTCAGCTGGAAGCGGATCTGCTGTTCTTCCCCAATCAAAATCCGCTCTTTCATTTTCTTCCTGTCCAGCGTCAGGACAAACAAAATCCTCTCAAAACATGGCTCATGCCGTATAAACTGATTCTCCATCCCTATCCCCTGCCTTTGTCTATGGTAATTATATAATTTAGTTATATCCGTTACACTCATGGTAACGCAGAAGCATTGTTTTGTCAATGATGGTCCGCTATGATGATTGTAGTTGGTAATTTCGTACCACACAGTACCTTGACAAGTGAATGACCGTCCAAAAGGGATATGACCGGCAGGAGAAGTGACGCATCCGGCGCACCAATGCAGGGAAACACCGCAGGAATGGGGCAGGAAAACGGCTTTGGGGGAGAACGGCAACAGGAAGCATTTTAACCTATTTGATTTATGGGAGGAACAGAATGAACGATAAAAAGAGATTGAACAGCTACGAGGATTTACCTCTGGTTCTGGATGTGGCGGACATCCAGCGGATTATGGGAATTTCAAGAGCGAGCGCCTATGAGCTGGTACACACCCCCAGCTTTCCGGCGTTCCGCAGGGGCAGGCTTATCAAGGTCAGCAAAATTGCTTTCTTTGAATGGATGGCAAAAGGCTCTGAAACCGTACCGGGAAGCGACAAATAAGCGTGAGGTATTATCCCCTGACTGCAATACCGCCGCACTTTCCAAAGGGGCATACAGAGGGAAAAACCTTAAAAATGATACCGAAACGCTACGCCAAAACAGCCTATCTGCGTACATCAGATAGAAACGGAGGAAGGAGCCGGTTATGGCAAGAATGAGCAACAAGCGGCGGCTGGAATGGTCTTTCTTCTTAAATGACCGCAGCCGTATCACTTACAACGAACTGTGCCGGAAATGCCAGCACGAATGTAAACAGAGCTTCCGGGCGGTTGTGGTTGACTGCCCGAAGTATCTTTCCAAGCGTTCCAAGAAAAAGGACAAGACTGCCGGAAACGGCAAAATCCCTTAGGAACTAAGGGCGCACTTCTATACATAGTCTAAAGACCATGTATCGTGCGTCCTGCGGAGCTTACCTCTGCCGCTGATAAAATCAGCAATCCGAGGTCTGCGTTCGCTTCGCTCCGACAAGGTGGCTACACCCCCTTGCGCCGCTAAAGCGGCTATCCCCTGTGTACCCGCCGCAAAGAGAAATCCGCTCTGCGGTTTTCCCTTTTCATCGGGTTTTATAGAAGCACTGACACACGGACTGTCTGCGGATGGTCTTTCTTTATCTTATCAGCAAAGGATGTGAGAACATGGAAAAATCTTTGGAACAGTTGAAGCAGGAATATGAAAAAACCACTGTCCTGCTGGAACAGGAAAAACGGAAAATGCAGCGTTTGAAAAACCGGCAGGCGTATCTGGAAAGCGGTTCCCGGAAACAGAGGACGCACCGGCTGATTACCCGTGGGGCAGCTATTGAGAGCATTGCACCACAGACAAAGGAGCTATCCGAAGCGGAATTTTATTCCCTCATGGAAAGCATTTTGAATCTGCCGCAGGCGGAGCATTTCATCCGGTCTGCCACAGAGAACCACGCCCGTATTTCCGGGCAGGAGAAAGGCGGTGACTAAGGATAGCACTTTATCATTTTTCAATCGCACAGATCAAGCGCAGCGCCGGTCAGAGCGCCATTGCCAGCGCAGCCTATCGAGCCGGGGAGCGTCTTTACAGCAGCTACTATGGAGAAGTCAGCGACTACACCAAAAAGGGCGGCGTGATCGCTTCGGAAATCATGCTGCCGCCCCATGCGCCGGAAATATATCTTGACCGGGCGACCCTCTGGAATGCTGTGGAGAACTGCGAGAAACATCCAAAAGCACAGCTTGCCTATTCCTTTGATATTGCCATGCAGAATGAATTGACGCTGGAAGAAAACATGGAGCTGGCGAGGAAGTTCGTACAGGAGCAGTTTGTGACAAAAGGCATGATTGCCGACCTTGCTTTTCACAGCCCGGAGAAAGAGGACGGCGGCATCCCTAACCCGCATTTTCATGTGATGACAACCATGCGCCCTTTGAACCCGGATGGCACATGGGGACAAAAACAGCGTCGGGAATATCTTCTTGATGAAGATGGAAACCGAATCCGGGATAAAAACGGCGATTATATGTTTAACGCTGTCCATACAACAGACTGGCATGAGCCGGAAACGCTGGAACACTGGCGGGAGCAGTGGGCGGCTGCCGTTAATACAAAATTTGAGGAAAAAGGGCTGG
The DNA here is from genome assembly GCF_020561005.1 of Mediterraneibacter sp. 210702-DFI.3.120. Taxonomy (NCBI): domain Bacteria; kingdom Bacillati; phylum Bacillota; class Clostridia; order Lachnospirales; family Lachnospiraceae; genus Mediterraneibacter; species Mediterraneibacter sp. 210702-DFI.3.120. The sequence goes on along the minus strand of NZ_JAJCNG010000002.1, from coordinate 9,177 downwards.
ATGTGCGTATCGACCACCGTTCCTATGTGCGGCAGGGGCTTGACCTGATACCTACTGTCCACGAGGGAGCTAATGTCCGGCAGATGGAAGCAAAGGGCATCCGCACCGAGAAAGGGGAACTGAACCGCTGGATTAAAGCCACCAACCGGCTCATGCAGGATGTGAGGAAGAAGATCAAAGCCCTGTTTGTCTGGATGGCAGAGGTAAAAGAAGAACTTTCCAAACCGCAGACACCGAGCCTTGCCGACCTGTTGATCGCTTATTACAACCAGCGCAACGCAGGGGCATGGAGCAATAAAGCCAGAACCGGAAACTTAAAGCAGTTTGCCGAAGCCGTCAATTATCTGACGGAAAACAAGCTGCTCACATTAGAGGATTTGCAGGAGCGTCTTTCCTCTGTCAACGAAGAATTTGAAGCGTTAAGCGACTCCATGAAAAAGAAATCTGCCCGGATAAAGGAATTGCAGGAATTGATACGGGAGGGCGAGAATTACCAGCGGCTAAAACCTGTTCATACGGAATTGAACAATATCAAGTTTAAGAAACAGAGGGAGAAATTTGAAACATCCCACGATGCGGAGTTACGGCTGTTTTATGCCGCCCGCCGTATTTTGAAAGAAAAACTGGACGGAAAACCCATTGCCCTGAAAGCATGGAAACAGGAATACGCACAGTTAAAAACAGAGTATGCCGAACTGTCTCCGCAGCACAAGCCACTCCGGGAGGAAGTCATACGGCTACGGCAGGTGCAGAACGCCGTAGATACCGCACTGCGCCGGAGGGAGCAGCCACAGGCAGTACAGAGAAAGAAACATGAGATGGAGCTATGATATAACCGGCAGCTTTACCGCTACCAGTATTTTTATGGAGGGAGCATTTGAATGTATTTGAAGCGGTGAAACAGTCTGTTACCACCCGGCAGGCTGCTTCATTCTATGGAATCCGGGTGGGGAGAAACGGCATGGTCTGCTGTCCATTCCACAATGACCGCACGCCCAGCATGAAAGTGGACAGCCGCTTTTACTGCTTCGGCTGCGGGGCTTCCGGGGATGTGATCGACTTTGCCGCTTTGCTGCATGGATTGGGGAAACGGGAAGCTGCGGTCAGGCTTGCGGAGAACTTCGGCGTTTCCTATGAGAAATCCGGCAATGCGCCGCCAGATAGGAAGCGTCACAACAGGTCACAGCCCCGACAAAAATCAGCGGAGCAGAGATTTCAGGAAACGGAACGGTATTGTTTCCGGGTGCTATGCGATTATCTGCGCCTGCTGGAGCATTGGAAAACAGCACACGCCCCACAGCCGCAGGATGCCATCTGGCATCCTCTTTTTGTGGAAGCGTTGCAGAGGATAAGCTACACAGAATACCTTTTGGATATTTTGTTATACGGAGAAATAGAAGAAAAAGCGGCATTGATCGCCGCACAGGGAAAGGAGGTGTTGCGGCTTGAACAGCGAATTTCAGAGCTTGCCGCCGGAAACGCAGGAAGCGGTCAAAAGGACGATGGACACAATGGAACCGGCGCAGACACCGGCAGAAATCCGGGAAACATTAGAGGGGACGCAGAAAGGCGGCGTGAAGAACAGCATCCGAAACTGCCTGACGGTGTTCCAGCGTGACCCTCTGTTTCGCGGGGCGCTGCGCCTGAACCTTTTGACGGAGCAGATTGACATTGTGAAGCCGCTGGGCTGGGAGCGCACCAGTACCACGCTGACCGACATGGACATGAACTACCTGCTTTTGTATCTGGAAGAAAATTACGGGCTTACCAGCGAGAAAAAGGTGCAGAGCGCCATCAAGATTGTTGCCAATGAAAACCGCTACCATCCAGTCAGGGATTACCTGAACAGCCTGCAATGGGACGGCACAGAGCGCATCCGTTACGCCCTGCATCACTTTCTGGGAGCCGATACGGACGAATACACCTATGAAGCCTTGAAACTGTTCCTGATGGGAGCCATCCGGCGGGTATTCAGACCGGGGAGCAAGTTTGAGGTCATGCTCTGTCTGGTTGGTGGTCAGGGAGCCGGGAAATCTACCTTTTTCCGGCTGCTGGCAGGCAGGGACGAATGGTTTTCAGACGATTTGAAAAAGCTGGACGATGAAAATGTGTACCGCAAGCTGCAAGGGCATTGGATTATCGAGATGTCGGAGATGATTGCCACAGCCAACGCCAAGAGTATTGAGGAAATCAAGTCATTCTTAAGCCGCCAGAAAGAAACCTACAAAGTGCCGTATGAGACACATCCGGCAGACCGGCTGCGGCAATGTGTATTTGGAGGGACGACCAACCGGCAGGACTTTTTGCCCCGTGACCGCACCGGCAACCGGCGCTTTCTCCCCGTGACGGTGTACCCGGAACGGGCGGAGGTTCACATACTGGACGATGAAGCGGCGGCGAGGGCGTATATCGAACAGATGTGGGCGGAAGCCATGACGGTTTATCGCAGTGGGAAGTATAAGCTGTCATTCAGCATAGAAATGAACCGATACCTGAACGCCCACCAGCAGGACTTTATGCAGGAAGACACACAGGCCGGCATGATCTACGCCTATTTGGAGGACTACACCGGCGACAGGGTATGTTCCAAGCAGCTTTATGAGGAAGCGCTGGGGAACTTAAATTCCCCGGCAGACTGGGAGACACGGGCAATCTGCGAGATTATGAATACCGGCATTGCGGGCGGCATCATACAGGGCTGGGTAGCCTACAAAAGCCCGAAGCGGTATAAGAAATACGGTTCTCAAAAAGGCTGGGAGCGTGTCAACCAAGCTCCGCCGGAGGGGGACGGTTTTCAGGAAATCACGGAAGAAGAAGCCCGGCAAATGGAACTTCCATTCTGAAAAGCCACCGGTTGACAGTTTGGTTGACGCTTTGGTTGACAGCCGGTTGACGGGGAAAAGCCTGATATTTGGGGCATTTCTCTCCTTTGTCAACCATGTCAACCAAGAAATCAAAGAAAAAGTAAAAAGTAATAATAGAGCGCCTATGGATTGTTTTCAAAGTCTTTTCTGCCGGTTGACACGGTTTGGTTGACACGGAGACAGTCTGCGGCTGTACACCTGTCTGACATTCCCTTGTCGGGCATATTTCATTTATGGAGGTAACTGCCTATGGCAAAAAGCAAAAACGAGAGCAATAACAAAAACAGCGGCACCCTGCTTACCGAAAAAGACGGCACCCAGTATTTTGTCATGGGGAAAGTCCGTATCAAGGTATCGGAGCATTTCGCACAGGATGGGAAGCCGCTTGACAGCCTGCTGGAAGATGTGATCCAGCACGCTGCCGCCGCTTCCTGAAAAAATACGGAATAACGACTGTCAATCAGCCCACGCTTATGATATACTTGTACCAGCGAGTATTGTATAAGCGTGGGTTGTTTCTTTTAGAAGGAGGATTTTTAACCGTGAAACAACCATACAATACAACGATTTATAACACTGCACTATATTTGAGATTGAGCCGTGACGATGAATTACAGGGGGAAAGCGGCAGTATCCAGACCCAGCGCATGATGCTTAGACAGTATGCCGCAGAGCATGGGCTGACCGTTGTAGACGAGTACATTGACGACGGATGGAGTGGGACAAATTTCGAGCGTCCAAGTTTCCAAAGGATGATTGATGACATCGAAGACGGGAAAATCAACTGCGTTGTCACAAAGGACTTATCCCGTCTGGGAAGAAACTATATCCTGACCGGTCAGTACACGGAAATCTATTTCCCCAGCAAGGGAGTACGCTACATTGCCATCAATGACAATGTGGACACCATCAACGGAGAAAGCGAGCTTGCACCGTTCTTAAACATCCTGAATGAAATGCACGCCCGACAGACCAGCAAAAAGGTCAAGGCTGCCATGCACACAAGATTTGCCAATGGCGCACACTATGGAGCCTATGCACCGCTGGGCTATGTAAAAGACCCGGACAAAAAAGGTCATCTTCTGATCGACCCGGAAACACGCTGGATTGTAGAGAAGATTTTTGACCTTGCTGTACACGGGCGTGGAGCCGCCAGCATTACACGGATTCTGGTGGAGGAAAAAGTACCTACCCCCGGCTGGCTGAACTATGAAAGATACGGGACTTTCGCCAATATCTACGCCGGTGCGCCCGCAGAAAAAGCCTATGCGTGGACGATAGCACAGGTCAAGAGCATTTTGAAAGAGGAAACCTACATCGGTCACAGCATTCACAACAAGCAGAGCAACATTTCATTCAAGAACAAGAAAAAGGTGCGGAAGCCGCAGGAAGAATGGTATCGTGTGGAAAATACCCACGAAGCCATCATTTCTGAAGAAGTGTTCCAAAAAGTTCAGGAGCTGATTGCAAGCAGACGCAGGAAACGCAGAAACGGTACGACACAGATTTTCGCAGGATTGATAAAATGTGCAGACTGCGGATGGTCTTTAGCCTATGGGGAAAACAAGCAGAATAAGAACCCATACGGGTACTACCATTGCAGCAAGAACGGGCAGGGATTACGCCAGTGTTCCATGCACTATATCCGCTATGATGTACTGTATGCCTATGTGCTTGCAAGACTGCAATACTGGTCTATGCTGGCACAGAAAGACGAGGACAAGCTGCTGAAACGCCTGCTCAATGCCAGCGACAGGGAAAGAAACTCTGCGAAGAAAAAGCAGGCTGCGGAGCTGAAAAAGGCAGAGAAGCGTAAAGCCGAGGTTGACGGGCTGTTTGCTAAAATGTATGAGGACTGGTCTGCCGGACGCATAACCGAGTATAACTTCAATATGCTGTCCGAGAAGTACCAGAACGAGCAAAAGGAGCTTGAAACAAAAATAAGACAGCTTCACGAAACGATGGAAGCCGCCGTACAGACCGCAGCGGATGCTGAAAAGTGGATTGCCCTGATGAAACAGTATGTCAACCCTGTGGAGCTGACCGCCGAACTTCTGAACACTCTAATTGAAAAAATAACCGTCCACGAAGCTGTCAAGGGCGAGGACGGAAGCCGTGAGCAGGAAGTAGAAATCTACTACCGCTTCATCGGCAAAATCGACTGACCTTTCTTTTTTACCCAACAATATCTTTAATTAAGGGAGACGGGAAAAAGTTATCCTGATTTGCAAATCCTTGTAAGCATGAGTAATCAATTTAGCTCGAACCCAGTGCTCTTTAAGATAAAGTGGAAATAGTGCAATTTTCACATGATATTATACAAGAATTACATAGAAATATATCGTATTATTGATATAGTATTCTTGAATTGTATGTGAGGAGAAAACTATGGCAGCGGAAAGAAAAACATTAACACAGCTATCTGTGCCAATATGCTTAGAAACTTTATTTTATATGCTTTCAGGTATGGTCGATACGCTTATGCTATCATCTGTAAGTGACCAGGCTGTAGGGGCAGTGGGAACAGCAAATACATATATAAGTGTTTTTATTATCATGTTCGGCGTAATATCATCGGGTATGATAGCCGTTATGTCACAAAATATCGGAGCCGGAAGACCGGGGATAGCGTATCAGGCAAGGCAACTTGGACTTATATTCAACGCATTGATAGGTATCGTAATGTCTGTCGTTCTTGCTACTTTTTCTGGTGGGATACTTAGAAGCGTAAGTATTGCTCCAGCTTTGCTTGAGCCGGCTGAAATATATCTTAGAATTGTTGGCGGCACATGTTTTTTAAATGCACTGATTCCTATTTTCTCCAGTTATTTGAGAGTGTTTGGATATACAAAACATTCTTTGATAGGAACTGTTGTTGGAAATGTTCTCAATATAATACTTAATTCAGTATTTTTATTTGCATTCAACTGGGGTGTGATGGGAGTTGCTGTTGCCACGGTTATTTCAAGAGTTGTAAATCTTATTATTGTAGCAGGTATGGGGGCTGTGCTTATAAAAGCAAAACAGAGTCCTGAGCGAATTGCATCAAGAAAGATATTTGCGCAGATTGTTAAGATTGGTTTTCCTTCTGCGCTTGAAACAGCACTTTACAACATCGCAATGACCTTTATTGTGCGTTTTATGAATCAGATGGATGTGGATGGAATGAATGTTACAGCGCGTTCATATGCGATACAGATTGCAAATTTCTCGTATTGCGTGGGAGCTGCCCTTGCTCAGGCAAATGCAATTATGACCGGCTGGAGAATTGGAGCAAAAGAGTTTGAGGAATGTAACAGGGGGACGAGAAAAGCTGCGATATATGGTATCATCACAGCGACATGTTTTTCCGTGACCTTTGCATTTGCCGGACATTTTATCGTGCATATATTTACGGATGATATACAGATGATAAATCTTGTGGTAAAGTTGTTAATAGTAGATATATTTCTTGAACTTGGAAGGGTAACAAACCTTGTATATGGGCAGGCGTTAAAAACGAGCGGAGACGCATTTTTTCCGGTTATATTAGGTGCGATATTTATGTATTTGTTTGCAGTTGGCGGAACCTATTTTCTCGGAATACACATGGGACTTCTGGCTGTAGGAGCATATATTGCTATGGCAGGTGACGAATGTGCGAGAGCAGTGGGAATGGTACTTAGATGGAAGAGTGGAAAATGGAAGAGTAAAGGTCTTGTAGAAGTATAGGAGAGAGTATGTACTTTGAATTAAAGGAAAATAAACCACATGGTACAAAGGATGATCCGTTTAGTACATATCATATAAAAAATGAAGGACGATCATTTCAGATACCGGTTCATTGGCATGATGAACTGGAAATTATATATGTAAAAAGCGGTTTTTTGACTGTTAGTATATCAGGAGAAAATTATATTGGAACCCCCGGGGATGCTTTTGTAGTGTCGCCGGGTAATCTGCATTTTATGGGTTCACAGACTGATACAGTGGATTATTTTACTTTCCTTTTTCCGTTAAAATACATATCTTTTTGCATAAATGACATGTTGGATGATAAATTATTGGAGCCGTTAAAAAATGGTCATCTGATGATAAGTCCAAGAGTAAAAGATACAGCAAAAGAACTATGTGAGCAGTTGGTTGAAATATATGTGGCAAAAAATAAGAAAACTGAGTCCATAATAACTGCTCAGATAAAGACAAAAATAATTCTTTTACAGTTTATTCTTGAAATGTGGGAGAAGGGCTTTGTAATTGAAAATGATAAAAGCGGGAGAAATACGATAGAAAAAGAAATGATTTCATATATACAGCAGAATTTTATGGAAAAGATATCATTAAAAGAATTTAGTGAGCAGTTTCATCTTTCGGAAAAATATATATCGCGATATTTTAAGGAACATTTTCATATTACCCTTTCGCAATATATAACACATTTAAGGTTAGAGCATGCAAAACAGCTGTTACAAGATACTGATATTCCTGTTACAGAGATTGCAATGCAGAGTGGATATCAGAATGTAAGCTATTTTATCAGAAGCTTCAAAAAAACATATGGAGTTTCTCCGTTAAAATATAGAAAAAAATAAGCCAGGTATATGGTTAGAAAGGAGAGGATATGCATATCTTACCAGTATTATGGATCTATATTTCAGAAAAATCATTTCCTGGGTACTAAGTGAGACGTTGGAGGCATCTCATGTAGTAAAATGTTCGGTTTTTACAACAGTCTGTTTCGTGTGTAGTTTATCATCGTGATCACAATGAAGGCGTGCCGGGATGTTTCTTTTCGAAAGAAGCAGAAGCAACTTATGATCGCAGTATTAAAGCATTGGCGAAGGATCACGGTATCATTTAATATGTGTTTTAATCTTTATTCCCCCCTGTGTGTATGATAAAATAGTAACAGGAATTTTATCGACAGACAGGGGGAAAAATTATGTCAAAAATTGTGAATGAACCAAAGATCAAAAACAAGTTTGTAGTCAAAATCAGAGAGCTTTTAGAGCACCGTGCGTTCTGGCTTTATCTCTTGGTGGACGAGGCAGAAAGCCGGATGTAGTGACGAAGAGATTGCAAGATTATGTGATATTGCAATGTGTGGAGATCATGGAATCGGAAAATGCTTTGGCATTCGACTATTTCAATGAGAATCAGATCAGTTTTGAGTGGATCGTGGATGAAGGCGGTGCCGTGATTCGATTCGCTCCAATCGATATAGATAAACAGCAATACGCATCTGTGCACGGAGAAAATGAAAATATATCTGTGGAAGAGATTCATCTGATGGTGGATTTTTATAGAAAATTGATTGGAAAATATAAGTAATAAGTGGAGAGAAAATGTTAAATATTATAGAAATCAACAACTTTAACGCACCGGAACTGGACGTCTACGCACGTTATACGGAAGCACAGCTTCTGAATAAAGACCGTCCGGAAGATGGACTTTTTATTGCAGAAAGTCCGAAAGTGATTGGACGGGCGTTGGATGCCGGATATATTCCAATATCTGTTCTGGTTGAAAAGAAACAGATGGAAGAAAATGAAGAGACGCAAGAAGTTCTTGCAAGATTTGAGAATACAGGCACTTCTATTTTTACAGCAGAGTTTGCTGTCCTTACGCAATTGACAGGATTCAAGCTGACGAGGGGAATGCTTTGTGCATTGAAACGCCGACCACTGGAAGATTTCAGGAAACTTTGCGAGGGAAAGAACAGGATTGCCATTCTGGAAGACGTGATGAATCCAACGAATGTCGGAGCAATCTTTCGATCGGCAGCAGCGATGCATATGGATGCGGTATTACTGACTTCAGGATGCAGCAATCCATTGTATCGAAGAGCATCCAGAGTAAGTATGGGAACGGTGTTCCAGATTCCATGGACATTTATTCAAGACGATAAAGAACGCAGATGCGACAGGAAAGAGATCTGGCCGGTCCAGGCAATCGAAAGCCTGAAAGCACTTGGGTATAAGACAGCAGCACTTGCATTAACCGATGATTCCTTAAGTATTGATGATCCGCAGCTTATGAGTGAAGAAAAACTGGCAGTGATTCTTGGAACAGAGGGGGACGGACTTATGCAGGAGACAATTAAAGCTTGCGATTATACTGTGAAGATTCCGATGTCACATGGTGTAGATTCTCTGAATGTGGCAGCAGCAAGTGCAGTGGCGTTCTGGCAGTTGAGAAAATAAAGATTTATCGTAGGGATTCTTTTTCAAGTTCGGACGAAATCAGATAGCGCTTATAAAGTTTCTTCTAACAGACAGACATTGAGGGATTGATGCAGGCTCCGGGTTCTGTATACAGGAAAGACTAAGAAAAA
>NZ_JAJCNG010000019.1:0-68362 GCF_020561005.1 Mediterraneibacter sp. 210702-DFI.3.120 | reverse complement strand
TGCCGGGAAGAACCGTGATTATGTCTCCAGAGCATTTCTTAGCAATGTTATAATTATGTTTTAAGCGCATAAGACAAAGGTGCTGATGCTCGACACAGTAACGAAAGTCCCATAGTAAAACGGCGGCTTGGATCAGGATATCCAAACATTTCACCAAAGAACTCGAAATTCGATTTCGAATTAGGCAATTCTATTTTAGAACCATCAATGGCAAATAAATGATATCCATTCCAAAGTTTACGAGATGGGAACTGCTTATAGAATAAATCAACTGATAAATAGTAGAGCTCTTTAAATAAGTCAGGGTTAATAAATTGGCGAGCCTTTGACAGAGCCTGTTTTGAAATGTCAGGGAAATCAAGGCTTCCAAGATCTTCCCGAATACGGGAAAGATTTTGAAACATGGAGGCCTTTGAAGTGTAAAGCAGATACATAATTACTTGAAAAAGAGAAAGCTTTCGTTTGCGAATAAAATGATTTTTCGCACGATGAGGTTCCAGTTTTTCTGGGGTTGTGATATACTCCTTAATGGATTGGATGATATTTTTGCAGATGTCAATTCGATTCATATGACATACCTCCTAAAGTGTAATTAAGGTTCGTGGCGAGACGAACAATTCCTTAATTAATAGGTCGCGAAGCGACCTCACTTTCAGGAGGTTTTGTCAAGTACTTTTTTGTAAAAAAAGAAAAGAATTTCTTCAAATGCCGATGAAATCAGGGCTGAAGGAATTGGAATATTTTTCATAGATTGTTATTTTAGGAATTATTATAATTCAGATAATAAAAACTGTTAGAAAGAAAATAAAACAGAAAAATGAAACCGAGAGAACTAAAATAGAGGAAAAATAGAAAGAAGGACAGAAAAAATGAGTGATATAAATAAATATAGTATATTAGATATTGATGGTGCTGCAGATGTTGTCAATAATTTGTTGGATAAATTAGGAACAGCTGTAGGATGGGGAGTGAATAGAGAGACACCTGAAAGAATTGCAATTGCTACATATATTGAGGATATTAAAAATAGTGATTATGACTCATTGCTTAAGGCTGCATTGATTAGTCAGGCAAAGAAGACGATAAAAGAATATTGTAATCAGAAAGATGTAGTTGGATTTGCAATTAATGAATTAAGGGAAGGAGCTAATCCACAAAAAGTCGATGACGATTGGATTGTTTTATTTATGGATCAGGCACGACTTATTTCGGATGAAGTATTTCAAAGTATATGGGGAAAGATTCTTGCTGAAGAGTGTAATGATAATAACAGTATACCAAAAAAATTATTATATACATTAGCACAAATGGATCGGGAAGATGCGGAGACATTTACCACATTGTGTTCTTTGGCAGTAAAAGTAGATGATGAATATGAGCCGGTTATTTGGTGCCACAGATTAGATGAATATAAAAAGTGGGGAATAACATTCGATAAAATTATAAGTTTGATTGCATTAGGTTTAATAGAGGCAGATTTAGTCTCGATAGCAGCAGGATATGTTATCGAAAGTGAGAGTAATCCAATAAAGGTTCATTATTTTGATTCAGAGTATGAGATGGAGAAAGAAACAAAAACGGTAAGAGTAGGGAATGTACTTTTTACAAAATCAGGCCAGGCATTGCATAGAGCGATATCTGTGGAAAAGAAAGAGGGATTTTTTGAGGAATATTGTTTATCAATGTGGAGGAAGGAGATGTAGAAAATTGTCAAAAGGTCCAATGAAAGATATATTAGATACGATAGCTTTTGCTTTTAAATAAAATGATTTTTGAATCTTAGAAATTATATATATTAATATGGTAAAGTTCTTATAAACTTTACGGAAAAAGACATACACAAATGATAAACACTATTTTAACCTCAATATTTTCATACAATCTCAAAGACTGGATTTTCCTGTTATTCCTGCTTCTCCTTGCTGCCATTACCGTACATACTATTTCCTGGTGTGGAAGTGTATTACACAGTGTCACAAATAGTGGAAGACCGTATGCGGTATTTACATTTCGCGCGGATCAGGACAAAGGAATGTCAACAAATATTTTAATGAATATCTTGATTCCGAATATCATTTTGATCCTTCTGTCAATGTTTTGCTATCACGTGAAGGAATTAGCCTTTGGCAGAAAATTCTTGATTGTTTACGTGGTAGCATATTATGTGTACCGTGCATTTCTTATTTGTATTTTACTGAATAGAAGAGAATTGTATAATGTTCGATATGAACTTTTAAATGCGGTATTGGGAATCGGAGTAGCCTGTTTTCTGATTAAGTATTTTCTCTGTGAACCGGAAAAAGTATTTATACCGGCTTCTGAACTTGTGAATGAATTCTGGCTCGTTGTAATTGCTGTGGTATACAAATTTATGACTGTTTTTCTTGATAAAGTGTATACACAGAAAAAGGTCGTGAGTGAATCAAGACTGGACAAATATATCAGTAATCGATTTAATTATTTTTACAAGAAGTATAAAGATATTATTCAGATTACGGAAAACGATAACCGGATCTGGATTTTGCTTTTTTCAATCATGATTTTTGAAAATTATAACAGAGGCAAATTCAAAAGAAAACTGGAGAGAATAAAAGTACGGTCGGGAAGACATACAACAGTAGGAATCATGCAGGTGGGATCAGATGCAGATCTGACAGATGAAGAGTCGATTAATCTGGCATATTTCAAATTGAAAGATGAAATTGTGAGGGGGAATATTGTGACGGATGACGAAGGTGAGATCAATCACTATGCATTTCAATATAATCCGGATGAAGATTATGCACGATCAATCACTTATATTTACCAAAGGCTATGCGGTTATCTGAAGAGTACACAGAGATTTTATATTGCCTTTCATCTAGAGGAGCATCCGGAGGAAGAGTCCCCGGTTGATCCTCTAGATGAAGCAATGATGAGCTTTGGAGAGCCTAAGAGTTATCTGACGTTTGATGATGTTAGGATACTGACGGGATTATCGAAAAAGGAACTTAAGAAAAAGCTGAAAGAGAAACAGATTGTGGCAATGTATGATGAAGACGCAGTTCGGCAGGCATTTGATGAGGATATTGCAAAAGGGTAGTTGTACATGATCACGGTTTGCATTGTCAGGTTTTCCCTTGCGCTCTAAAGCGAGTTTTTCTTTCATATTATCCTCTCGTGTGTCGTCAAAAACCACGGATGTTTTATCGAGGAATTCTTTCTGTAGGGCCAATGGTGTGAAATTGGGAAAAGAGGAAAGTAGATTAGAAAAAAAGACGCACTTTAATAGAGCTTCACGGAAAAGCCATGTTAAAAACTATTGATTATTAGAATGCGACTTTTTTGTTGTTAAAATGTGTTCTTCCTATTGCTTTGTTTTTTTCGTCGTAGACCACATTGTGGTCTGACCCTATCAAATTGTTATAAACAAATAAATTCGCATTTACAAATCGCATATGAAGTGATAGACTTATGAAAATAAGAAAAGCAATTAAGTGTCCAGTACCTGCTATATATGTAGGTACTGGTAAGAGAAAAGAGGCGGAAAAAAGGAATGAAAACAATCAGTGATAAGATTTTTGAATTATTAAAAGAAAAGGGAATGAGTCAGAAAGAATTTGCCCAAAGAACAGGAATTGCAGAGAGTTCCATAAGTGATTGGAAGAAAAAAAGAACAAATCCGGTAAGTGATAAGATTTTGATCATTTGCGAAGTGTTGGATGTGACACCATATGAGCTGTTATCAGGAGCAGAGCATACAGGAAACAGAAGCAGGGATAATAATACTTATGTGATTAGTAAAGAGACAGAAATTGGAATGCTGGTAGAAACATATCAAAAATTAGATACAAATGCACAGAAAAGATTGATTGGATATTTGGAAGCACTCAAAGAACTTTCATAAAAAATTTACCTATATAATACGCATAAACGAAGAAATGATGAAATGAGTAAACAAAAAAGTATGAGGTAAGATAGCTGTTATAGCGGAGAGGGAATATTCAGATGCAGAGACAAGGAGGCTTTATTGGAATAGGCGTTAAATACCTTACCATGCAGCGCTTTGTGGTTTATCTTAACTTTAATATTGCATCTTAACTTAAAAAGAGTTAAAAATGGAGGTGAACACATGGAGTATCTCAATAAAGTCCTTGGAATCAAAGTAACTTATGAGGATGTGGAGTTCAAGCATTTGCCAAACTTTATTGTCATGCGGTATCGCCTGCAGATGGCATCTATGAATGGGAAAAAGGCGATTTTCCTTTATCCGAAAACTGAATTGGAGCAAATTGGAGTGCTGAAAAAGCACGTTGCCTGGATACAGAAAAATGAAAATTTGCCTGTTGTTCTAGTGCTGAAAGAGATTATTTCTCGGCAGAAAGAATATTTGCTTCGTGAGAAAATTCCATTTGTTGTAGAAGGAAGGCAGATTTATTTGCCTTTTATGGCGTTGTATTTGCAGGAGTGGTGCAATGCCGAAAGGGAACAACGAGAAGAAATGCGTCCATCGGCGCAGATGCTTCTGTTGCATTTCATTTATGGAGGCGCACAAGAATTGTCCACAAGTCAGGCTGCGAAAGACTTGGAATTAACACCTACTTCTATATCGAGAGCATCGAAACAGCTTGAAGAAATGGGATTGCTGCATATAAAGAAAAGAGGTGTACAGCGGATTTTAAAATCCGAGGATTCTCCGAAAATACTGTTCCAAAAAGCAGGAGATAAGTTGCTGAATCCAATAAAACGAACGGTTTATATTCCGAAAGAATTTGTGGGGACAGCTTTGCTAGAAAGTGGATATTCGGCATTGGCAGAGTGTTCCATGCTGAATGCACTGAACGTCAAATACTATGCAACAGAAAGAATCTCTCTATGGAAAGATGTTATGACAAACCGTTTGCAAAATTCACAGGTGCAAGTGGCTGTAGAAATGTGGAGATATAATCCCCGAAAATTGTCCACACGAAATACTGTGGACGAACTTTCGCTGGCATTGGCATTGAGAGAAGATGCGGATGAACGGGTTGAAGAAGCAGTAGAAGAAATGCTGAATGAACTGTGAAGGAAGATAGATGGTTACAGGGATTGAGAGTTTTAAGGAATGGTTCAAGAGCAGTGAAGAACAATATAGAAGCAGTTGATGCGAATTTTGGAAAGAAATTTTGGGAATATGTAAAACGGGCTGGATATGAACATTGCAATAAAAGTTCGGGTGTGCCGCAGTTTTATCGTTTTAGCCACCCAGTCTCGAATCAGTATCCTGCGATGATTGAACTTTTCACGCGAAAGCTGGATGCCATTCAACTTCCGGAAGATGCAGTTTTGACACCGCTACCAATAGACGAAGATATTTCAAGTCTGTCTGCTATTCTTTTGGACGATGATTACTACGAATTTTTGAAACAGGGGAAAGTCACTGTTGATGGAGTTACTGTCTTGGATGCGGCATATTTGATTCCATTTAAGGCAAAAGCGTGGATGGATTTAATAGATCGCAAGGCTGCAGGTGAACATGTTGACAGCAAAAACATCAAGAAGCATAAGAACGATGTTTTCCGCCTGACAGAATTGATTGATCCCATGGTCAAGATTACGGCTCCTCAAGGAGTTTATGCAGATATTCAGGACTTTATTCAGAAGATGCAAAACGAAAGCATTGATATTAAGCAGTTGGGGCTGGTAGGGAGAATGAAGGATCAGGTTTTGGACGAACTAAAAGATTTGTATATAGCACAGTGAGAAAACCAATAAAATCAAGGACTTGTGGTGTTTATAAAACGCCTAAAAAACAAGTTTTTAAAAGGAGATAAATGAAATGAATAGTGCATTAGATAAAGTTGGAGTATATGATTTTTTTGGAGTACTGTTATCTGGAATGATAGTAATTGTTGTGAGTTGTTGTCTTGATTTACCATTGATAAATTTAATAGCAAATGTAGAAAATGACATTGTTAATGCTATCTTATTTTTGGTTGGGAGCTTTTTCTTGGGATTGGTTTTACAAGAGATTAGTTCAGTTCTTGATAAAAAGGTTTTCAAATTTCGTGAAAATGCAAGGTGTAAATTTTTGAATGATGAAAATAAAATTATTGGTAATGAGTTGGAATTAAAATCTTTTAGAGAGCTTGCAAACAAAATATTAAATAAATCAAACGATGATCAGGTTTATAACGAAACTGAAAATGAGTATGTATTTTATTTATGTAAGACTTTTTTAGAAACACATGAGAAATGTGATAAGGCTAATAAAATAAATTCATTATATGCTATGAGTCGTAGTTTAATAATATCAATGCCGTTATGTTTAAGTGCTTATTATAGATACAACATAAAATCATTCAGTTTTAGCAGGCAAGATTTAGTGGTTACATTTATCATGGCTATGTTGACTGTTATCTTTTATAAAAGAGCGAAAAGATTTGCAGCATATAGGGTACGGGTAATTCTGCGTCAGTATAAAATATTAAATGAGAAAAATTAGTAAAGAGACAGAAATCGGAATGCTGGTAGAAATATATCAAAAATTAGATACAAATGCACAGAAAAGGTTGATCGGATATTTGGAAGCACTAAAAGAGCTTTCATAAAAAATTTACCTATATAATACGTATAAACGAAGAAATAACGAAATGAGATGTGAAAGCGGCGGACTATCTATATGTGGAAACCAGGTCACAATTGATAGTTAGTCTTGTTGTTTAAAGTGGATGGGAAGCATAAGATTTTAGTCATGTGAAATTCACATAAAAATCTAGATAAATAATTAGGAAGGAATGACTTGATTATATTACATATAAGTAATATAATTAACAAATCAGAATATTTATATGAATAAGAAACAGGTATTAGCGGAATTGATTAAAAATTTGGAAGAATGTTCGGAAAGGGGATATGTTTTTCATCCTAAGTTTATGTATGAGTTTCAAGTACTGCTTAAAAATGCTACGGGTAATGAAAAAGAAATTTTCACATTATTAGTAAAACAATTAAATTTTTTAAAGGAACTGGGAACAAATGTATGTAAAGCAGATAGTAATGAAATAATAAAGAATCAAGATAGAGATTATTATTCATTGCATTTATCGGGAAAAAATTTTAACTTTAGATTATTGATGGCATTTGACGAAAAAGATACACCTAAATTTTTAGTAGCATTCTATGAACGTGCAGGAAAGAAAAAAACAGATTATACTCAATATAAGAAGGTTTTGGACAGTAGATTTGAGGAAGTCTAGAAAAGGGAGAATTTATAGTATGGAGAAAAAAAATAAGGAAAATAGCACTTCATTAGCGGATTTATTAGCTATGTTTGATGATAATATTTCAATTGCTGATATTAATGCATCGAGATATTTGGGTAAGATTTCAGCATCTATTGTTAAGCGTAGAATGGAATTGAAAATGTCGCAGAAAGAATTTGCAGGATATCTTGGAGTTAGTCAGGGAATGGTATCAAGATGGGAAGGTGGAGATTATAATTTCTCAATTAAGGCACTTTCAGAAATTGCAGAGAAATTAGAGTTAGAATTATATATTAATTTGAAACCTCCAGTTAGGAAATCAAAGGAATGCTATATAGAGCAGAAGAAGGAATATATATTTGCTAGGGATGATGATAAAAAATTTAGTAAAAGTAATATTCTTCAATTTAATTCTAAAAGAAATCATCTAGATAATAATACAATAAAGATAATAAATAATTTTGAGTTGCAAGAAATGTAAAGAGAGGTAAATAAGATGTTACAATATGTAAACGGATTTTCATGTGCTATGGATTCTGAAAAAGATGAGTTGATAATTAAATTGTTACAACGTAGTCCTGATTTTACTGATGATAATGATGGTGTAATAATGGATGAAGTGGCAACAATTGTTATGGGAAAGGTGACAGCACAGCGTTTATTGGAAGGATTAAAAGAAATGCTAGAAGATGAGGTCGTTTAATAGTTACTATTATTAAGAAACATGACTCCAAGGCTGACCACATTGTGGTCTGACCTCATTATATTTTCATCCCTAGATATCCGTATAAACGAAGAAATAAGTAACAAAAAAGTACGAAGTAAAAGTGAATGCATATTGCTACGGGATGAGTGAAAATTAGATATGTGAGCCGATTCGGGTTGACAATTATACAGGAAAGAAGATGACTTTCTTCCATGACCTGGACGGATTGCCGCTGGAACTGCATGAGTAAAGAGGTTAGCAACAGTTAAATATGGAGGAGTTACCATTTGATTAATAAATCGGTATATCTTTAAAATGAGTCGTAAAAATACTGGAAGTTAACAATACGGTCTTTTTGGAGGTCACTATATAGTTTGTGATGGAAATAAAAGAAATGGAGCGTGAGAAAAATGAATTTATCAAAAATACATCATATTGCAATTATCGTATCTGATTACGAAGCAGCTAAGGATTTCTATGTGAACAAGCTGGGTTTCTCTGTCATCAGAGAAAACTATCGCCCGGAGCGCAAGGACTGGAAGCTGGATCTTCGTGTTAATGAACACACGGAACTGGAGATTTTCGCTGAGGCAAATCCTCCGAAGCGTGTAAACCGGCCGGAGGCCTGTGGTCTGCGTCATCTTGCGTTCTGCGTTGATAGCGTGGAGCAGACGGTGAATGAGTTGGCGGAAGTCGGTATTGAATGTGAGCCGATTCGGGTTGACGATTATACAGGAAAGAAGATGACTTTCTTCCATGACCCGGACGGACTGCCGCTGGAACTGCATGAGTAAAGAGGTAGGCAAAATGATATTCCGTAAGGCAGAAAAAGAAAGAATGAAAACAATCTACTGTAAGCAGAGAAATATGCTATATAGAGTAGCTGTTTTGAGATTGCAAAAAAATATCAGAGCATAAAAAATTCAGCTTGCAATAATAGAATTCTCCTCTCTTCTTCAGGCAATCATTCATCCCACAGAAGAGAGGAGAATTCTATGAAAGAAATGCATATCTTAGAATTGTCAAAACTTCCGCCGGAAGAGAAAAATGAGACAAGCCTGTTGCAGTGGATGCGCTTTCTTGGAGGAAAAACCAGAAAGGATTTTGAAAAAATGGCAAAGAAAAATTTTGAATTGGAAGAAGCATATGACGTGTTGGATAAATTAAGCGCAGATGAAAAGAAGAGGTTAGAATACGAGACAACTTGTCATTTATCCAGTAAGATGGTAGAATCAAAATACATTGGAGCGCGTGATATTTTTTGACAAGATGCATCTTTGCAGTTGCAGCGGTAAAATGTCGGAGAGGAGTGGATGACATGACTTTTTTAAATATTCCGAAAGGAAGATCGGATTTCGAGACAATTCGTAGAGATGGATTTTACTATATCGATAAGACAGGATTGATTGGTGAAATCCTGAAGTCATCCGGTACTCAGGTTACATTAATAACTCGTCCCCGTCGCTTTGGAAAGACATTGGGAATGAGTACACTTGAATGTTTTCTGGATATTCAAAAAGATAGCAAAGTTTTGTTCGAAGGTTTGGAAATTTTAAAACAAAGAGATATTTGCGAGGAATGGATGAATCAGTGGCCTGTGATGAGCTTGAGCCTTAAGGCGGTTGAGGGGAATGATTTTTCAACTGCGTATATGCAGCTTGTTTATGAAGTCGGAGAGCTTTTTAAGAAGCATGAATATCTCATGGAAAGCCCTGTGCTGAATGCAGAAGAAAAAAAGAAGTTTGATGACATTCGGTATGGACGAGCGGGGAAAATCGAAGTAATGCGTTCGCTTCAAATTCTCTCAGAGTTTTTGAGCAAGTATTACAATAAGAGTGTCATACTTCTTATTGACGAGTATGACGTTCCTATGGCGAGAGCAACCAGCAATGGCTATTATAAAGAAATGCTTGAAATAATGAAGGGATTTATGCAGGCATTAAAAGATAATCAGTGCATTAAACTTGCAGTTATTACAGGGTGTCTGAAAATTGCAAAGGAAAGCATTTTCACAGGTACAAACAATTTTGTCTCAAACACGATTACATCCTCTCGATTGAATGAGTACTATGGATTTGTTCAAAACGAAGTTGATAGAATTCTTGAAGATGCAGAAATCAAGGGTAAGGGAGATATTATGAAGAAGTGGTATGATGGATATCATTTCGGAGATGTCGATGTTTATTGCCCCTGGGATGTGATGTGTTATGTTGATGACCTGCAGAAGAATCCTAATGCAAAACCAGATGAATACTGGAAAGATACAAGTGATAATGCAATTATTCGTTCATTTATTGATTATGCGGGTGCAAGCATTACGAAGAAGCTTGAAACACTGATGAATGGTGGATATATTATTCAGAGAGTGGATGAGAATTTAACTTACGACTATTTACATTCTTCTGAGGAAAATCTGTGGAGCTTAATGTATTTGACGGGATATTTAACGCAGGTTAGAGATTATAAGATTGATGATGGCTGGCAAGACAACATGGTGGCATTGAAAATTCCGAATTTGGAAATCAAGCAAATTTTCGAGACAGAAGTTTCTAAGTGGTTTGAGGATAGTTCTAAAAAATGGAATAGAACGGAATTGTTTTCATCTGTATGGAATGAAGATTGCGATAAAATCACAAAAGAAGTGAGTGCATTATTAAGGCGAACTATAAGTTACCATGATTATGGGGAAGACTTTTACCATGCATTTTTAAGTGGTATTTTTGCAGGAGCCGGATATCAGGTGGATTCAAATAAAGAACATGGAGAAGGCAGAAGTGATGTTGTTGTCTGTGATACCATCAATGGTCACGTGGCTATTTTCGAGGCTAAACGTGCAAGGTCGGTAGATGAACTGGAA
This sequence comes from Mediterraneibacter sp. 210702-DFI.3.120, assembly GCF_020561005.1. Taxonomy (NCBI): domain Bacteria; kingdom Bacillati; phylum Bacillota; class Clostridia; order Lachnospirales; family Lachnospiraceae; genus Mediterraneibacter; species Mediterraneibacter sp. 210702-DFI.3.120. The sequence continues at coordinate 57,576 of NZ_JAJCNG010000019.1, read as the reverse complement.
TCCGAGTGTGAGAAAGCATTGCGGCAAATTGATGAAAGAATGTATGCAAGGGATTTTGAGGACGAGTATGACAGTGATCATATTCATTGCTATGGTATTGCATTCTATAAAAAGCGTTGCCTGGTAAAGAAAAAATAATAAGATAAACAAAAAACAGGAGTCGCTGCGTACAACACGGGTAACGCAAACCGACTCCTGTTTCATTTTTTCATTTAATCACCAATATCAGTATGTCCCTGCTCGAACTCCCATTGGAGACCGTATTTGTCAATAAAGTAGAAATACCGCACTTCACTGAGGATTTTAGCTGTCTGCTGTTTCCTTTCATCCATTTCTTTCATATCCTGATCGAAGAAATGAACCTCATCTGGATAGGTCTCGCTGATCTGGAATACCTGATAATCGTCAGTCTCATTGATCAGTCGTGTGTCCGGCATGGATTTAATATGTAAAAATGCTTCGTCGATGTTCGTGATTTTCAGTGCTACATGACGTGCGCCGCTGACATCGTTGGCAGCGAAGAAGACAGGTTCTTTTCGTCCTTCCGGTGAATGGTACTGCATGAGTTCCAGTGTCAGTTTTGTGCCCGGTACATTTACAAAAGCGATAGAGACATCGCCGTCGGCAGCTTCTTTGACAAATCCGCCGGCTTTAAAGAAACCTTCGTTTCTCCAGTGGGACAGGTAATGATCCGGTACAACGCCCAATAGTTTCTGGTAATAGTCAACCGCCTCCATCATATTATCCACGAAAATACATACATGGGATAATCCGGCGAATTTTGGCATAGCAGCCTGTACATTTGAGTTCATCATTTAAATCAGATCCTTTCTTCATAAATTTGGGTCACGATGAGTAACGATCCCAAGAATGTTTTATTATGTGTAAGTATAAAAGAAAAATGCAGAAAAAACGTGTTCCTTTCGTGAAACCATGTTTTTTCTGCGTGAAATAGTGATCTGATTTTCTGCAAAGATCAGCAGTTAAGGATGACGCATGCTGTCAGAATACCGTCTTCCATCTGATAACGGATATTTCCATCGTATTTATCAATAGCCATCAGGATACTTTCTATCCCGGTTCCTTTTGGCTTGATGATATCATTTTCGATCACAAGGTCCGTTTTACAAGGGTTACTGCACACAATCACAAGTTTCTCCTTTTTCATACGGAGATTTACTGTGATCTCATCCCGGGAACCGCATTCGATACATCCGTTTACTGCATTTTCCAGAAGATTTGAAAGGATCGCAACAAAATCCATATCTGCAATTGTTATATGCTCCGGTGTGTCGGCAGTTATAGAGATCGGAATTCCTTCTTTCTGTGCTTGATTATAAAAGTTGTTTAAAATGGCGTTGGCTGTAATATGTGGGCAAAAATCAATCGGACTTGCCGCATCCAGGCTTTGGATAAATTCTTCTATATAATGTATCGCTTCTTGTGGCTTCTGTTGTTTCAGAAGCAGGTCAATATTTTGCATGTGATGTCGAAAATCATGACGCATGGCTTTGGCGGTTGATGCATGTTCTTTGGCCATGGCAAGCTGTCCTTGCAGGTATTGTACATTTTGAGTGATCAGTTCCATCTTCACTTCGGCATTCATGTGTTGGATCGTGCCAAATACAATCCACAGTACTGCACAATAAATCATCATGGTTGTGATAAACAGGCTCATCTGTTCGACGGTATGACCATCACGCATGAGGAAGTTGATAAGCGTTGCAAACACGGTTAAAAACAGAAAGGACACGAGGGAAATAGAGTACCAGGTCCGTTTTCTGTCTCCGGGCACTGTACGCATATAAGGACGCGCAAACCACAGATACAGCAGGATTGCAGGAATATTCAACAGTATTCGTACCAAGCTTCGTATATACATCTGTTTTACAATGGATAAATTCGGAAATAATCCATCACAGATTAAAATAGAAAGGCAAATGATGATGCAGAACAAATTTGCATAAGTAACGATCAAAAATATTTTTTTGCTGAAACTATCAGATGAAGTATATAGGAAAAGTAGAATTGCTGGCAGGATGGTTCCGACAAATGAAAATGGAATCACATACGGAGAGTCTTTGCCAAGCAGGGAATATGCAAGTATGGCCCATATAGTGAAGAATATAGCGTAAAGTCCATAGAGCAGAACCGTTTTTTTGATCGGATATTTTCGTTCTGTCATAGAAGCAAACCAGATGATATGTGCTACAACAGTGAGTATTGAGGTAACAGCCAGATGATTCATTGTATCATTACATCTCCTTCAGAGTGATCGAACTGCTGCTGAGTTCGGAATTGATAATTTGAGTATACCGTATCGTCAAGGGGATGTCCACTTTATTATTTTTCTAAAAATGATTGGAAGAGTCAGATTTATAGTGTATGATAAGAATGCAGGGTTAAGCTGTCAGAATTTACAACAGGAGGTTTACATCATGGAAAAAGCAAGGGTGTATTATACTGATTTCCGGGCGAAGCTTGGCGAAGGTCTTCCAACGAAGCTGAAACGTCTGATGAAGAAAGCAGGAATCAGTGAGATTGACATGGAGAATAAATTTGTGGCGATTAAGATGCATTTTGGAGAGATGGGGAATATCAGTTATCTCCGTCCGAATTATGCCAAGGCGGTTGTTGATGTCGTGAAGGAGCTTGGAGGAAAGCCATTTCTCACAGATTGTAATACACTATATCCGGGCAGTAGAAAGAACGCACTGGAGCATCTTTACTGTGCATGGGAGAATGGATTTACACCGTTGAGTGTCGGATGTCCGGTGATTATCGGAGATGGCCTGAAGGGAACGGATGATATTGAAGTTCCGGTACAGGGAGGAGAGTACATAGAGAAAGCGAAGATCGGACGTGCCGTGATGGATGCGGATGTATTTATCAGTCTGACGCATTTTAAAGGGCATGAGACGACAGGTTTCGGTGGTACGATCAAGAATATCGGAATGGGATGTGGTTCCAGAGCCGGTAAGAAGGATCAGCATTCTGTTGGTAAGCCGACGATCGATCAGGAAGCCTGCAGAGGATGTAAGAGCTGTCTGAGAGAGTGTGCGAATGACGGCCTGATTTATGATGCTGATGCAAGAAAGATGTCGATTGATCTTGAACATTGTGTTGGATGTGGAAGATGTATCGGGGCATGTAACTTTGATGCAATTTCGTTTATGGACAGTGCGGCAACCAAGGTATTGAACTGCAAGATGGCAGAGTATACAAAGGCGGTTGTGGATGGAAGACCGAACTTCCATATTTCACTGATCGTTGATGTATCACCGAACTGTGACTGTCATTCGGAGAATGATGTACCGATCCTTCCGAATATCGGTATGTTTGCCTCTTTTGATCCGCTGGCACTGGATCAGGCATGTGCAGATGTCTGTCTTAGCGCGACACCGTTGCCGCACAGCCAGCTTGCAGATCGTATGGAAGAAGAGAATTTCTGCGATCATCATGATCATTTTGAGAATACAACACCGAATTCAGAGTACAAGACTTGTCTGGCACATGCAGAGAAGATTGGTCTTGGAACAAGAGAGTATGAATTGATCTATATGAAATAAATGTCAGATAAAAGAAGTATTGTAGTAAATGGTTACTGTTCACTCCCGTGTCAATCACTTCGCTGATTGACACGGAGGATGTGTGTTTTGACTTGAATGCATCTCGCCCCATCGCCAAAGGCGATTTAAAATGGCGAGATGCGTTGCTGGTCGCACATCGTGTGAACAGTAACAGCAAATAAGCTTTACAATAAAAATGTTTTAGGAGGAATTGAAGATGAGTGAATTAAGAGTTGAGAGAAAAGAAAACATGGCTGGTGGAAAGGGACACGTTATCATCAAGCACATTCTGGAAGATAAGGAACTGAACGGAAAGTGCAAGATGTATGCAGAAGTCACACTGGAACCGGGATGTTCTCTTGGATATCATGAGCATCACAACGAGAGTGAGACATATTATATTCTTCGTGGGGAAGGAAATTATGATGACAATGGACGTATCCGCCCGGTGAAAGCAGGAAATGTGACATTTACACCGGATGGAATGGGACACGGACTGACGAATACAGGGGATACAGATCTTGTGTTTATGGCACTGATCATTTTGGATTAATGCATCGTATTTTTTGAGACTGGCCCATAAATTTTAAAAGTGCATCCGGCAATGATTTCGTAATTGATTTCATTGCCGGGTGCACTTTTTGTAAAGGGAATATTGTATTCTAATTGGAACTTTTGTATTTTCTGATCAGGCAGGAGATGACTCCGGCTGCACACAGTCCAAACAATACATTGTGGAGGGAACCGTATACATCAAGAGCTCCTTTCACTCCGTAGATCACTTCCGGTGAATCAGGGAGCAGCGGGCTGAAGAGGAATGCGGCATAGGAAATCGCAAATACAAGGATAAAAGACCACAGGCCTCTTCCGGTATCTTCTCTCCAGCTGGAGACTCCGTCACGTACGCGGACGCGTGTCATCGACCAGAGAAGGGAGATGAATTCGAAGAACAGGAAGAGGGCAGCTACACATAAGTAAGCGGCCAGAGTTTGAGAAATCTTCTGTGTCTGGATTGCCTCCTGGATATCTCCGTACGGTGTGCTTGCACGGTAAAAGTTGTAGAGTACAAATGCTGTTGTGGCTAGAATTAACACAATAGAAAGCTGCTGAAGCAATGTGCTTGTGAGCCTTGACAATGCCTTTCCGCCTTTTTTGATCGGTGCGGCAAGTTTTACTCCGCCACCAGAACGTTTCCTGCCGGAGGAGCGTCTGTCGTAGTCACGATCATTATATGGATTATTATATGAATCATTATAAGGATTGTTGCGATTTGATCTTCTGTTGGAAGTGTTATAATCGTCTTCATAATAATCATCCTCATAATCTGCATCATCATCTTCATAATCATCGTCATATTCAGGAAGTACTTCTTCGAACTGGCTGTCATCGGAATCGTTAAAGTTATCTCGGTAATCGTCTGCGTTCATAACGATCGTCTCCGTGTTAGAATCAGGTCTGTTTATTTGTTTTGTATCTTCAGAAGTATGAAAATTGATTTCCGGATCTTCTTCATATGTAACTTCAAAATCATCATCGAAAATGTCTGAGAAATCATTCTTCGGGCTCATATCATTTACCTCACTTTCAATTTGAAACCATGTCATTGCATGTATCTCACTATGTTATAACGTTTTCCGTGTTTTCTCAACCCTTTCAAATATGAATTTAAAAATTTTTAAGATTTTCAGTGTCTGAAATATCTGTTATACTGGAAGGGCGATGTGATTGATAAAAATGCAGAAAAACAGAAAGCAGGGAAAAGAATGAACTTAATTAATATAGAACATATTTCTAAAATATATGGGGAGAAAGTGATTTTTGATGATGCATCGTTTGGTGTTCAGCAGGGGGATAAGATCGGGATTGTTGGGATTAACGGAACCGGAAAGTCAACTCTTTTGAAGGTGGTTGCGGGAGAGGAAATACCGGATGAGGGGCAGGTTGTTCGTCAGAATGGTCTGAAGATTGCTTTTGTTCCGCAGAATCCGACATTTCCGGAGGGGATGGATATCCGTTCCTACGCACTTCAGGATGCAGATGCGGAGAGCTGGCAGGTGGAAAGTAATCTGACGGAGCTTGGGATCACGCAGTGGGATCAGAAGATTGACACTTTATCCGGGGGACAGAGGAGACGCGTAGTTCTTGCGAAGATACTTGCAGGAGACTTTGACGTACTTCTTCTGGACGAGCCGACGAATCATCTGGATCAGGAGATGATTTCCTGGCTGGAAGATTATCTGAGATCTTACCGTGGAACTGTTCTTATGGTAACACATGACCGCTATTTCCTTGATCGTGTGACGAACCGTATCCTGGAGCTGAGTCATGGAAAGATGTATGGATATGATGCGGATTATTCCGGATTCCTTGAATTGAAGGCGCAGAGGGAAGAGATGGAGCTTGCAAGTCAGAGAAAGCGTCAGAGTATTCTTCGGATGGAACTGGAATGGGCGAAGCGTGGATGCCGTGCGAGAACGACAAAGCAGAAGGCAAGACTGGAACGTCTGGAAGCGTTGAAAGCAGGAAAAGCACCTGTGACGGATCAGACGGTGGAGCTTGATTCTGTAGAGACAAGAATGGGCAAGAAGACGATTGAACTTCATCATGTCAGCAAGCGTTTTGGGGAGAAGAAGATTCTGGATGATTTCAGTTATATTGTGCTTCGCAATCAGCGGCTTGGAATTATCGGACCGAACGGCTGTGGGAAATCAACAATTCTTAAGATGATCGCAGGTGTACTCAAGCCGGATGCAGGGGAGATTGAGATCGGCGAGACGATCAAGATCGGATATTTTGCACAGGAAGAACAGCATATGGATGATTCCCAGCGTGTGATCGATTACGTGAAGGATATTGCGGAGTATGTGACGACAAAGGACGGACAGATCAGTGCGAGCCAATTGTTGGAGAGGTTCTTATTTACACCGGATATGCAGTATGCACCGATCGGTAAGCTTTCCGGAGGGGAGAAGAGAAGGCTTTATCTTCTTGGTGTTCTTGCGGAGAATGCGAATGTCCTGTTGTTTGACGAGGCCGGAAATAATCTGGATATCCCGACACTTACGATCCTTGAGGACTATTTGAATTCATTTACAGGAATCGTGATCACCGTATCACATGACAGATATTTTTTGGACAATGTAGTTGATCGTATCTTTGAACTGGATGGAAACGGCGGGATCCGACAGTTTGAGGGAGGATACACGGATTACGTAGAGGCGAAGAAACGCAGATTCGGAGAGGAAAGCAAAGATATCACAGGAAAGTCTGAACTTAAGCCGGCAGAGAAGTCCACAGAAGAGGAGACGCAGAAGAAAGGAAAGAACTGGAAGGACGGACAGCGCCAGAAGGTGAAGTTTTCTTTCAAGGAGCAGCGTGAATATGAGACAATAGATGAGGAGATTGCAAAGCTGGAAGAAAAAATTGCGTCTCTTGATCGTCAGATTGCCGCAAATGCAACGAATTCAGTGAAACTGCGTGAGCTGATGGAAGAGCAGGAGAAAGTAAGAGAGCAGCTCGAAGAGAAGGAAGAGCGTTGGATGTATTTGAATGAACTGGCAGAGGAATTTGGTCTGTAATGAAAAATCTCAAAAAAGAGGGTTGACAAAGCCGGTTCTAGTTGTTAATATTAAGTAAGTAAAAAACAGAACGCACTCTGTTTTATACAAATCATGGAAGGAGCGAACCAGTCATCTTAGTCAGTCATAATATTTTCGCTTCCTGAAGTGAGAAAGAGAGGATACATATGAGAAGTCAGGTATTTTCACTGCTCGTAGATAACAATTCAGGTGTTTTGAGCAGAATTTCAGGACTCTTCAGCCGTCGTGGATACAGCATTGACAGTATTACGGCAGGTATGACAGCAGATCCTAGATTTACAAGGATTACAATTGTTTCATCCGGTGATGAGCAGATCCTATCACAGATTGAGAAGCAACTTCGTAAGTTGGAGGATGTTGTGGATATCAAGGCTTTGAAAGCAGAAGAATCCGTTTGCAGAGAGTTGATCATGGTGAAGCTTCGTGCGAATGCCGCACAGCGTGGGGAGATCATCTCAGTTGCAGATATTTTCAGAGCGAAGATCGTAGATGTGGAAGAAGATTGTCTGATCATTGAATTGACAGGTACACAGAATAAGTTGGAAGCTTTCTTGAATCTTCTGAAGGATTACGAGATACTCGAACTGGCAAGAACCGGAATTACCGGACTTTCCAGAGGCAGCAAGGATGTTGCATTTTTCTGATTCATTAAGAGTCAGAGAACCGCGGAAAAACCGGCGGAACAGATAAAGCTAGTAAAGGACAAGACCTTTCACTATATAGGATACCCCCGCAGAGATCGGGAGCATTCTACTCTATATTTTAAATTCATTTAGGAGGAATGCAAAATGGCAGCAAAAATTTATTATCAGGAAGATTGTAACCTTTCTCTTCTCGAAGGACAGAAGATCGCTATCATTGGATACGGAAGCCAGGGACATGCACATGCATTGAACTTAAGAGAGTCAGGATGTGATGTTATCATCGGTCTGTACGAGGGAAGCCGTTCTTGGAAGAAAGCAGAAGAGCAGGGATTCAAAGTATATACAGCAGCTGAAGCTGCAAAGCAGGCTGACATCATCATGATTTTGATCAACGATGAGAAACAGGCTAAACTTTACAAAGAAGACATCGAGCCAAACCTTGAAGAGGGTAACATGCTTATGTTCGCTCACGGATTCAACATCCATTTCGGAACAATCGTACCGCCGAAGAATGTTGATGTTACAATGATCGCACCTAAGGCACCAGGACATACAGTAAGAAGCGAGTATCAGGCTGGAAAAGGAACACCTTGTCTGGTAGCTGTAGAGCAGGATTACACAGGAAAGGCTCTTGACAGAGCACTTGCTTATGGTCTTGGAATCGGTGGAGCAAGAGCCGGAGTTCTTGAGACAACATTCAGAACAGAGACAGAGACAGACCTCTTCGGAGAGCAGGCTGTACTTTGTGGTGGTGTTTGCGCACTTATGCAGGCTGGATTCGAGACTCTTTGTGAGGCTGGATATGATCCGAGAAATGCATACTTTGAGTGTATCCATGAGATGAAGCTGATCGTTGACCTGATTTACCAGTCAGGATTCGCTGGAATGAGATATTCTATCTCTAACACAGCTGAGTACGGTGATTATATCACAGGACCTAAGATCGTTACAGCTGAGACAAAGAAAGCTATGAAGAAAATTCTTTCTGATATCCAGGATGGTACATTTGCAAAAGACTTCCTGCTTGATATGTCTGATGCAGGTGGACAGGTTCACTTCAAGGCTATGAGAAAACTTGCTGCTGAGCACCAGTCAGAGAAGGTTGGAGCTGAGATCAGAAAGCTTTACAGCTGGAGTGATGAGGACAAACTGATCAACAACTAATCAGTTGTCTGAGATTATAGAATAAGATAATAGAAGACCGGTACTTTCAGGTTAAGACTTGGAAGTGCCGGTCTTTTTGACTGAGGCGTCGTGCAGCAGCCAGGCATCTCTAAAATGCTACGCATTTTATCGATGTGGCGTATCCGCCACATAGTTCTAAGAATACAGAATCTCGCTCATGCGAGCATGGCTCGTATCTGTATCTTTAGAACTGCCTGGCTCTGAACGTATAACAAAAGTCGCATCTGCCATGACGGTAGCAGATGCGACTGAAAATTCTATTCTCTATTTATAATTAAGCGATAGAGTCAACAGCTTTGGAAAGACGAGCGATTTTTCTGGAAACTGTTTTCTTGTGATAAACACCCTTGCTTCCAGCTTTGGAAATCTCAACGATTGCTGTGTGAAGAGCAGCCTTAGCAGCCTCTACATTCTTCTCAGCTACAGCTGTCTCTACTTTCTTTACAGCTGTTTTAACCTTAGATTTGATTGCTTTGTTTCTAGCAGCTTTTGTCTCTGTTACTAAAATTCTTTTCTTTGCAGATTTAATATTAGCCAATGTGTGCACCTCCAAAATATTCTATCATATGATTTTCAAATGTGATTCATGTGTTCAATAGACTCGGACACGGACGTTCTATCGAAACATACTCATTTATTCTAGTCCAACAAACGTGTTCTGTCAATACATATTTTACAAAAAAATGCTAAAAATAGGCTGTAATAAAACGAATCGTGGTTACAGTATACAAGAATCTTTAACCTGACACGGAGAAAAGGGAGGCTATGATGAAAAATTACAGTGTGCGTACGGATCTTGCACTTGAGGAGAAGGAACGTTTTGCATCTGACAATGTAGAAGTGCAGGGAGTTGTTCTGGAGGAAGAGTATGACGAGGAGAATGAGATCCGGCTGACCCGTGTGGTGATCGAGACGGAGAATGGAGCGAAGATCATGGGAAAACCGACAGGCATTTATCTGACACTGGAATCTCCGGATCTGGCATTGGAGGTGGAAGAAAATAGCAGGGTATTACAGGAACGGATCTGTGATTGCATCCGGGAATTGATTTTTCATAAAATTTCCTGTAAAGATGGAAAAGAATTAAAGATTCTTTTTGTCGGGCTCGGTAACAGAGCGGTGACACCGGATGCGCTTGGCCCTTATGTTGCAGATCATCTGGAGGTAAACCGGCATATAGTAAAAGAATACGGAAAATATGCGATGCGCACGGAGCAATTGATTGTTCTTAGTGCAATTGTTCCCGGCGTGATGGGACAGACGGGGATGGAAACGGCGGAGATTGTCCGTGGAATTGTCCATGAGACGAAGCCGGATCTGATCCTTGCAGTGGATGCACTTGCTGCGCGAAACAGCAGACGATTGAACCGGACAATCCAGATTGCCGATACAGGAATTCATCCGGGTTCCGGTGTTGGAAATTACAGGAATGCAATGACGGAAGAATCTCTGGGGATTCCTGTGATTGGAATCGGAGTGCCTACGGTTGTTGATGCGGCAACGATCGTCAATGATACGATGGAAAATTTCATCACTGCACTGGAGCAGTCGCAGGCATTAAGGAGTACAGGAGAGATTTTGCGCTCTTATAGTGCGGCGGAAAAATATGAGTTTGTAAAAGAATTGATCTCCCCACATTTAAATGGAATGTTTGTGACACCAAAGGATGTGGATGAAATGGTCCATCAGATCAGTCATACGATAGCAGCGTCCTTGAATCTTCTTTTTTCTGATATAAATGCAGGAGAAAGTGAATAGAATGATAGAAATGAGCGGAAGGATTCTGCAATGCGTGTGTATAAGAAAAAAACAATCCGACGTATGAAATGGTATGGGGTGCTTCTGGTTCTGTCAGGTATTCCGTTAGGAATTGGTATGGGCCGGTCATTGGAAGAGGGGAGAACATTTTTATTAGAAGAAAGTCAGACTTATGCGCAGAAATTGTACCTTCCGCTTTTTTCTTATCAGAAAGAACAGGGAACAGAAAGGGAAGAGATCTTCTGGCTCCCACTTCATGTGTGGATGCCGTTGGCAGGATATCTGGAAGATCAGACAGAAAAAAGAGGAAAGGAAGAACCGGAGGAAGTATTGGAAGATGAGGAAACGATAGCATGGATTCTTCAGTGTCAGGCAAATGATGAACATGCGGTAGATGAAGAGGGAAAACTGGTCGGAGCAGAGCCGGCAACTCAAGAAAGTGCTGTAGAACAGCCGGTTCCGGGAATGGATCTTTCTATTGAGCGGCTGCGTGATTTTGAATATCTGACAAGCAATCTTTATACAATAGACAGTTCTACAATGATCGGACCGGAGCAGCTTAATGTGGATGATCTTTTAAACCGGAGTATGAAGATAGATCAAAGTACAGGAGGTCCGAAAATTTTGATCTTTCATACGCATTCACAGGAAGAATTTGCCGACTCCATACCGGGTGATCCATCTACAAGCATCGTTGGGATTGGGGAATATCTGACGCAGTTATTAAATGCGGATGGGATTGAGACGCTTCATGACAGCGGAGTGTATGATATTATTAATGGGAAACTTGACCGCAGCAGGGCATATGAGAATGCAGAAAGTGCAGTACGGCCGGTTCTGGAAGCGAATCCGACGATTGAAGTTGCAATCGATCTTCACAGAGACGGTGTAAATGAGGACACACATCTGGTAACGGAAGTGAATGGAAAACCGACTGCGAAGATCATGTATTTTAATGGATTGAGCAGAACACGGACAAATGGCGATATTGCCTATCTGTATAATCCATATATCCAGGATAATCTGGCGTTCTCCTTGCAGATGCAGATTGCATCGGAACAGTATTACCCGGGATTTGCAAGGCATATTTATCTGAAAGCTTACCGTTATAATCTTCATCTGCTGCCAAAGTCTCTGTTGATCGAAGCAGGGGCGCAGACAAATACGGTGGAAGAGATGAAGAATGCAATGGAGGTGCTGGAACGGACATTAAAGCGGGTAGTTACAGAATAAACGGTTGTCGGACAGTTACAGTCCTCTCCTGTCAGAAGAAGGTTGACAGAACATATGAGCGAAAAAGAAGTTGAAAATCAGATGGTTAAATGATATCATACTTGTTGATTGACTGTATAGAACAGTTTGAGTTCGAGAAAGAAGGAGAAAGAGTAATGGCGGGAAATAATACATACGATGCAGGGAGTATCGCGGTATTGGAAGGTCTTGAGGCAGTACGGAAACGCCCAGGAATGTACATAGGAAGTGTTTCTACAAAAGGACTGAATCATCTGATCTATGAGATCGTGGACAATGCAGTAGATGAGCACCTGGCAGGATTCTGCAGTGAGATCCAGGTGACATTGGAAAAAGACGGATCTGCAACCGTTTCAGATAACGGTCGTGGAGTTCCGGTTGATATGCATCAGAAGGGTGTATCTGCGGCTCGTCTGGTTTATACGACACTCCATGCAGGTGGTAAGTTTGATGATTCTGCATATAAGACAAGTGGTGGACTTCACGGAGTAGGTTCCTCTGTTGTAAATGCTCTTTCTACTTATATGGATGTGAAGATCAGCAGGGATGGATTTGTTCATCATGACCGGTACGAGAGAGGAATCCCGGTGATCGAACTGGAAGATGGACTTCTTCCTAAGATCGGAAAGACGAGAAAGACGGGAACAACGGTAAATTTTCTGCCGGATGATACGATCTTTGAGAAGACGAAGTTCAAAGCGGAAGAGGTTAAGAGCCGTCTGCATGAGACTGCGTATCTGAATCCGAATCTGACGATCGTGTTTGATGATAAGAGAGATGGAAGTGTTGAGCACATCGTTTATCATGAACCGGAAGGAATCATTGGATTTATCCAGGATCTGAACCGTAAGAAAGAAGTACTTCATGACCCGGTTTATTTTAAAGGGGAAGCAGACGGGATTGAAGTAGAGGTAACACTGCAGTATGTGAATGAGTTTCATGAGAATGTACTTGGATTCTGTAATAATATTTATAATGCAGAGGGCGGAACACATCTGACAGGATTTAAGACAACCTTTACAACTGTCATGAACCAGTATGCGAGAGAGATAGGAATCCTGAAAGAAAAGGATGCGAATTTTACCGGTGCAGATATCCGTAACGGAATGACTGCAATTGTATCCATTAAGCACCCGGATCCGAGATTTGAGGGGCAGACGAAGACAAAGTTGGATAACCCGGATGCGGCGAAAGCAGTCAGCAAGGTAACAGGAGAAGAGATCGTTCGTTTCTTTGATCGAAATCTGGATACACTTAAGACAGTTCTTTCCAGTGCGGAGAAAGCTGCGAAGATCCGCAAGACAGAAGAGAAGGCAAAGACCAATCTCCTGACAAAGCAGAAATATTCATTTGACAGTAACGGAAAGCTGGCAAACTGTGAGAGCAGAGATCCGAAGAAGTGTGAGATCTTTATCGTCGAGGGAGATTCCGCCGGCGGTTCTGCGAAGACAGCGAGAAACAGAAATTATCAGGCAATCCTTCCAATCCGTGGTAAGATCTTAAATGTTGAGAAAGCAAGTATTGATAAGGTGCTTGCCAATGCAGAGATCAAGACGATGATCAATGCATTTGGCTGCGGATTTTCTGAAGGATACGGAAATGACTTTGATATTACAAAGTTGAGATATGATAAGATCATCATCATGGCCGATGCCGATGTCGATGGTGCACATATTTCTACCTTATTGCTCACCTTATTCTATCGCTTTATGCCGGAGCTTATTTTTGAAGGACATGTGTATATTGCGATGCCGCCACTTTATAAGGCAATGCCAAAGAGTGGAGAAGAAGAGTATCTGTATGATGATAAGGCACTGGAACGTTATAGAAAGACACATACAGGTCCGTTCACACTTCAGCGTTACAAAGGTCTTGGAGAGATGGATGCGGAGCAGCTCTGGGAGACAACACTGGATCCGGAGAGACGTATGTTGAAACGAGTAGAGATTGAGGATGCCCGAATGGCTTCGAGTGTAACGGAGATGCTGATGGGAACTGAAGTACCGCCGCGTCGTAATTTTATCTATGAAAATGCGACAGAGGCAGAACTGGATATCTAAGGAGAAGAAGAATGAGTAATGAATCACAGATCATAAGGACAGAATATTCTGATCTTATGAAGAAATCTTATATTGATTATGCGATGAGTGTTATTATCGCCAGAGCACTTCCGGATGTCCGTGATGGTCTCAAGCCGGTTCAGCGTCGTACACTTTATGATATGTACGAGCTTGGTATCCGTTATGATAAGCCTTATCGTAAGAGTGCACGTATCGTCGGAGATACGATGGGTAAATATCATCCGCATGGAGACAGTTCCATCTACGATTCTCTTGTAGTAATGGCGCAGGACTTCAAGAAGGGACAGGTTCTTGTTGAAGGGCACGGTAACTTTGGATCCATTGAGGGAGACGGAGCTGCTGCGATGCGTTATACAGAGGCGCGCCTTACGAAATTCACGCAGGAAGTATGTCTGGCCGATCTGGATAAGAATGTTATTGATTTTGGTCCAAACTTTGATGAGACAGAGAAGGAACCGCTTGTGCTTCCGATGCGTGTGCCGAACCTTCTGATCAATGGTGCGGAAGGAATTGCAGTCGGTATGGCGACAAGTATCCCGACACATAATCTCTGCGAAGTGGTCGATGCGGTCAAGGCATATATGAAGAATGACAAAATCACTACAAAGCAGCTGATGAAATATATCAAAGGACCGGATTTCCCGACCGGAGGAATTGTGGTCAATAAGGATGATCTTCCGGCAATCTATGAGAGCGGACAGGGGAAGATCAAGCTGCGTGGAAAAGTGGAAGTGGAAGAATTAAAAGGCGGCAAGAAGCAGCTTGTGATCACAGAGATCCCATACACGATGATCGGAGCCGGAATCGGAAAGTTCTTAAACGATGTCTGCAATCTTGTGGAATCCAAGAAGACGACAGATATCGTTGATATTTCAAACCAGTCTTCAAAAGAAGGAATCCGTATCGTGATCGAATTGAAGCGTGGTGCGGATGTTGAGAACCTGAAGAACATGCTTTATAAGAAGACACGTCTGGAAGATACCTTTGGCGTAAATATGCTGGCGGTTGTGAATGGCAGACCGGAGACTTTAAGCCTGAAACAGATCATTGAGCATCATGTGGATTTCCAGTTTGAGCTTGCGACGAGAAAATATACAACTCTGCTTGGCAAAGAGCGGGAGAAGAGTGAAGTTCAGGAAGGTCTGATCAAAGCATGTGATGTGATCGACCTGATCATTGAGATTTTACGAGGAAGTAAATCTGTAAAAGATGCGCGTGCCTGTCTGGTAAACGGTGAGACGGAAAACATTAAGTTCAAGTCTGCGATTTCCAAAAAGATGGCGGCAATGCTCCGTTTTACAGAACGTCAGGCAACGGCAATTCTGGAGATGCGTCTTTATCGTCTGATCGGTCTGGAGATTGAAGCACTTCAGAAAGAACATGAGAAGACATTAGAAAATATTGCCCGTTATGAAGATATTTTAAATAACTATGATTCTATGGCAGGCGTGATCATGGAAGAGCTTGACAGTTATAAAAAAGAATTCGGAAGAAAGCGTCGTACCGTTGTGGAGAATGCAGAAGAAGCTGTTTTTGAAGAGAAGAAGATTGAAGAGCAGCAGGTCGTCTTTCTGATGGATCGCTTTGGTTACGCGAAGACAGTGGATACCGGAGTCTATGAGAGGAATAAAGAAGCTGCAGACAAAGAGAACAAATACATTGTGCATTGTATGAACATTGGAAAACTCTGTCTGTTTACAGATGAAGGCAAGATGCATCAGGTGAAGGTGCTTGATCTTCCACATGGAAAGTTCAGAGACAAAGGGATTCCGATTGATAATGTAAGTAATTATTCAAGCAGTGAAGAACAGATTGTTATGATCTGTGAAGAAGAGCAGATGCGTTATTCAAAATTATTGTTTGCAACAGCACAGGGAATGATCAAGCGTGTGGATGGAAGTGAGTTCCAGGTATCCAAGCGCACGATCGCGGCAACAAAGCTGCAGGAAGAAGACAGGCTTGTCGCAGTGAAGGTTGTGACGGAGTATCAGAATGTTGTCCTTCAGACGAAGAACGGATATTTCCTGAGGTTTTTATCTGCAGATGTTCCTGAGAAGAAAAAAGCAGCTGTCGGTGTCAGAGGAATTAAGCTTCAGAAGAAGGATGAATTAGAAGAAGTTTATCTTTTTGAAGAAGGAACAGAGACGAAGATTACTTATGGAGAAAAGACAGTTTCACTGAACCGCCTGAAACTGGCGAAACGGGATGGAACAGGAACCAAAAGCCGCTAGAAGTCTTGCCGGAAGCGGAGACGGTGAAGAAAGAGAAAGTTAAGGGGATTTCTAAGGTATTGTAAGAAAATGTGCAAAAACCCCTTGATTTCCTCAAAGAAAAGTGCTAGAGTAAATATAGTTACATAAGGAATTGGCAGAAGAGTGGACGAAAGTTCACTCTTCTTTGGTGATATGGAAAATTCTTTATGAATCAGATCACAAACTATATTATAGAAGAAAAGGAGTTTGACGCAGCGTGTCCAGAAGAGAAGATTATGAACAGCAGACAGAAGCACTTCTCGAGCCTATCGTAGAGGAACTCGGGTTTGAGCTGGTAGATGTAGAATATGTGAAAGAAGGAGGTACCTGGTACCTTCGCGCGTATATTGACAAACCAGGCGGAATTGCCGTGGATGACTGTGAGGCAGTCAGCAGGAGATTCTCCGATATCCTTGATGAGAAGGATTATATTGAAGACTCCTATATCTTTGAAGTAAGTTCTCCGGGACTTGGAAGACCACTTAAGAAAGAGAAGGATTTTAAGAGAAATCTTGGAGAAGAAGTAGAGATCCGCACATACCGTGCAATCGACCGACAGAAAGAGTTCGTCGGAATTTTAAAGAGTTATGATGAGAATACAGTGACCATCACATACGAAGATGAGACAGAGCAGACATTTGACAGAAAAGAAATCGCTTTGATCCGTCAGGCTTTGGATTTTTAATTTAGGAGGAAAGAAAAATGAACACAGAATTACTCGAAGCATTGGATATTCTTGAAAAAGAGAAGAACATCAGCAAGGATGTCATGTTGGAGGCCATTGAGAATTCACTTTTAAGTGCATGTAAGAACCACTTCGGAACATCCGATAATATTAAGATCGTTATGGACCGCAAGACATGTGACTACTCTGTATACGCAGAGAGAGAAGTTGTTGAAGAAGTATTTGATCCTGCAATCGAGATCAGTCTTGAGGATGCAGAGAAGATCAATCCGGCACTTCATATCGGAGATATCGCACAGGTTGAGCTTCATTCCAAGGAATTCGGACGTATTGCAACACAGAATGCAAAGAACCTGATTCTTCAGAAGATCAGAGAAGAAGAGCGCAAGGCAGTATTTGATCAGTATTTCGAGAAAGAGAAGGATATCGTAACAGGTATCGTACAGCGTTATATTGGCAAGAATATCAGTGTGAATCTTGGAAAAGCAGATGCAATCCTTACAGAGAACGAACAGGTGAAAGGAGAGCATTTCGAGCCGACAGAGCGTATTAAGCTTTATATCGTAGAAGTTAAGAACACACCAAAGGGACCAAAGATCCTTGTATCCCGTACACATCCGGAACTTGTAAAACGTCTGTTTGAATCAGAGGTTGCAGAGGTAAAGGACGGAACAGTTGAGATCAAGAGCATTGCCCGTGAGGCTGGTTCCCGTACAAAGATGGCTGTATGGTCTAACGATCCGAATGTTGATCCGGTCGGAGCTTGTGTTGGTATGAACGGTGCAAGAGTAAATGCAGTCGTAAAAGAGCTTCGTGGTGAGAAGATTGATATCATTAACTGGGATGAGAATCCGGCACTTCTGATTGAGAATGCACTCAGCCCTGCGAAGGTTATTTCTGTTATGGCTGATCCGGATGAGAAGATTGCAGGAGTTATTGTTCCTGATTATCAGCTTTCGCTTGCAATCGGTAAAGAAGGCCAGAATGCAAGACTTGCAGCCCGTCTGACAGGATACAAGATCGATATCAAGAGTGAGACACAGGCAATTGAGTGTGGAGATCTTCCGGAGAATTACATGGAGCAGATGGGTATGGTCGGAGAAGAAGGCTATACAGTCGGAGAAGAGGAAGAAGAGTACGATGATGTTCCGGCAGATGCAGCTGATGAAGACGGAGCAGATGAGATTGAATTCGTTGAGACAGACGAAGAGTAAGATCTGAGGGAGTGAATTGTTTGGCAGTAAAGAAGAAAGTACCTATGCGTAAATGTGTAGGCTGCGGCGAGATGAAACCAAAGAAGGAACTGATTCGGATCCTCAGAACAGAGGAAGAAGAATTTGTCATTGACACAACCGGAAAGAAAAACGGACGTGGAGCGTATCTCTGTCCGCAGAAGGCATGTTTTGAGCAGGCTGTGAAGAACAGAGGACTGGAGCGTTCCTTTAAGCAGGCAATACCGCAGGAAGTATATGAACGGCTGGAAAAGGAGATGGATGAGATTGGCTAGAGATAAAGTACTGTCTCTGATCAGTCTGGCAACGAAAGCGGGGCGCTGCGCAAGCGGTGAATTTATGACAGAAGGACAGACGAAGTCCGGAAGAGCAAGCCTTGTAGTTGTTGCAGAAGACGCTTCAGATAATACAAAGAAAAAATTCCGTGACATGTGTAAATTTTATAAAGTTCCAATGATAGTTTACGGAGATAAAGATACCTTGGGGCATGCGATGGGAAAACAATTCCGTGCATCTCTGGCGATATTAGACGAAGGATTTGCAAAAGGAATATTAAAAGAACTGAAATCCCGTACCTGATGAATGGGAGTAGAAGACAAAGGTTCCCCGTTGATTGCTTGAAGGAGGTAGATTTATATGGCAGATGAGAAGATGCAGAATGAAAATAAAAAGAGTTTAAACACCAGGGAGGATAACGTGGCAGAAGATATTAGAAGAGAAGCAGCTGGCAAAGATGCTGAGATGGCTGCAGATAAAACAACAGAAAAAGAGGGTGCTCCAAAGAAGAAAAATCTTGCATTTGTAGTTCGCCCACAGAATTCAAAGAACAGCAGCAGACTGCAGGGAAAACGTCCGGGACAGGGACGTCAGGGACAGAACCAGGGTCGTCCAAACGGTGATGGAAAACGCCCGGCAGCAGGACAGAGCCGTTCGAATGGTGAAGGAAAACCGGCTCGTACAGAGAAACCGGCAGCAAAAAGCGAAAGACCGGTTCGTGCAGCAGAGGACAGACCGGCACGTCCGGCACAGAACGGAGCACGTTCTGAGAGACCGCAGGGATCAAGAACAGAAAGAACAGGACGTTCGAGTGGTGAGGGAAGACAGGTACGCTCTGACAGACAGGGACAGAAACCATTTGGAGACAGACGTTCTAATGGCGAGAACAGAGGCGAAAACAGAGGACCACGTCAGGACAGAGACGGACGCGGACAGCGTTCTGACAGAGGAGGACGTGACGGATTCCAGGGACGCGACAACCGTGATGGAAGAGAGAACCGTGACGGAAGAGACGGACGCGGACAGGGACAGCGCTCTGACAGAAGAAATGACAATCGCAGAAACGACAGAAGTGACGCTACACCGATCGTAGAACAGCAGAAGACACAGAGAAACAAAGCGAAAGACAAAGAAAGAGATAATAAGAAGAAAGAATACAGAGATGAAGCTTTCGAAGGAAAAGGAAGAAAAGGCAAGAAGCAGAAACCGGCAGTGGAAGTGAAGAAGCCACAGGTGAAGGAAGAGAAGCAGGAAGAGCAGATCAAACAGATCGTGATTCCAGAAGTCCTTACAATTAAAGAGCTTGCTGATAAGATGAAGATCGTTCCTTCTGTTATTGTTAAGAAGCTTTTCATGCAGGGCAAGATCGTAACTGTAAATCAGGAAGTTGATTATGAGACAGCAGAAGAGATCGCGATGGAATTCGATGTTCTCTGTGAGAAAGAAGAAGTTGTAGATGTGATCGAAGAACTTCTGAAAGAGGATGAAGAAGACGAAAGCCTTATGGTAAAACGCCCACCGGTTGTATGTGTTATGGGTCATGTTGACCATGGTAAGACATCTCTTCTGGATGCAATCCGTAACAGTAATGTAACAGGTCGTGAGGCCGGTGGTATCACACAGCACATCGGTGCATCTGTTGTTGAGATTAACGGAGAAAAGATCACATTCCTCGACACACCGGGACATGAGGCATTTACTGCAATGCGTATGCGTGGAGCAAACTCTACAGATATCGCAATCCTTGTAGTTGCTGCGGATGACGGTGTTATGCCACAGACAATTGAGGCGATCAACCATGCGAAAGCAGCAGGAATTGAGATTATTGTTGCGATCAACAAGATCGATAAGCCAAGTGCGAATGTTGAACGTGTAAAACAGGAACTGACAGAATACGAACTGATTCCGGAAGACTGGGGCGGAAGCACAATCTTTGTTCCGGTATCAGCGCATACACATGAAGGAATCCAGGATCTTCTTGAGATGATCCTTCTGACAGCAGAGGTTATGGAACTGAAAGCGAACCCGAACCGTGCCGCACGTGGTCTTGTGATCGAGGCTGAGCTTGATAAAGGTAAGGGATCTGTTGCAACTGTTCTTGTACAGAAAGGTACACTCCACGTAGGAGATGCGATCGCAGCAGGAAGCGCTCATGGTCGTGTAAGAGCGATGATGGATGACAAGGGAAGACGTGTGAAAGAAGCAGGTCCGTCCCAGCCGGTTGAGATCCTTGGTCTGAATGATGTTCCGAATGCGGGAGAAGTATTCGTAGGATGTGAGTCTGATAAAGAAGCAAGAGCGTTTGCAGAGACATTTATTTCCCAGAACAAGGTAAAACTTCTGGAAGAGACAAAGTCCAAGATGTCTCTGGATGATCTGTTCAACCAGATCCAGGAAGGTAACCTCAAAGAACTTGATATTGTTGTTAAGGCTGATGTTCAGGGATCTGTAGAGGCAATCAAGCAGAGTCTTCTGAAGCTGAGTAACGATGAAGTTGTTGTTAAGATCATCCATGGCGGTGTTGGTGCGATCAATGAATCTGACGTTATCCTTGCATCTGCATCAAATGCGATCATCATTGGATTTAACGTTCGTCCGGATGCAACAGCGAAAGATATCGCTGAGCGCGAGGGTGTTGACTTAAGACTTTACAGAGTTATCTACAATGCCATCGAAGATGTAGAGGCAGCCATGAAGGGTATGCTTGATCCTGTCTTTGAGGAGAAGGTTCTCGGTCATGCGGAAGTACGTCAGACATTCAAGGCATCAGGAGTTGGAACAATTGCCGGTGCGTATGTGCTTGACGGTATCTTCGAGAGAAACTGTTCTGTTCGTCTGATCCGTGACGGAATCGTTGTATTCGACGGACCGCTGGCATCTCTGAAGCGTTTCAAAGATGACGTGAAGGAAGTCAGAACAGGATATGAGTGTGGTCTCGTATTCGAGAACTACAATGACATTAAAGAAGGCGATCAGGTTGAAGCCTACAAGATGGTAGAGACAGAACGCAAGTAAGAATAAAAGATGCCGACATTTGCAGAGTGTTGTAATTGTCAGCAGGTGACAGAATTGTTACTCGTGCATGGGTCATACATTGCAGGAGTAACTTTTCTGTATAAAAAAGGAGTTATAACATGAGAAAGAACAGTATTAAGAATACAAGAGTCAATGCAGAAGTACAGCGTGAGCTGAGTAATATCCTGCGTGGCGGGATCAAAGATCCACGTGTTGCACCGCTGACATCTGTTGTTGCTGTTGAAGTAGCACCGGATCTTAAGACATGCAAGGCATATATCAGTGTTCTCGGAGACAAGAAAGCACAGGAAGATACGATCAAAGGTCTTCAGAGTGCAGAGGGATATATCCGCAGAGAACTTGCACGTACAGTGAATATGCGCAACACACCACAGATTACATTTATCGTAGACCAGTCCATTGAATATGGAGTAAATATCAGCAAGAAAATTGACGAAGTGACAAGAGATTTGAAGGATGGAGCTGAGGAATAGATGATCGTATTAAACGATGTATTAAAAGGGAAACACAGTGTAGCCATTGGCGGACACATTCGTCCGGATGGGGACTGCGTTGGTTCTACACTTGGATTATATCTTTATCTGACCACTTATTATCCGGAGATTGAGACAGATCTGTATCTGGAGGAGATTCCGGAAGCATTTCAGATGATGGGACACAGAGATGTGCCGAAGCATGAGATTGTAGAAGGCAAAGTTTATGACCTTTTCATCAGTCTGGATTGCGGGGACGAAAGACGTCTTGGTTTTTCCGAGCCGGTGTTCCAAAAGGCAAAGGAAACTTTATGTGTGGATCACCACATCAGTAACGAGTCTTTTGCAGACACGAATTATATCGTGCCGGATGCAAGTTCTACTTCGGAACTTGTTTTCCGTCTGCTGGATGAGGAGAAGATTACGGAAGAAATTGCATCTTTCCTTTATATGGGGATTGTGCATGATACCGGAGTGTTCCAGTATTCCTGTACTTCACCGGAGACAATGGAAGTCGGTGCTGCACTTTTAAGAAAAGGGATCAATGGAAGCGCGATCATTGACGGAACATATTTTGAAAAATCCTATGTTCAGAATCAGATGCTTGGGAAGGCACTTCTTGAGAGTATGATGATCCTGAATAAGAAAGCGGTTGTCTCAGTGATACGTTTGAAAGAAATGGAGTTCTTCCAGGCAAAACCGTCTGATCTGGATGGAATTGTCAGCGTATTGCGTCAGACAAGAGGTGTGGAGGTTGCAATCCTTCTTTACGAGCTCGAACCGCAGACATTTAAAGTAAGTCTTAGATCAAAAGAAATCGTTGATGTAAGTGCAGTTGCGAAATATTATGGTGGTGGCGGTCATGTGAGAGCAGCCGGTGTTACAATGAAAGGTTCCCCGTATGATGTGATCAACAATCTGACACTTTTAATTGAAAGACAGCTTAGAGCGGCAGAAGAGAAAAACGAGGAAAAATGATAAACGGAATAGTTAATATTTACAAAGAAAAAGGATACACTTCCCATGATGTGGTTGCGGTTCTTCGAAAAGTTGTCGGACAGAAGAAGATCGGTCATACAGGTACGCTTGATCCGGATGCAACGGGAGTCCTTCCGGTGTGTCTTGGAAGAGCAACAAAGGTTTGTGAGCTTCTGACAGATCATGATAAGACATATGAGGCTCTGCTGCTTTTAGGAAAGATGACAGATACGCAGGACATTTCCGGAGAGGTTCTGGAGGAGAGGGATCCGGGCGATCTGACGGAAGAGGAAGTACGTTCCTGTATCGAATCATTTATCGGAGAATATGATCAGATTCCGCCAATGTACTCTGCGTTGAAAGTGAATGGGAAGAAGCTTTATGAGCTTGCCCGTGAAGGAAAGACCGTGGAGCGTAAGAGCAGAAAAGTCCAGATCCATGGAATTCGCATTCTGGAGATGAATCTTCCGCATGTGCGTATGGAGGTGGACTGTTCTAAAGGAACATATATCCGTACTTTGTGCCATGACATTGGAGAGAAGCTTCAGGTGGGCGGCTGTATGGAAGAACTTGAGCGTACGAAAGTCGGCCGTTTCCTGAAAGAAGATGCGGTAACACTGGATGAAGTGCGACAGAAGATGGAACAGGGAGAAGGTGCAGAACTTTTCACTCCGCTGGATCAGATCTTCGCGGAACTGCCGGCCGTTACTGTGACGGATGCGAAGGCATGGATGTCTTATAACGGAAATGATCTTCCGGAGCGTTTTCTGTTAGAAAAAGAAGCGTGGACAGATGGACAGGAAGTCAGAGTATATGATTCCAGAAAGAATTTTATCGGTCTTTATCAGTATCGTGCACCGAAGAAGCTGTTCCATATTAAGAAAATGTTTCTGGATCCTGAAGCAGAGAAAATTGAGAAATAAAGGACGAATAAGACAGACATGCAATATATAAAAGGATTAGATGCCTTTGACGGAAGAAATCACACAGCGGTAACGCTTGGAAAGTTTGATGGATTGCACAGAGGACATCAGAAGCTGCTCAACAGAATAATGAAATATGCGCAGAAGGAAGATTGCGACAGTGTCGTTTGTGCCTTTGATATGGACAGAGACTGTCTGATGACAAATGAAGAGCGAAGAGCATTTCTTGAGGACAAGGTAGATTATCTGATCGAGATTCCATTTACGAGAGAAATGATGGAGATGGAAGCAGAGAAATTTATCGATGAAATCCTGCATAAGAAGCTGCACGCATCACACATTGTTGTCGGAACGGACTTTAACTTTGGTCATGAAAAAAGAGGAAATCACCAGATGCTGGAGAAATATGCAGCGAAATATGGCTATACAGTTGATGTGGTCGAGAAAGCATATTACAAAGACCGGGAGATCAGCAGCACTTATATCAGGGAACTTCTCCTCGATGGAAATGTTCCTCTTGCAAATAAGCTTCTGGGGTATCCGTATGAGATCACCAGTGTTGTGGAACATGGACAGCAGCTTGGAAGAACACTTGGATTTCCGACAATGAATCTTGCACCGCAGGAAAAGAAAATCTTGCCAAAGTACGGTGTCTATGCCTGTCGCGTCCTTGTGGATGGTGTATGGTATGGCGGTGTGGGAAATGCCGGGGTGAAACCGACCGTTGCGCAAGAGAAAAGACGGTTGTTCGAAGTTTATGTTTACGGATATGAAGGCGATGCTTATGGGAAGACTGCCACAGTGCAGATCCTGGAGTTCGAACGTCCGGAAACGAAATTTCATTCGGTTGAAGAACTCAAAGACCGCGTGATGAAAGATATGCGGTACGGAGAGGAATATCTGAAAAATCATCCATTCGATGAAAGATAAAAGATTTTAAATTTGTGCTTTACAAGCAGATATCTCTGTGCTATACTATCCGAGGTATCAAATCAGCCGGTGTTCGGTAATCGGATCACTCCGACCATTGCTTAATGCCAGGCGGTTTAACTAAGAATTTTAAGGAGGATATTACAATGATCGCAAAAGAGAAGAAACAGGCTATCATCAAAGAATTTGGAAGAACAGAGGGAGATACAGGATCACCGGAAGTACAGGTTGCTATCCTTACAGCAAGAATCAACGAGCTGACAGATCACTTCAAAGCTAACCCGAAGGATCACCACTCAAGAAGAGGACTTCTTAAGATGGTTGGACAGAGAAGAGGACTTCTTGCATACCTCAAGAAAGTAGATATCGAGAGATACCGTGCTCTGATCGAGAAACTTGGTCTGAGAAAATAATAAGATTTTCCAAAAAAGAAGATCAATTGACAGATCAGAAACTGCATCTGATGATGTGGTTTCTGGTCTGTTTCTTTTTGTCTGAATTTTTGGTACTTTTTGTTCTTTTTTGGGAAAACTATTTACTTCTTATTATGGAATATGATATAATTTAAAAGCTTGTGGGCAGAGAAGAACCGAGACCACTGAAAAGTGTATTATCAATCGATTACAGTGGGCTTCAATTGCTATGGAATAGTACATTTTTCAGTAGTTTCGGAGCGAATTGTTCTGCTCATATAAAACGAAGATAAGATAAAAAGGAGAAAACCATGTATAAAAAGTTTGAAATGGAACTGGCCGGCAGAACACTGCGCGTGGATGTTGACCGTGTGGCAAAACAGGCGAATGGTGCAGTGCTGATGCATTATGGTGACACAACTGTACTGTGTACAGCAACAGCATCTGACAAGCCGAGAGAAGGAATTGATTTCTTCCCACTCAGCGTAGAGTATAATGAGAGAATGTACGCTGTAGGAAAGATCCCGGGAGGATTTAATAAGAGAGAGGGTAAAGCATCTGAGAATGCAATCCTGACAGACCGTGTCATCGACCGTCCGATGCGTCCTCTGTTCCCGAAAGATTATAGAAATGACGTAACACTTGAGAATCTTGTTCTTTCTGTAGATCAGGACTGCAGCCCGGAACTTACAGCTATGCTTGGTGCTGCACTTGCGACAAGTATTTCTGATATTCCGTTTGACGGACCAATCTCTACAACACAGGTTGGACTTGTTGACGGAGAATTCGTATTCAACCCGACAGCAGCACAGAAGGAAGTATCTGATCTTGCATTGACAGTTGCTTCTACAAAGGAAAAGGTTATCATGATCGAGGCCGGTGCGAAGGAAGTTCCGGAAGCGAAGATGATTGAAGCAATCTTTGCGGCACATGATCTGAACCAGAAAGTGATCGCTTTCTTTGACACGATCGTTGCAGAGTGTGGAAAGCCGAAACATGAGTATCAGAGCTTTGCTGTTCCGCAGGAACTCTTTGATGCGATCCAGGAGATCGTTCCGGCTGCTGAGATGGAAGAGGCTGTATTTACAGATGACAAGCAGACAAGAGAAGAGAATATCCGTGTGATCACAGAGAGACTCGAGGAAGCATTTGCAGACAACGAAGAGTATCTTGCGAAGCTTGGTGAGGCTGTTTACCAGTATCAGAAGAAGACAGTAAGAAAGATGATCCTCAAAGATCATAAGCGTCCGGATGGTCGTGCGATCGATCAGATCAGACCGCTTGCAGCAGAAGTAGACCTGATCCCGAGAGTTCATGGTTCTGCTATGTTCACAAGAGGACAGACACAGATCTGCACAATGACAACACTTGCTCCACTTTCTGAAGCACAGAAGCTCGACGGTCTTGATGAAGCAGAGAAGACAAAGAGATATATGCATCACTACAACTTCCCGTCCTACTCTGTAGGAGAGACAAGACCTTCCAGAGGACCGGGACGTCGTGAGATCGGACATGGAGCACTGGCTGAGAGAGCACTTCTTCCGGTACTTCCAAGCGAGTCTGAGTTCCCATATGCGATCCGTACAGTATCTGAGACATTTGAGTCTAATGGATCTACATCACAGGCAAGTGTCTGCGCATCCAGTATGTCACTGATGGCAGCAGGTGTGCCGATCAAGTCTGCTGTAGCAGGTATCTCTGCAGGACTTGTAACAGGTGAGACAGATGATGATTACCTTGTACTGACAGATATCCAGGGACTCGAGGACTTCTTCGGAGACATGGACTTCAAGGTAGCAGGTACTCACGAAGGTATCACAGCAATCCAGATGGATATCAAGATCCACGGATTGACAAGACCGATCATCGAAGAAGCAATCGCTGCTACAAAGAAAGCAAGAACTTACATCATGGATGAAGTTATGAGTAAAGCAATCGCTGAGCCTAGAAAAGAAGTTGGAGAGTTTGCACCGAAGATTATTCAGATGCAGATCGATCCACAGAAGATCGGTGATGTTGTCGGACAGCGTGGTAAGACAATCAATGCAATCATCGACGAGACAGGTGTTAAGATCGACATCGATGATGAAGGAAATGTATCTATCTGTGGTACAGAGAAAGAGAACATGGAGAAAGCTGCGAAGTACATCCAGACAATCGTTACAGATTACGAAGCAGGACAGCTTTTTGAAGGAAAGGTTATCAGCATCAAAGAATTCGGAGCATTCGTTGAGTTTGCACCGGGTAAAGAAGGAATGGTACACATTTCCAAGCTTTCTAAGCAGAGAGTTGACAAGGTAGAAGACGTTGTAAGCATCGGTGATGTTGTGAAGGTTGTATGCCTTGGTAAAGATAAGATGGGAAGATTCAGCTTCAGCATGAAAGATGTTGCAGAATAAGAATCAGAAAGAATAAGAAAAGAGGAACAGAATTCAGGAAACTGGGTTTTGTTCCTCTTTTCTTGTATGCGCAAGGAATACTTTAAGAATCTTATCCATATATTGTGTAGAGAGGAGGGGTACGGACAACAACTGGAGAGGTGGACAAGATGGAAATGGAAAGACAGAACAAGAAGATGCAGGTCTGGAATCTGCTGGCAGAAAAAATCCGTAAGCTTGTAGAAGAATCCGTCAGTAATCCGGAGGAACTGCAGGAGATCAGGATACGTACAGGTCAGCCGCTGCTGATTCAGATGAAAGGGCAGGAACGGGTTCTTCCGGACCCGGTACACCCGTATCTGGTTACGAAAGAAGATATTGGTGAGACAATGGGATATATTTGTCATTATTCGCTCTATGCATATGAAAATGAGTTGAAACAGGGATTTATTACAGTGGAAGGAGGTCACAGGGTCGGGGTGGCAGGAAAAGTAATTATAGAAAATGAAAAAGTAAAAAATATACAGTATATTTCTTCGCTAAATGTAAGAATTTCTCACGAAGTACTTGGGTGTGCTGACGCATTGATTCCATATATTACGGAAAATAAACAGATTTGCCATACATTGATCATTTCTCCGCCGTGTTGCGGAAAGACTACTTTGATCCGTGATCTGATCCGTCAGATATCGGATGGAAATGAATACATAAAAGGGTGTTCTGTCGGTGTGGTAGATGAAAGATCGGAGCTTGGTGGGTGTTATCTTGGAATCGCGCAGAATCATCTGGGTACAAGGACTGATATTTTAGACTGTTGTCCGAAAGCGGAGGGGATGATCATGTTGATCCGTTCTATGGCGCCGCGCGTAATCGCAGTGGATGAAATCGGCACAAGTGAGGATATCCATGCCATTGAATATGCCATGCAGTGCGGCTGCCGGCTGATCGCGAGTGTACACAGCCTTGATATGGATGAGGCTTCTAAAAAGCCGATCCTGGGTGACCTGATCCGCAGAAGAATGTTTCAGCGTTATGTTGTGCTTGGACAGGATCACGGCCCTGGCAAGATCCGGGAAATCTATGATGAGCGGGGGCGTGTGCTGTGCAGAAATTAGTCGGATGTTTTCTGATCCTGCTGGCGACGACCGGAGCAGGATGGATGTATGGAAAAGAACTTCGGAATTATCTGGAAGAATTGAGTCATTTTCGCAGAATTATAGAACAAATAAAAGGCGAATTACTGTATGCAGGACTTCCGCTTTCGGAAATTTTTTATAATATTGCATCAAGAGAGAAGGAACCTTATGAAAACTGGCTGATGGATCTGGCATTTCAATGTCAGGGCACACAGGAAAAGCGGTTTGCTGACTTGTGGACAGATACGATAGGAAAAGATCTTCCGGAACTGAAATGGAGAGGGAAAATGAATCCTCTGATCTGCGAACCTGGGGAATTGCTTGAAATAGGAGACAGAGAAGGTGTAGTTCGTCTGCTGGAGTATCATTTGAAAAGGCTGGATATGGAAATTGAAAAGAGAACTGCGGAAACGTCTGAGAAGAAAAAGCTCGGTAGCTGGCTGGGGGCAGCAGGAGGGATTTTTCTTGTGATCCTTCTGCTTTAAAAGGGCGGGAACAAAAGGGAGAGGAGGGAGAGTATGAGTATCAATCTGATATTTAAAATTGCGGCAGTGGGAATTCTTGTATCTATTCTGAGTCAGGTTTTGAAGCATAGCGGCAGAGAGGAACAGGCATTCCTGACAAGTCTTGCAGGGCTGATTCTTGTATTATCCTGGGTTCTCCCGGCGATTTATGACTTATTTTCTTCGATCCGGCAATTGTTTTCTCTTTAAGGAGGGCGGAACAGAATTGAACAGTATACAAATCGCACTTTTGGGTGTCGTGGGAACATTACTTGCTTTGCAGTTTAAAAGTGGGAAAAGTGAATATGGCATTTATGTAAGTCTTGCAGTCAGCTTGTTTTTATTTCTTTGTATGCTTTCACGACTTGAAATCTTTGTACGGACAGTAAAGAAAATTGCAGATTATATAAAACTGGATGCCGGACAGATGAGTATTCTGTTGAAAATGGCCGGTGTGACTTATGTGGCTGAATTTGCATCCGGAATCTGTAAAGATGCAGGGTATCAGAATATTGCTGTACAGATTGAGATTTTTACAAAGTTGACGATCCTTGCGATAGGAATGCCGGTACTTCTTGCGCTGTTGGAACTAATCGGAGATTTTCTGATATGAAAAGGGAAAAACATTTTTGGAAAAAGCTCTTCTGTTTTGTGTTTTTATTTACGGTTGTGACAGGATATGGCAGCGTGTATGCAGCAGAGCATGGTACAGCGGAGGAAAAGGAAACAGAAGATCGTTCCGGGATGTTGGAGGATGAGCTGGAACAAATGGAAGAAAGTCTGCTGGATGAATTTGATTTCAGGCAGATCGATCAGTTATCAGGAGAGACAGAACTGGGAGAAAAAGTTCGGTTTCGTGATCTTACAGAGATGCTGATCAGCGGAAATACGAAGGAATTGGGAGAAAGATTTCTTGAGTTTTTTTCAGGACAGGTGTTCTCTGTTTTTCAGAAAGGAAGGAAGAATCTGGCGCGCCTGCTGCTGATTACAGTGGCGGCTGCATTTTTCTCGAATTTTACAAGTATCTTTCAAAACAGACAGACAGCGGAAGCGGGTTTTTATATTTTGTATCTTGTTGTGATCGCAATCTGTCTGGAAGCATATCAATCGATGAATTTATATGCCGAAGAAAAAACAGGAGAGCTTGTCCAATTGATGCAGGTGTTTTGCCCAAGTTTCTTTCTGGCGGTTGCATTTACCGGAAAGAGCAGTTCGGCGTTGATGTTTTATAATACAATACTGTTCTTGATCTATCTGGTGGAACTGCTTGTACTTCACTTTCTTTTACCGGCGGTGAAGATCTACGGGATGGTGAGGGTCTTATCCTGCCTGACCGGAGAAGATCTTTTCTCAGAATTTGCAGAACTTCTGGAAAAATGTATCCAATGGAGTCTGAAAAGTATGATTGCCGCTGTGAGTGGGATCAGTCTGATCCGGGGATTTTTGAATCCGGCAATTGATTCTTTGAAAATGACTGCTGCGGGACGAACACTGGAGGCGGTTCCGTGGATCGGAGATGTTGCCGGAGGTACAATGGATGTTGCATTAGGAGTTGCAGTACTTCTTAAGAATGGAATCGGTGTAGCAGGAATGATTTTTATAGCTGTCCTGGCACTTATTCCACTGGTGGAATTTCTGATATTGGCATTTTTGTACCAACTTGTGGCGGCATTAGTCCAACCGGTTTCTGACCGGAGAATTACAACATGCATATCTGGAGTTAGTTCCGGTTATCAGCTTATGGTGAAGGTAATAGCATCCACAACACTGTTGTTTGTCTTAAGCATTGCACTTGTGGTGGCTGTAACATCTTAAGGTTTCAGAGGAGAGAGGAGGAATCTGCCGGATGCTTACACAATGGATACAAAAAATCATTTCAATGCTTCTCGTTATGAGTGCAGTTCTGCAGGTGATTCCGGGAAAGGATTATGAAAAATATATTCGTTTTTTCTGTGGACTTGTCCTGATCCTGCTTGCACTATCCCCTATTGCGGCGTTGAAAGGACTGAAAGCAGAGCAATTTTATCAGAAGGAAGTGTATCAGCAATATGAGAAAGAAATAGAGCGGATGTCGGATTCTATAAAACGGGAGGAAATCGGAATTGGACAATAATTGGCAGGAGTGGAAAGAAAGGATCGTGGGATACACAAGGAAGATAAAACAGGCGGATCGTGGTCAGAAAAGAACAAGATTAGTCATTTTATTCCTGTGTGGACTGCTGCTTCTTGTAGTTGCGGTTCCGGTTCCGAAGACAGGGGAGGTGGATAAGGATACAAAGATTGACGGGGAATCCGGGAAAGGAGAGAAGTATGAGACAGATTCCATGGCAGACTATGAAAAATATCTGGAACAGAAGACAGCGCAGACACTTGGTGTCGTAGATGGGGCGGGAAAGGTGACGGTGATGATCACATTAAAGTCTACAGGACAGAAGGTGGTTGAAAAAGATCAGCAAAGCACACATCAGACGACGAAGGAAGCAGACAGCCAGGGAGAGACAAGAGAAAGTGAAGAGAAATCTCTGGATAAAACGACCGTGTACAGTCAGGGGACAGACGGAACGCAGATCCCATATGTAAGTAAAGAAAATGCACCGGAAGTGGAAGGCATTCTTGTAATAGCAGATGGAGGCGGGAATGCAGTTGTCGCGAAGAATCTGACAGAAGCGGTGCAGGCATTATTTGGTGTAGAAGCGCATAAGATAAAAATAATGAAACGTGCGCCTACATAAAAGGAGGTTTATCTTAATGAAAGGGAAAGTGAAGAAAAACCAGTTGATCATTGTGGCACTTGCGGTTATGATCGCGGCAGCAGGATATCTGAACTACACGGGACGTCTGTTTGGCGAGAATGCGAAAGGAACAAAAGAAGCTAATGCAGATCTTACAAATCAGGAACTTTTGGATATTTCACAGGAAGATACAGAAGCAGGAAGCGAAGAAATTGAAAGTAATGATTCTGAAACAGAAGGAACACCTGGAGAGGCGGTTCTAACAAATGGTTCAGCCCAGACTACGGTAGCCCAGGCAAAAGTTACAAGAGAACAGGTGCGTGCCCAGAATAAAGAAACACTGCAGTCGATCATAGACAATACAGAGCTCAGTGAAGAGGAAAAGTCAGATGCAGTTGCACAGATGGTGGAGCTTACAAAACAATCAGAGACGGAGATGGAAATTGAGACATTGATGGCAACAAAAGGATTTTCAGAGGCAGTAGTAAGTCTGGGGGAAGATAGTGCAGATGTTGTTGTAAATGCAGAGGAGCTTACGGATGCAAACCGTGCCCAGATTGAGGATATTGTGACAAGAAAGTCAGATGTAAAGCCGGAGAAGATTGTAATTACACCAATTCATGAATAGAAAGTATATTTTTGGAAAAACTTTTTATAAAAGATTTGCTGTCAGAGAGGACTTGTGATACACTATTTACTGGTTTATTATGTAACTGTCTACGGGATGCCTGCGGACAGTTATCTATTGCGTGAAAATGATAGGAGATTAGAAATGTCAGAAATTACGAATGAGATAAAGAAAAGAAGAACATTTGCCATTATATCCCATCCGGATGCCGGTAAGACAACATTGACAGAGAAATTCCTTCTGTACGGAGGAGCCATCAACCAGGCAGGATCTGTTAAGGGAAAAGCAACTGCGAAGCATGCGGTTTCCGACTGGATGGAGATTGAGAAGGAGAGAGGTATTTCTGTAACTTCTTCTGTACTTCAGTTCAATTATGGTGGATACTGTATTAATATTCTGGATACACCGGGACATCAGGACTTCTCAGAGGATACATACCGTACTTTGATGGCAGCGGATTCCGCAGTTATGGTTATCGATGCATCCAAGGGTGTTGAGGCGCAGACAAGAAAGCTGTTTAAAGTCTGTGTGATGCGTCACATCCCGATCTTTACATTTATCAATAAGCTCGACCGTGAAGCGAAGGATACATTTGAATTGTTAGATGATATAGAGAAAGAGCTTGGAATCGCAACTTGTCCAATCAACTGGCCAATCGGTTCCGGTAAGGAATTCAAGGGAGTTTACGACAGAGCAAAACGTGAAGTTGAGCTGTTCTCAGATACGAAAAAGGGTACTGCGATGGGTGAAGTGAAGATGATACCGATCGACGCACCGGAGACAGAAGAACTGATCGGAGCAGATGCAAAAGACATTCTTGCAGATGAGATTGAACTTCTGGATGGAGCAGCAGCTGAGTTTGATCAGGAACTGGTTGATAAGGGACAGCTTTCACCGGTATTTTTCGGATCCGCTCTTACCAACTTTGGTGTAGAGACTTTCCTGAAGCATTTCCTGAAGATGACAACCTCTCCGCTTCCAAGAAAATCAGATCATGGCGAGATTGATCCAATGACAGAGAAAGATTTCTCAGCATTTGTATTTAAGATCCAGGCGAATATGAACAAAGCCCACAGAGACAGAATCGCATTCATGAGAATCTGTTCCGGAGAATTCGAGGCCGGTATGAGTGTTTATCATGTGCAGGGAGGAAAGGATGTGCGTCTTTCCCAGCCGCAGCAGATGATGGCAAGTGAGAGAAAGATGATCGATAAGGCTTACGGCGGAGATATCATCGGGGTATTTGACCCAGGTATCTTCTCGATCGGAGATACATTGACAACATCAAAAGAGAAATTTGCTTACGAAGGAATCCCGACCTTTGCACCGGAGCACTTTGCACGTGTCCGTCAGGTTGATACGATGAAGAGAAAGCAGTTTGTAAAGGGAATCAATCAGATTGCACAGGAAGGTGCGATCCAGATCTTCCAGGAATTCAACACGGGTATGGAAGAGATTATCGTAGGTGTTGTAGGTGTACTTCAGTTTGATGTATTGAAGTATCGTCTCCAGAATGAATATAATGTAGAGATTCGTCTGGAGAATCTGCCATATGAGTACATCCGTTGGATCGAGAATGAAGAGATCGATATGGATCGCTTGAGCGGAACATCTGATATGAAGAAGATCATGGATCTGAAGGGACGTCCGCTTCTTCTCTTTGCGCATGAGTGGAGTATCCGTATGACAGAAGAGAGAAATGAAGGACTTATTTTGTCAGAATTCGGACGTTCATAAAAATCTTTTCAAATAGAAAGATTTTTGATATAATGTAGAAAGAATCAGACAAAACAGGAGGTTTTGATTATGGCAAAGGACGAAAGAAATATTTATACAATACAGAACGACGCAAGCAAAGGTGAGATTAAGATTGCAGATGAAGTTGTAGCGATCATTGCAGCGCTTGCTGCCACAGAAGTGGAAGGTGTTGCTTCTATGGCCGGAAACATCACGAATGAACTGATTGGAAAGCTCGGAATGAAGAATCTTTCCAAAGGTGTGAAGGTTGATGTACTGGAAGGTATTGTGACTGTATCCTTGGCATTGAACCTGAAGTACAATTACAGCATCGTTGAGGTGTCTGCAAGAGTGCAGGAGAAAGTTAAGAATGCAATTGAGAATATGACAGGACTTGAAGTGGCTGATGTGAACATTAAGGTTGCAGGAGTCGAGATGGAGAGTCAGGAATAAAAGCGAACAGGAAAGGAATCAGCCAACATGGTTAGAAAAGAACTTCGCGAGCACATTTTCAAGATGTTGTTTCAGATAGAATTTAATGATCCGCAGGAGATGCCGGAGCAGATTGAATACTATTTTTCTACACTGGAAGATGCAGCGGATAAGGATAAAGAATATATTAAGAGAAAATATGCGGCAGTACTTGAGAAGACAGAAGAGATTGATGAACTGATCAATGCCAATGCAAAGGGATGGAAGACGACAAGAATGAACAAAGTAGATCTGTCCATTCTGAGACTTGCGGTATATGAGATGAAGTGGGATGACGAGGTACCGGTAGGAGTTGCGATTAACGAGGCAGTAGAACTGGCAAAGATGTTCAGTTCAGATGAGGCTCCGTCATTTATTAACGGAGTACTTGGCAAGATTGCGCGTTCACTGGAAGAGACGAAAGAATGAAAAATGTCTATACGGTGAAGCAGGTTAATTCTTATATTAAGAATATGTTCACCCAGGACTTCATGCTGAACCGAATCTATGTAAAGGGTGAGGTGTCTAATTTAAAGTACCACACATCAGGGCATATATATTTTTCATTGAAAGACGAGTCCGGCACGATAGCCTGCGTGATGTTCGCAGGCTCAAGGTCTGGGCTTTCTTTTCATATGGAGGAAGGACAGCAGGTAGTAGTGCTGGGGGCGGTCAGTGTCTATGAGCGGGATGGAAAGTATCAGCTGTACGCAAGAGAGATCATTCTGGACGGTGCGGGACTTTTGTATGAAAGATTCGAGGCACTGAAGAAAGAACTCGAAGAGATGGGAATGTTTGCAGCAGAGTACAAACAGCCGGTTCCACGCTATGCACGTACGATCGGGGTTGTGACCGCACCGACAGGAGCAGCGATCAGAGATATCATCAATGTGGCAAAGAGAAGGAATCCATTTGTCCAGATCCTGCTTTATCCTGCACTGGTACAGGGTGATGGCGCCGTGAGCAGCATCGTGAAAGGAATCCGTATGCTGGAAGAGAAGCAGGTGGATGTCATGATCGTCGGAAGAGGCGGAGGAAGCATTGAAGATCTGTGGGCATTCAATGAGGAGGCTGTTGCGCGTGCAATTTTTGACTGTCGCGTTCCGGTGATCTCTGCAGTCGGACATGAGACAGATACAACGATTGCCGATTATGTGGCAGATCTGAGAGCACCGACACCATCTGCAGCGGCAGAGCTTGCAGTGTATGAATATTCTGAAGTGAAAGAACAGATTCTTAATTGTGAGAGTTTACTTCGAAGAGCAATAAATCAGAAGCTGCTAAACGAGCGTATGCATCTGGAACACAGCAGATTGAAACTTCAGACACTTCATCCAAGACAGAAACTCAATGAGAAGAGACAAAGAACGGTTGACGCTGAGAATACACTGCGCTCGCTTATGGAGCGGCATCTGACAAAAGAAAAGCACAGACTCGCACTTTGTGCAGAACGGATGAAGGGATTGTCTCCACTTGAGAAATTAAGTCAGGGATATTCTTATGTCTGCAATGCACAAGGACAGAATATAAAGAAAACAGATCAGGTAAGAGAAGGAGATTTGTTGCAGATTTATGTAACGGATGGACAGATTGAGACTTACGTTACAGACACTGTAAAACTAGAAGGGGAAAGAGGACAAAGTTCCCATAAACAGTAACCGGGAGGAAATGATGAAAGACACGAAGAAGATAGAACAGGCTGCAAGTCTTGAGGAGTTATTTGAGAGACTGGATCGCGTCATTGGCGGACTGGAAGGAGAGGAGCTTTCTCTTGAAGATTCTTTTAATTTATATCAGGAAGGCATGGAACTTGTGAAGTGTTGTAATCGTACAATTAACGATGTGGAAAAGAAAGTTCTCGCCTTGGATGAGAATGGAGAGAGTCATGAATTTTAAAGAAGAACAGAAAGAAAAAGTAGAAGAAATTGAAGCGATACTCAGAGAATATCTTCCGGAAGCAAACGGATATCAGAGTGTGATCATGGAAGCAATGGAATACAGTCTGATGGCAGGAGGTAAGCGCCTTCGCCCAATGCTGATGATGGAAACATACCGTCTGTTTGGTGGAGAGACAGAAGTGATTTATCCGTTTATGGCAGCAATGGAGATGATCCATACCTATTCACTGGTTCATGATGATCTCCCGGCAATGGATAATGATGAGTACCGTAGAGGAAGAAAGACGACACATATCGTTTATGGAGAGGATATGGGAATCCTTGCGGGTGATGCACTTTTAAACTATGCATTTGAGACAGCATGCAAGGCATTTGAGCAATTTCCGGAGGAAAGCCTTAGAATCGGACAAGCGATGAGAGTTCTGGCAAGAAAGGCCGGAATCTATGGTATGATCGGTGGACAGGTTGTAGATGTGAAAGAATCCGGACATCAGATTGATGAGGAAGTTCTTGATTTTATTTTCAGACTGAAGACAGGTGCACTGATCGAGTCTGCTATGATGATTGGAGCAATCCTTGCGGGAGCATCAAAAGAAGATGTAAAGAGTATGCAGAAAATCGCAGGAAAGATCGGAATGGCATTCCAGATCCAGGACGATATTCTGGATGTGACAAGCACGACAGAGCAGCTGGGCAAGCCGGTACATAGTGATGAGAAGAATGAAAAGACAACATATGTAACACTTAAAGGAATCGAACAGGCTCATAAAGATGTGGAACGTATGACAGAAGAAGCAATCGATGAACTGAAAAAGTTCCCTGCCGGGGATAATTTCCTTGAGCAGCTTTTGAAATCTCTTGTATATAGAGAAAAATAAGATTGTCGGTGAGGAGGAACTTATGGCACTTGAAAAGATTCAAAAGGCCAACGATATAAAAGAACTGACAGAGGAAGAGCTGAAAGAATTATCGGATGAGATCCGGCGGTTTCTGATCGAAAAGATCAGTGTGACCGGAGGACATCTGGCATCCAATCTCGGAGTTGTTGAGCTTACGATGGCATTGCATAAAGTACTTCATTTCCCGGAGGATAAACTGATCTGGGATGTGGGACATCAGTCTTATACACACAAGCTTCTGACAGGAAGAAAAGAAGGATTTGATGATCTTAGAAAATACGGAGGAATGAGTGGATTCCCTAAGAGAAAAGAAAGCAAATGTGATGCGTTTGATACAGGACACAGTT
Source organism: Mediterraneibacter sp. 210702-DFI.3.120 (assembly GCF_020561005.1). Lineage (NCBI taxonomy): Bacteria > Bacillati > Bacillota > Clostridia > Lachnospirales > Lachnospiraceae > Mediterraneibacter > Mediterraneibacter sp. 210702-DFI.3.120. The sequence continues at coordinate 19,562 of NZ_JAJCNG010000019.1, read as the reverse complement.
CAACTTCAATCTCAGCAGGGCTTGGTTATGTGGCCGCAAGAGAGCTTCAACAGGAGCATTATAACGTTGTATCTGTGATCGGAGATGGTTCTATGACCGGCGGTATGGCATATGAAGCATTGAATAACGCTTCCAGATTGAAAAGTAATTTTATCATTGTACTCAATGATAACACGATGTCCATTTCCAAGAATGTTGGTGGTATGTCAAATTACCTGAATGGGCTTCGGACGACACAGGTATACTCAGACCTGAAGAGAGGTGTCGAAGATACGATCAAGAGGATTCCCGGCAGGGGAGAACGGATCGTCCATCAGGTGAAGAAGACGAAGAGCGGGATCAAACAATTATTTGTTCCGGGAATGTTTTTTGAGGATATGGGAATCACATATCTGGGTCCTGTAGACGGACATGATCTGAAGACATTAATAAAGACATTGAATGAAGCAAAACGGGTAAATCATGCAGTTCTTGTACATGTTGTGACGAAGAAGGGAAAAGGTTATCTTCCGGCAGAGACGAATCCGTCAAAATTCCATGGAACGGGACCTTTTGATGTGACAACAGGAGAAACGATCGGAGGGTCGGGGAAGGATTCTTATACAGATATTTTTTCCAAAGTGCTTGCAGATATCGGAAAGAAGGACAAGAAGGTTGTAGCTATTACTGCAGCGATGGCAGACGGAACCGGACTTTCCAGATTCGCAAAGCTATTTCCGGAAAGATTCTTTGATGTAGGAATTGCAGAAGAGCATGCGATGACATTTGCAGCAGGACTTGCTGCTGGGGGAATGAAGCCTGTTTTTGCGGTGTATTCATCTTTCTTACAGAGAGCGTTTGACCAGACGATTCATGATGTCTGTCTTCAGAATCTGCCGGTTGTGATCGCAGTAGACCGCGCAGGTCTTGTTGGAAGTGACGGAGAGACACATCAGGGAGTCTTTGATTTATCATTTTTATCATTGATCCCGAATCTTTCAATCCTGTCACCAAAGAACCGTTGGGAGATGGCGGATATGGTGCGCTTTGCAGTAGGTTTCCAGTATCCGATTGCACTTCGTTATCCAAGAGGAGAAGCATATGAAGGACTGAAGGAATTCCGTGCTCCGATCGAATATGGAAAGAGCGAACTTCTATATGAAGAGAGTGAGATCGCGGTAATGTTTGTCGGACATATGTCTTTCCTTGCAGAACAGGTGCGTGAGGATCTTAAGGCAGCAGGGTATCAGTGTAGTCTGATCAATGCAAGATTTGTGAAACCTCTGGATACAGAGAGGATCCGGAAGATTTCAGGAAATCACAGGATCCTTGTGACAATTGAGGAAAATGTGCTTACAGGTGGATTTGGTGAGCAGGTAGAAGATTTTGTGATGCGCGAGGGTATCCCATTGAAAGTTTGCACAATCGGTATTTCAGATGATTATGTTGAACATGGAAATGTAGATGTCTTAAGAAAAGAAGTTGGTCTCGACAGAGAGAGTATTGTAAAAAAGGTCATTGCAGATGATCAGAGAATAAAGGAAGAAAAGTAACATGAAAGAACGTTTGGATGTATTGCTTGTAAAGAGAAATCTGGCGGATTCCAGAGAAAAAGCAAAAGCAATTATTATGTCAGGAAATGTATTTGTAGAAGGTCAGAGAGAAGATAAGGCCGGAACAACATTTCCAGAGGAGGTAAATATTGAGGTACGCGGACATGTTCTCCCCTATGTGAGCCGTGGAGGTCTTAAGCTTGAGAAAGCAATGAAAGAATTCCATGTGACAGTAGATGGAAAGGTCTGTACAGATGTTGGATCTTCCACTGGCGGATTCACAGACTGTATGCTTCAGAATGGAGCAAAGAAAGTATTTGCCATCGATGTGGGAAGAGGACAGCTGGATTGGAAGCTGCGTCAGGATCCGAGAGTGGTATGTATGGAGAAGACGAATATCCGTTATGTGACTCCGGAAGATCTTGGAGAACCTGTTGATTTTTCGTCGATTGATGTTTCGTTTATCTCTCTCACAAAAGTGCTTGGTGCAATCAGAGCGTATCTGACAGATGATGGAGAGATCGTAGCATTGATCAAACCACAGTTTGAAGCAGGACGTGAGAAGGTTGGAAAGAAAGGTGTTGTGCGAGAAAAGAGTACACATCATGAAGTAATCGAGAAAGTGACAGAATTTGCGGTATCAATCGGATTTTCTGTACTTGAGATCACATTCTCTCCAATCAAGGGACCAGAAGGAAATATCGAATACCTTGTACATTTGAAGAAATGTCCGGAAGAGGAAGCAAAGATTGAGACAAAGGAACTGGATCAGGTAGTGGATGAAGCATTCGCTGCTCTGGCAAAGTAAAAAGGTGATGGTATGGAATCTTTTTATATCATAACAAATCAATTAAAAGACAGAGATTATTCTGTTACGATTGAGATAAAAGATTATATTGAGAGAAAAGGCAAACGTGTTATTCTTGCGCAAAAGGACGAGGAAGGATTTATTGTTCCGGGAACGATTCCAGAGAACGTTGATTGCGGACTGGTTTTAGGTGGGGATGGAACTCTGATCCGTGCAATACGTGACCTTGAAGGAAATAAACTTCCGCTTCTTGGAATCAATATCGGAACGTTGGGGTATTTGGCAGATGTAGAATTGAAAGATTATAAATCTGCGATTGACAGACTTTGCGAGGAAGAGCCTAAAGTTGAGAAACGTATGATGTTGGAGGGGACAATGTCATCCGGTGAAAAAGATCTGGCGGTAAATGATATCGTCCTGACAAGAGAAGGGAATCTTCGTATTGTTCAGTTTAATGTATATGTGAATGGGACATTGTTGAACACATATCAGGCAGACGGTGTGATCATCTGTACACCGACGGGAAGTACAGGATATAATCTTTCCGCAGGTGGGCCGGTGGTAGAGCCAACAGCAAGTCTGATAGTTATCACTCCAATCTGTTCCCATGCACTTAACACGAGCAGTGTGGTGCTTTCAGCAGAGGATGATGTTGAAGTTGAGATTTGCGAGGGCCGTTATGGAAGGCAGGAGAAAGTAGCTTTATGTTATGACGGTGCTGTACAGAGACAATTGGTTAGCGGAGACAGAGTGAAGATCAGAAAATCAGATGCCAAAGCGCATCTTGTAAAATTAAGTGAAGAAAGTTTTATGATAACAATGCGCGAGAAGATGAAAGGAAATTGATACTATGAAAGTGAGCCGACATGCAAAGATAATTGAATTGATCAGTCAGTATGACATAGAGACGCAGGAGGAACTGGCAGAATATCTGAATAATGCCGGCTTCAAGGTCACACAGGCAACTGTCTCCAGAGATATCAGAGATCTGAAGCTGACAAAGTTGTCTGTAAACGGTGGGCGTCAGAAGTATATTGTCCATAGACAGGAAGATGACGGAATGAACGAAAAATATATCCGTGTGCTTCGTGACGGATTTGTTTCCATGGATATGGCACAGAATATCCTTGTGATCAAAACAGTTGCCGGAATGGCAATGGCGGTTGCTGCTGCAGTAGATGCAATGAAATGGAATGAAGTGGTCGGATGTATTGCGGGAGATGACACGATCATGTGCGCAATTCGTACAGTTGAAGATACAGCTGTAGTAATGGAGAATATAAGGAAATTGGTTTCAAGGAAAGCATAGGTGATATATGTTACAGAATCTGTATGTGAAAAATCTTGCTTTGATTGATGAAACAGAAGTAGAGTTTGGGGAAGGATTGAATATTCTGACCGGTGAAACCGGAGCAGGAAAGTCAATCCTTCTTGGCTCTGTTACGCTTGCACTGGGTGGAAAATACAATGCACAGATGCTTCGAAACGGGGCAAAAAGTGGATTGGTAGAACTTACTTTTCACATCAAAGAAGAAAAGATTTTAAAGAAGCTGGAGGCCTTGGACATTTATCCGGAAGACGGATATCTGACATTGAGCCGCCGCCTTTTAGAAGGCCGAAGTGTCAGTAAGATTAATGGTGAGACAGTGAACATGAGCGTCCTTAAAGATGTAGCCAGTCTTTTGATCGATATTCATGGACAGCATGATAATCAGACATTGCTTCATCGAAAGAATCATTTAACACTGCTTGATCTTTATGGGAAGGAACAGACGGATCCGTTAAAAGAAAAAATGGCTTCCTGCTATCAGGAATGGAAGAAAGTATGTAAGAAGGTGGAACAATCTTCGCTGGATGAAGAGAGCCGAAGAAGAGAACTTTCTCTTGCTGAATTTGAAGTGAATGAGATTGAAGAAGCAGCTCTTAAAGAAGGTGAAGATGAACTTTTAGAAGAACAGTATCGCAAGATGACAGATAGCAGAAAACTCACAGAAGGAGTTGCAGAAGCGTATCAGTATACTGCAGAGGACGAACGTGGAAATGCAAGTGATTACTTAAGCCGTGCAATCCGAAGCCTTCAGGAAGCAGCATCTTTTGATGAAAAGGGAAGCCAGCTTTATGATCAGATCGTGGAGATCGATAGTCTGCTGAATGATTTCAACCGGGATCTGGCAGAATATGCAAAGAGTTTTGAATATTCGGAAGAAGAGTTTTCAGAAGTTGAGTCCCGCCTGAATGAAGTGAATCATTTAAAGGCAAAATATGGAAACACTGTCAGTGATATCCTTGCATATTGTAAGGAAAAAAGACAGAGACTATCGGAACTGGAAGATTACGATTCTTTTATGCAGGAACTTTTGGAGAAACAGAAAAAAGCAGAAAAGCAGATGGAAAAGGCTGCGATGGAACTGCATGAAGTGCGTGAACAAAACGCAGTTAAATTTGCCGAGGAAATTGTTCATCAGATGTCGGAACTGAATTTCCTGGATGCACGTTTTGAAATTCGTTTGACAGAAGCAAAAAGTTATTCTGCACAAGGAAAAGATGATGCAGAGTTTTATCTGTCGGTTAATCCGGGAGAACCTGTGCGTCCACTGGGGGATGTAGCATCCGGAGGAGAGCTATCCCGTATTATGCTTGCAATCAAGACCGTACTTGCAGATGAAGAAGATACACCGACTTTGATATTTGATGAGATTGATAGTGGAATATCAGGAATCACAGCAGGTCGTGTCGGAGAGAGACTGCAGTTGATCGGAAAGAGCCGTCAGGTAATTTGTATTACACATCTTTCACAGATCGCAGCAGCAGCAGATGTTCATTTTTGTATTCATAAAGAGGCAGAAGATAATTCTGTGAGAACACAGATCGAGAGACTTGATCAGGAAGACTCTGTTGCAGAGCTTGCAAGGCTACTTGGTGGAGCAAATGTAACAGATGGAATCATAGACAGTGCCAGAGAAATGAAGGAACTGGCAAAAAGAGAAAAATAATACCAGTGTGAAAAGAAGAAGATCCACACATACTAAGAGCAGATGCAAACAGCATCTGCTTTTAATATTTGCAAGAGAGGAGTGTGGATCATGAAAGAACGCAGGAAAAGGAATATGAGCAGGACAGGTCTGTTGTTTATGTTCTGCTTATTGATGTTATGTGGCTGTGCACAGATTACAGGATTTATGGAAAATACGGAAGTCAGTGGTCGGGAAGTGGAAAGTCTGGCTGCGGAAAAGGAAGACGATACGGTTCTGCTTGGAGGAATGCCGGTTGGAATTTATATGGAAACGGATGGTGTACTGGTTTTAGACACGGAGAAAATGACGGGGATGGATAGGAAGGAATATACACCTGCACAGGGTGTAGTGAGTTCCGGTGATTATATTACGGAAGTGAATCACCAGAAGATTGAGGGGAAAAAACAGTTGATGGATCTGGTGGAACATCTGGATGGAGAGAAGGTCCTTCTGACAGTCAGACGTGAAAATACGATATTAGAAAAGAAATTGACTCCTGTGCAGATTTCAAAAGGAAATTATCGCCTTGGAATCTGGGTAAGAGATAATGTACAGGGACTTGGGACGATCACATTTTTGACAAAAAATAACAGGTTCGCAGCACTGGGACATGGTATTCATGATATTGATACAAGTACACTTCTTACGATCAAAAGAGGAACGCTTTATAGAACCAGTATTCAGAAAGTGCAAAAGGGAAGCAAAGGGAATCCCGGAACAATGGAAGGGATTATTGTTTATAATCGGTTTCATCAGCTTGGAGTGATTGAGAAAAATACGGATGCGGGTATTTATGGAGAATTAAATTCAGACAGAAGCTGGATAGGAGAGGAAGTTCCGATACAGGTAGCAAAAAAAGAGGAAATAAAGACAGGAGAGGCAAGGATTCGCTGCTACATTGATGGTGAGGTGAAAGAATACACAATCTGTATAACACAAATTGACAAAGAATCCGACCAGGTAAACAAAGGAATGGTAATTCAGGTGACAGATACGGAATTGCTGGAAAAGACAGGGGGCATTATTCAGGGAATGAGCGGGAGTCCCATCATTCAGAATGGAAAACTGATCGGAGCTGTGACACATGTGTTTGTACAGGATTCGACAAAAGGATACGGTATTTTTATTGAAAATATGTTGAAAGAGGAAGAATCGTGAAAAGGGTCGAAAAGGATGTCGAAATACTACTGCAAGATTTTCTTGAATACGACAAAAAAGCTGGAATATAATACACGAGTGGTGTAACAAGACAAACGTTCTCAGAAAAAGGAGAGAAGAAGATGGAACATTTGAAAATAGCCATTGCTGATGATAACCAGAAAATTTTGGATCTTTTGGATCGTGTGATCGGGATGGAAAAAGACATGAATCTGGTCGGAAAGGCGAAAAATGGTGAAGAGATGTGTCAGATCATCAAAGATAAACAGCCGGATGTTGTTCTTCTCGACCTGATTATGCCGAAAATGGATGGATTGACGGTCATGGATCGGATCAATCATGACAAAACTGTCAGCAAGCATCCGTATTTTATCGTAATCACAGCAGTTGGGCAAGAAAAGATTACAGAAGATGCTTTTAATAAAGGTGCAAATTACTATATGATGAAACCGTTTCAAAATGAGATGTTGTTAGAACGAATCCGAAGTGCGGGGCGGATGTCACACGGTATGGAAACAAGAAGCTCTGAGGCGGCATCTGATAACAGAGGAGAAAGTCTGGAGACACGAGTGACAAATATGCTGCATGAGATCGGAATACCGGCTCATATTAAGGGGTATCATTATCTGAGAGATGCGATTATGATGGCGGTAGATGATATGGATGTGCTCAATGCAATCACAAAGATCCTGTATCCAACCGTTGCAAAGAAGTATCAGACAACATCAAGCAGAGTAGAACGTGCGATCCGACATGCGATTGAAGTGGCATGGAGCAGAGGAAAGCTGGACACTCTGGATGAACTTTTTGGGTATACAGTAAGCAATGGAAAAGGGAAACCGACAAATTCTGAATTTATTGCTTTGATCGCAGATACAATACAATTGGAATACAGGCATGGAAAATAAGAAGTAAAATACAATGAGAAATCCTTTGCATTATGATAAAAATGCGGTATAATATTTTATAAGTAATTGCCGAAAGAGGGCAAGTGAAAGTGGAGGATCTAAGTATGAAAAACATTTTGTTCGCTTCATCAGAATGTGTACCATTTATAAAGACCGGGGGTCTTGCTGACGTTGTAGGTTCACTTCCAAAAGATTTTGATAAAGAGAAATATGACTGCCGTGTAGTTTTACCTAAGTACATGTGTATGAAACAGGAGTGGGTAGAGCGCTTGGAGTATATCACAAACTTCTACATGGATTTTGCAGGAGAGAATCGCTATGTCGGAATCTTTAAGACAGAATTAAATGGAGTTACATTTTATTTCATTGATAATGAATTTTATTTTTCAGGATTTGCTCCATATGATGGAGATCCGAAGTGGAATATTGAAAAATTCTCTTTCTTCTGTAAGGCAGTTTTAAGTATTCTTCCGGTCATTGGGTTCCGTCCGGATCTGATTCACTGTCATGACTGGCAGACAGGTCTGATTCCGGTATATCTGGATAATTTCCGCTTCTTTGGAGAATATTACAGAGGAATCAAGACAGTTATGACAATACATAACCTGAAGTTCCAGGGGGTATGGGATACAAAGACTGTACAGGGAATTACAGGACTTCCGGATTATTATTTCGTTCCGGATAAGCTTGAGGCATACAAAGATGCTAATATGCTCAAAGGCGGTATTGTTTATGCAGATAAGGTGACAACAGTAAGCCACAGCTATGCAGAAGAGATCAAGACACCGTTCTATGGAGAAGGTCTTGACGGACTGATGGCAGCAAGATCAAATGATCTTTGCGGTATTGTGAATGGTCTGGATTACAATGACTGGAATCCGGATACAGATCATAGAATCGCAAAGACATTTAATGTTGAGAATTTCCGGAAAAACAAACCGGTGAATAAGGCCGCTCTTCAGGAAGAACTTGGACTGGATAAAGACAATCATGTAATGTTGATCGGAATCGTTTCCCGTCTGACAGACCAGAAAGGATTTGATCTGATCGATTATATGATGGATGAGATGTGTCAGGATGCAGTGCAGATTGCAGTACTTGGAACAGGAGATCCGAAATATGAGAATATGTTCCGTCACTTTGCATGGAAGTATGCAGGAAAGGTTTCAGCGAATATTTTCTATTCCGATGATCTTTCTCACAGACTTTATGCCGGATGTGATGCATTCCTTATGCCATCCTTATTCGAGCCATGCGGACTCAGCCAGCTGATGAGTCTGAGATACGGAACACTTCCGATCGTTCGTGAGACAGGAGGATTGAAAGATACTGTAGAACCGTACAATGAGTTTGAGAAGACAGGTACAGGATTCAGTTTCTCTAATTATAATGCACATGAGATGTTGAACACTGTACGTTATGCAGAAAGAATCTATTATGATAAGAAACGTGACTGGAACAAGATGATCGAGCGCGCGATGACTCAGGATTTCTCATGGATGAATTCTGCAAGACAGTATGAAGATCTGTACAGAAGTCTGATCGGAGAATAAGAATTATAAGAAGTAACAAAGAAGTAATACAAGAGTAACACAAGAGCAAGGAGTAACAGACCCGATGAAAATTATTGACAAACTGAACCAGAAAGGCATCCACATTTCTTTTGAGGTGTTTCCGCCGAAGACAGATGCAGGATTTGACAAAGTATTATCAGCAACAGATGAGATTGCCAAACTGAACCCATCTTATATCAGCGTAACCTATGGAGCCGGTGGCGGAACAAGCAAGAACACAGCGAAGATCGCATCCCATATTAAGGACGATCTTGGAGTGATGAGTCTTGCACATCTGACATGTGCTTCATCCACAAAAGAAGAAGTTGGAGAGGTGATTGAAAACCTGAAGGCTCATGGAATCGAGAATATTCTCGCTTTACGAGGAGATATTCCGGAAGGCATGACATTCCCTGATGGAGATCGATTCCATTATGCTTATGAACTGGTACAGGAAATCAAGAAACATGGGGATTTCTGTATTGGTGCAGCATGTTATCCGGAAGGACATGTGGAGCAGGAACATAAAGAGGATGATATCCGTTATCTGAAACAGAAGGTAGACAGTGGAGTTGATTTCCTTACAACACAGATGTTCTTTGATAATGATATCCATTATAATTTCCTGTACAGAATCAGAGAAGCAGGAATCACAGTTCCGGTTCTGCCGGGAATCATGCCGATTACCAGTGCTGCTCAGATGAAGCGAAGCCAGGAACTTTCCGGAACAGTATTTCCGAGAAGATTTCTTGCAATATTAGATCGCTTCGGAAGTTCTCCGGAGGCGATGAAGCAGGCGGGAATTGCTTATGCGACAGATCAGATTATTGACCTTCTTGCGAACGGTGTGAATAATATTCATATTTATTCTATGAATAAGCCAGAGATCGCAATTGCGATTATGAATAATCTTTCCGAGATTATCAAGTGTTAAGAAAGTGAATGACCAGATGATAGAGACAGAGAAGAGAGTACGTGAAGCAGTTCGTTATCTGGGATTTGGAAAAAATGAGGCAGATGAACGAACCTTGGAACTGATCCAACAGTCTTTCAAAGACCTGGAACAGGAAGCAGGGCCTAAGTCCATCTGCCAAATTTTTGATCTGAATCATACAGATGACGGAAGACTGGTTATTGGACAGATGGAGATTCGAAGTAAGAGCCTGAGTAGAAATCTGAAAGGATGCCGTCAGGTTGTTCTTTTTGGAGCAACACTTGGCGCCGGAGTTGACCGGCTGATGCGCAGGATTTCTTTGACAGATATGGCAAGAGCAGTTATTTTGCAGTCTTGTGCAGCAGCAATGTTAGAAGAATATTGTGATGAGTGTCAGAAGAAGATTGCGGCAGAGCTTGAAGAAGAACATTTGTATTTAAGACCGAGATTCAGTCCCGGATATGGAGATTTTGATATCTGTTATCAGGAACCAGTCGTACGAATGTTGAATTGTGCAAAGACAATCGGGTTGACTTTGACAGACAGCTTTATGATGACACCAACAAAGTCGGTAACAGCAGTAATTGGAATCAGTACACAGAAGGACAGATGTCCAATCTCAGGATGTGAGGTCTGTACAAAAAAAGATTGTGAATACCGACGATAAGCAAGAGATAAGAGAGGAAGGATTGATACAAGAAGATGATACGAGAACGCCTGGGAAAAGAGTTATTATATTTTGACGGCGGAATGGGAACCTTGCTTCAGGCAAAGGGACTTCAGCCGGGAGAGTTACCGGAGACGTGGAACGTTACACATGCGGATGAGATCAAAAACATTCACAAACAATATATTTCAGCAGGAAGTGATATTGTACTTGCAAACACATTTGGAGCGAATGCATTGAAATTCCATTGCGATGATTTTCCATTGGAAGAAATTATCCGTCTTGCGATCAGGCATGTGAAGGATGCGGCTGAAGAGGCAAGTGGTGGAAGAAGAATCTACACAGCACTGGATGTCGGACCGACAGGAAAGCTTTTAAAACCGATGGGTGATCTGGACTTCGAGACAGCATATGAGACATTCAAAGAAGTTATGATCCTCGGAGAGAAAGCCGGTGCGGATCTGATCCATATTGAGACCATGAGTGACACTTATGAACTGAAGGCAGCAGTACTTGCGGCGAAAGAGAATACATCTCTTCCGGTTTTCGCTACGACGATTTTTGACGAGCGTGGAAAGCTTCTGACCGGAGCAGATGTTCCGTCTGTTGTGGCAATGCTTGAAGGATTAAGGATTGATGCTCTTGGAATCAACTGTGGAATGGGACCGGAGCAGATGCTGCCGATCCTGGAGCAGATCATGAAGTACTCCTCTGTGCCTGTGATCGTCAAACCGAATGCAGGTCTTCCTAAGCAGAAAGACGGAGAAACTTATTACGATGTTTCTCCGGAAGAATTTGCTTCTGTTATGCGTCATGTTGTTGATCTTGGGGCAGTTGTGATCGGGGGATGCTGCGGAACAACTCCTGCACATATTGCAGAGATGGTGAAGCAGTGTAAAGACATTCCGGTGAAGCCGATTGAGAAGAAAAGTTATACTGTAGTATCTTCTTATGGACAGAGTGTGTTCCTTGGAACCGGATCAAAGATTATTGGTGAGCGTATTAATCCAACCGGAAAGAAACGCTTTAAACAGGCGCTTAAGGAACATGATCTTGATTATATTTTAAAAGAAGGAATTGCACAGCAGGATAACGGTGCACATATTCTGGATGTTAACGTAGGACTTCCGGATATTGACGAGCCGACATTGATGAAGGAAGTTGTTCAGGAACTTCAGAGTGTGACGAATCTTCCGCTTCAGATTGATACGGTTGATACGGTTGCGATGGAGAATGCACTTCGCATTTACAATGGTAAGGCGATGGTCAATTCAGTCAGTGGAAAGCAGGAGTCAATGGATGCAGTATTCCCACTGATCCGGAAGTATGGCGGTGTTGTGATCGGCCTGGCACTTGATGAAGACGGAATCCCGGCAACAGCCGAGGGACGTGTACAGATTGCGAAGAAGATTATCGCAGAGGCAGCAAAATACGGTATCGAGAAGAAAGATATTGTAATTGATGCCCTGGCAATGACGATCAGTTCAGAACCGGAAGGAGCAAAGGTGACACTTGAGACACTTCGCAGACTTCGTGACGAAGTTGGTGTGTGTACTGTGCTTGGTGTATCAAATATTTCTTTCGGTCTCCCAAGCAGACCGATTGTAAACTCCATCTTTTATACGATGGCAATGCAGAATGGTTTGAGCGTTGGAATTATCAATCCGAACTCGGAGGATATGATGAAGGCATGGTATGCATACCATGCGTTAATGAATCTGGACAGCAACTGTGAGAATTATATTAATAAATATGCACAGCAGCCGGGAACAGCTCCGGTTTCCGCAACAGGTTCAGCTCACAAGATGACACTGAAAAGTGCAATTGAAAGAGGGCTTCGTGAAGAGGCGAACAGCATTACATCTGAGATGATTCAGGAGAAAGATGGTCTGGAGATCATTAACGAAGAGCTGATCCCGGCACTGAATACGGTAGGTGAAGGATTTGAGAAGGGAACAGTCTTTTTGCCTCAGCTACTGATGAGTGCTGAAGCGGCCAAGACAGCATTTGCGGTGCTTAAAGAGAAAATGGATAGCAGCGGAGAAGTTCAGGAGAAGAAAGGAAAGATCATTCTTGCTACAGTAAAAGGGGATATCCATGATATCGGTAAAAATATCGTGAAGGTTCTGCTTGAAAACTATAGCTTTGATGTGATCGATCTTGGAAAGGATGTTCCGCCGGAGACAATTGTTGACACAGTACTTGAACAAGATATTCATCTGGTAGGATTAAGTGCTTTGATGACAACAACTGTCGTAAGTATGGAAGAGACGATCAGACAGCTTAGAGAGAAAGCTCCGCATTGTCTTGTGATGGTAGGAGGCGCTGTACTGAATCAGGACTACGCAGATATGATAGGAGCTGATTTCTATGGCAAAGATGCCATGCAGTCGGTTCATTATGCACAGAGAGTTTTTGGAACTGAAGAATAGGAGGAGATCAAAAATGAGAGGATTACAGACACCGGTTCGTGCAATTCGAAGACAGGTATTTACAGAAGTTGCCAAGCTTGGATTTAAAGCAAATGCAGAGACATTGGTAGCAGATATGGAAGCAATTCCATATGAAATCGTAGGAGAAGATTCAGAAGTAAAATACCGTGAGAGCATTTATCGTGCAAGAGCAGTCGTAAGAGAAAGACTCCGTCTTGCGATGGGACTTTCCCTTCGTCCGGAGAATAAGCCGGTCCATTTGACAGCGGGAGTTGAGGCCAGTAATATTTCTGAAAAATATTATGAGCCGCCGCTGATGCAGGTGATTCCGTCAGGCTGCGAGAGCTGTGAGGAGAATAAATACGAGGTCAGCAATGTATGTAAGGGCTGCCTTGCACATCCTTGTCAGGAAGTCTGTCCGAGGGGCGCTATTTCCATGGTGAATGGAAAATCCTTTATCGATCAGGATAAATGTATCAAGTGTGGAAAGTGCAAGTCTGTCTGTCCATACGATGCGATTGCCAAGAAGGAGCGTCCTTGCAAGAAAGCTTGTGGAGTGAATGCAATTACATCGGATAAATTAGGACGTGCTTATATTGATGCTGACAAATGTGTTTCCTGCGGAATGTGTATGGTAAGCTGCCCGTTTGGTGCGATCTCTGACAAGTCTCAGATCTTCCAGCTGGCTCGTGCACTTTCAGAAGGAGAAGAGATTGTGGCTGAGGTAGCACCGGCATTTGTTGGTCAGTTTGGACCGAATATTAATGTAAGAAACTTCAAAGCAGCTCTTGAAGAACTCGGATTTTCAGAGACATATGAGGTTGCTCTTGGAGCGGATATCGGAGCAATTGCGGAAGCACATCATTATGTGAATAAAGTGACAACCGGAGAACTTCCATTTCTTCTGACATCCTGTTGTCCATCTTGGGCAATGCTTGCGAAGAAGTTCTTCCCGGATCTGATCGATCAGATCTCACAGGAACTGACTCCGATGGTTGCAACAGCACGAACAATCAAACAGGAACATCCGAATGCAAAGGTTGTATTTATCGGACCTTGTGCAGCAAAGAAGCTGGAAGCTTCCAGACGTACTGTGAGAAGTGATGTGGATTTCGTTGTTACATTTGAAGAATTGCAGGCAATGTTTGATGCGAAGGGAATTGATCTGACAGCTTATGAGGCAGAGTCTTCTTTCCATGATGCGACAGGAGCCGGACGTGGATACGCCTGTGCAGGAGGAGTTGCAAAGGCAATCGAAGAATGTATTAACGAGTATTACCCTGGAACGCAGGTTAATATTGAGCATGCGGAAGGTCTGGCAGAATGTAAGAAGATCCTGACACTTGCCAAAGCCGGAAGAATGAATGGATGTCTGATCGAGGGTATGGGATGTCCTGGCGGATGTATTGCAGGAGCTGGAACGAATATTCCAATCCCGACTGCGAAGAAGGATGTCGCAGCTTATGTCAAAAACTCAAGCAGAGCACTTCCACCGAAAGAACTGGAAGAAATTGAACTGAAATAAGTAAATATAAGGATAATAACCGGCCTCCGCTTTACAAACGGAGGCTGTTGTGGTATATTACAGAATAGGCTTTTTATGAGCGAAAGAGGAGGATGGATGTATGCAGCCATACGGAGTAAACCAATTAAGAAAAATGTTTTTGGAGTTCTTTGAGAGCAAGGGACATCTTGCAATGAAGAGCTTTTCTTTAGTACCACATAATGATAAGAGTCTTCTCCTGATCAATTCAGGAATGGCTCCGCTGAAACCATATTTCACAGGACAGGAGATCCCGCCGAGAAGAAGAGTGACAACATGTCAGAAATGTATTCGTACAGGAGATATCGAGAATGTCGGTAAGACAGCACGTCACGGTACATTCTTTGAGATGCTTGGAAACTTCTCTTTTGGAGATTATTTCAAGAATGAAGCAATCGAGTGGTCCTGGGAGTTCCTTACAGAAGTTGTGGGACTTGATCCGAACAGATTATATCCTTCAGTATACGAAGATGATGATGAAGCGTTCGAAATCTGGAATAAGAAGATGGGAATTCCGGCAGAACGTATCTTCCGTTTTGGTAAGGAAGATAACTTCTGGGAGCACGGTTCAGGTCCATGTGGTCCGTGTTCTGAGATTTACTATGACCGTGGAGAAAAATACGGATGTGGAAAACCGGGATGTACAGTAGGATGTGAGTGCGACCGTTACATGGAGATCTGGAATAACGTATTCAGCCAGTTCAACAATGACGGACACGGCAACTATACAGACCTGATCCAGAAGAACATTGATACAGGTATGGGACTTGAGCGTCTTGCCTGTATCGTACAGGATGTAGATTCCATGTTTGATATTGATACAATGAAAGCACTGAGAGATCATGTATGTAACCTCTCCGGCAAGCAGTACGGAATAGATCATGAGACAGATGTTTCTCTGCGTGTTGTTACAGACCATATTCGTTCCGTAACATTTATGGTTTCTGATGGTATCTTACCTTCTAACAGCGGTCGTGGATATGTTCTCCGCCGTCTGTTAAGACGTGCATGCCGTCACGGAAAGCTGCTCGGAATTGACGGAGCATTCCTTGTAAAGCTTGCAACGACTGTAATTGAAGGTTCCAAGGATGGATATCCGGAGCTGGAAGAGAAGAAAGAGTTTATCTTTAATGTAATTGCGAAAGAAGAAGCGAACTTCAATAAGACAATCGATCAGGGACTTGCAATCCTTGCAGATATGGAAGCTGAGATGGAGAAGAATGGAGAGAAAGTTCTTTCCGGAGAGAATGCATTTAAGCTTTATGATACTTATGGATTCCCAATCGACCTGACAAGTGAGATCCTGGAAGAAAAGGGGCTGACTTATGACGAGGAAGGATTCAAGAAAGCACAGGAAGAACAGCGTGCGAAATCAGAAGGAACATTCGGAACTCATTCTTATACAGGAAAAGAAGTTTCTGTATACGATCAGCTGGATGCAGCACTTGAGACAGAATTTGTCGGATATGACAATCTGACATTTGATTCTAAGGTTACAGCTCTTACAACAGAGACAGAAGTTGTTGATGCACTTTCTGATGGAGAAAAGGGAACAATCATCGTTGAGCAGACTCCATTCTATGCAACAATGGGTGGACAGGAAGCTGATAAAGGTGTGATTCGTACAGCCGATGGAGAGTTTGTTGTAGAAGATTGTATTCACCTTGCAGGAACAAAGGTTGGACATGTAGGACATGTTGTAAAAGGAATGATCAAGATTGGTGATGCGGTAACTCTTGAAGTTGACGCAAAGAACCGTGCACTTACAGAAAGAAACCACAGTGCAACACATCTGCTTCAGAAAGCACTTCGTACAGTACTTGGAAGCCATGTAGAGCAGGCAGGATCTTTTGTAAATGCAGACAGACTTCGTTTCGACTTTACACATTTCTCAGCAGTAACACCTGAGGAACTGAAGAAGGTTGAAGAAATTGTGAATGAGCAGATCACAAATGCCCTCGCAGTTGTGACAAAGAACCTTCCAATCGAGGAAGCAAGAAAGACAGGAGCACAGGCTCTGTTTGGTGAGAAATACGGTGATGTTGTACGTGTCGTAGATATGAGTGGATTCTCCGTTGAATTCTGTGGTGGTACACATGTTAAGAATACATCAGAGATTACAGCACTGAAGATTATTTCTGAGAGTGGTGTAGCAGCAGGTGTTCGTCGTATTGAAGCCCTGACATCTGAAGGACTTATGAACTACTATGCTGAGATGGAGCGTCTTCTCAAAGAAGCAGCACAGCTTGTAAAAGCAACTCCGGAGAATCTTGCAGAGAAGATCACACATCTTCAGGCAGAGAACAAGTCTCTGAAGGGAGAAGTTGAGAGTCTTAAGAGCAAGATGGCTCAGAGCGCAGCAGGAGACATCCTTGACCAGGTGAAAGAAGTAAAAGGTGTGAAGCTTCTTGCAGCACAGCTTGACGGTGTTGATATGAATGGACTTCGTGACCTTGGAGACCAGCTCAAAGAGAAGCTTGGCGAAGGTGTGGTTGTACTTGCATCAGGAAATGACGGAAAAGTAAGCCTGATGGCTACAGCAACAGACGGAGCAATGAAGCAGGGAGCACATGCCGGAAATCTTGTGAAAGCAATCGCAGGTCTTGTTGGCGGAGGCGGCGGTGGTCGTCCGAACATGGCTCAGGCAGGTGGAAAGAACCCAGCAGGAATCCCGGATGCACTTGCAAAAGCAGAAGAAGCACTGGCTGATCAGATTAAATAAAGCTATTAAATAAAGTCATTGTAAAGAGAATCTGTCTGTGGCAGATTCTCTTTTTGGTAGAAGCGAGAAAAAAGTATAAAAAATCATAAAAAGCAGTTGACGTTTTGAAAAAATATGTTATAATAATATCCAGTGCAATAAATATACCCGAACAGTCGTATGATGCACAATACAAGGCTGGAGGGGAGGTTAGGTGTGAGACTATGTCAAATGTAATCGTTAAAGAAAACGAAACGTTAGATAGCGCCTTACGCAGATTCAAGAGAAACTGTGCAAAGGCTGGTATTCAGCAGGAGATTCGTAAGAGAGAGCACTACGAGAAACCAAGCGTTAGACGTAAAAAGAAATCTGAAGCTGCTAGAAAACGTAAATATAACTAATATGTGCAAATGGACAGAGTACTGGAAACAGTACTCTGTTTTTTATATGTTAGGAAAGTTCTTTCCTAACATATAAAAACCACCATTTTCCGATCTGTTTACTCGACATATAACCTTAAATATGCTGAAAATTGCAATTTGATACATTAGTTCATGCAGTTTTATCAACTTAAAGTGATAAAACTTTAAAATAATGCAATTAATGATTGACAATCTTTCATTTAGCTTATAAAATAAACGAGTAGACAACGGTGTCTGAGGTAACAGATTGCTTGTCAGTCTGTTTTTTCTTTTAGAAAAGACATCCGTTGACGAAAGATACAATAGTATCAGGGAGATAGGAATCCCAATCTATTTATTCTAGGAGGTAATTAAGATGTCATACGTTGATGAAGTGATTGATTTAGTTGTAAAGAAGAATCCTGCAGAGCCGGAATTCCATCAGGCAGTAAAAGAGGTACTGGAGTCTCTTCGCGTTGTGATTGAAGCAAATGAAGAAAAATTCCGTAAAGATGCTCTTCTTGAGAGACTGGTAGAGCCTGAGAGACAGTTTAAGTTCCGTGTACCGTGGGTAGATGACAAGGGTCAGGTACAGGTTAACACAGGATACCGTGTACAGTTCAACAGTGCAATTGGACCGTACAAGGGAGGTCTTCGTCTTCATCCATCTGTAAACCTTGGTATTATCAAATTCCTCGGTTTCGAGCAGATTTTCAAAAACTCCCTTACAGGACTTCCAATCGGTGGAGGTAAAGGGGGATCTGATTTCGATCCTAAGGGAAAATCTGACAGAGAAGTTATGGCATTCTGCCAGAGCTTTATGACAGAGCTTTGCAAATATATTGGTGCTGATACTGATGTTCCAGCAGGAGATATCGGTACAGGCGCAAGAGAGATCGGATATATGTTCGGACAGTACAAGAGAATCCGTGGATTATATGAAGGAGTTCTTACAGGAAAAGGACTTTCCTATGGTGGATCTCTTGCTCGTACAGAAGCTACAGGATATGGACTTCTGTATCTGACAGATGAGCTTCTGAAACTCAATGGTATCGAACTTGCAGGTAAGACAGTTGCTGTTTCCGGTGCTGGTAACGTTGCAATCTACGCAATCCAGAAAGCACAGCAGCTTGGTGCTAAGGTTGTTACAGCAAGTGATTCTACAGGATGGGTATATGATCCGGACGGAATCGATGTAGCAGCTCTTAAAGAGATCAAAGAAGTAAAACGTGCAAGACTGACAGAGTACAAGAACTACCGTCCGAATTCAGAGTATCACGAAGGAAGAGGAGTATGGAATGTTAAAGTTGACATCGCTCTTCCATGTGCTACACAGAATGAGCTTCACCTTGAAGATGCAAAGGCACTTGTTGCAAACGGATGTATTGCAGTATGTGAAGGTGCTAACATGCCTACAACTCTCGAAGCTACAGAGTATCTGCAGGAGAATGGTGTTATCTTTGCACCTGGTAAAGCAGCTAACGCCGGTGGAGTTGCAACATCTGCACTTGAGATGTCCCAGAACAGCGAGCGTCTGAGCTGGACATTCGAAGAAGTTGATGCAAAACTGAAAAACATCATGGTTAACATCTGC
Organism: Mediterraneibacter sp. 210702-DFI.3.120; assembly: GCF_020561005.1. Lineage (NCBI taxonomy): Bacteria > Bacillati > Bacillota > Clostridia > Lachnospirales > Lachnospiraceae > Mediterraneibacter > Mediterraneibacter sp. 210702-DFI.3.120. Next base: position 317 of record NZ_JAJCNG010000019.1, on the reverse strand, counting down.
CACAACATGGTTGATGCAGCTGAGAGATACGGATTCAAGGGCAACTACGTTGTAGGTGCTAACATTGCCGGATTTGAGAAGGTTGTAGATGCTATGACAGCTCAGGGTATTTGCTAATTAAGAAATTCTAAGATAAGATAAGATAAGATAAGATATGATATGGTTAAGTCCTGTAAACTCAATGTTTATGGGACTTTTCTTTATGCATTGAAATGAAAAAAATGAGGAATCTTTTAATCATTTTAAGTGCATAACCCGTTAATATATATATACAGATATTCAATGGAAAGGAGTCTGATGCGTGTTGAGTGATGACG